>CAYZBM010000043.1:0-17389 GCA_964476705.1 uncultured Rickettsiales bacterium | reverse complement strand
TAGTCGGTTGTGAAAAAGTGTTTTTTTATAAAAAACACTTTTTCACAACCGACTAATGACGGTAGGGAGTAAAAAATGCTGAGGTTAGCTCTTAAAAAACAGCTACTCTACAAAACAAGAAACTCCACGGTTTTTAAGAGCAGCACAGGCAGATTCGGCTTGAGCTTTAGCCGCGAATGGCCCCATTTGTAATAATTTAGCTTCAGGACCAAAAGCTTCATTTTTGATATCTTTTAAATTATAACTAAAATTAGATATTATATCACCTTGATCTTGGCTTAAAAACATCCAATAATATTCAGCTTCCGAGCTATTGGCAAAACTACCTAATTGCACCCAATTTAAATTAACATTATTTGCAACTGGCTCAGTTAAATTATTAACTGGTCTTCGCACATTAACATCTTTTAAAGATATTTCCTTTGATTCTTCTTTTTTGGTTTGTAAATTACTATCCCCATATTGAATACAACTTAAATTATTTGCAGTAACTATTTGACAAACCGCTGCAATCTCAGAATTCTCAACTGGCCCTAAGCGCATAAAAACTGTGGCTTCTGATTTTGATTCAGGCTCCATCAACATCATTTTAATGCGAGAGAAAGCATTATCATATTTAAACATTCTGGTGTAATAATCAGTAGCCTCATCACTGGAATTAAACTTACCAATTTTTAACCAAATTCCCGATTCTATTGCTGAAGAAGAATTATCTCTAGATTTTAATCCTGCAACATAATTATTGCTAGTGTGTGCGGCATTATCTGGAACTAAAACTGCCTCAGATACCGCTTTATTGTTAACCATTTTTCCATCATTATGATTTATATCTTCTTTTACATCCTGATAGAAATCTTTATATTCACTATCAAAATCATTAAGCGGAATATTACCATTATTATTTGCCGCACGATATTCAAGAGCAGCTTCTGGTTTTAAAGCTGGAATTTCCTGATTATTATTTTGAGCTGTATTTTGCCTTGTACTTGCCACGACCGGAGCTAAAGTAGTGACACTTAAATTCTCAGTTTTAGGTGCTAGACTACTATTAGAATTATTAGCAGCAACTACCGGTACAGGAACTATACCTGGAGCTGTTTTAATCTGATCCTGATAAATATGTTCTTGTAGTTTAGGAGGGTTATTTACAGCTGCTTTTGCACTAACATTACTAGAACTAGAAGATATAGCTGCACTATTTTTATTTTGCCAAGCAAAATTATCTGCAAAAGAATTATCTTTTTGTGCAGCCTCATTTTTGGCGATATCACTGTTCGCTATATTTTGTTTAGCTACTACTAAATTAGGCTCATCTTTAACGCCATTTTCTTTAGCTAAAACTATTGAACTTGGCACAGATTTAGCTACAGGGGATTTAGTTTCTGCTTGAGCAATGGCTGCAGTAGGAACAACTGCAAGATCAGCCGGCGCACCTAAACCATCTTTTAGCCATGGCAAAGAACCATCAGTAATAAATATAGCATTATCTAAAACTGAAGTAATTTTTGTATTTTGTCCAGCCGGAACTGAGTTAACTTCAGCTATTTTTTTTAATTCTTTTGCTTCTTTAGGCTTATCAGCTACCACTTGCGACGTAATTGGGGTGATTTCTCGGGCCTTAGCTAAATCTATAGCTTTTTCATCTTTAACTATTGCAAGATTTTTATTTTCTATAGCTGCATTCTTATCAGTATCTTTAGTTGCTTGTTTTGACCAATTTTTGTCGGTAGTAATTTGCTGTCCCTGCATTAATTTATCATAATGCAGCTCACCCATAACCATTTTAGCATTTTGACTTAAAGATTTATCCATCTCAACTACAAAACAATCCATATTGCGGGACAACAAAGAACCGCATAATTTTTTAGCTGCAGTTTTATCAGCAAAATTACCCGCACGCAGGCGATATAAAATATTATTATCTTGCTCGGTGCCAATTTTTTTGAGGATTGGCGTATAATTTCCTAGTAAATCTTTATTTTTTTTACTTAAAGAATTCCAAACAAATAAGGCATCATCTTGACTAGGAAAAACACCAAGCTGTACTGTATAGATACTACTATTAGTATCAGTTATAATTGGATTTTTAGTAGCGTCACTATTTTTAGTAGTCTTAGCAATTTTGCTTGTAACTGGTTTTGCTATTTTTTTAGGTACTATATTTCTTTTTATTTCTTTAGCTTCAGCTTTTGGTACCGCAATTTTATCAGCTTCTATATTTGCAGCTTTCTCTGGTGCAACTAAATTATGATAACTATTTTGCGAACCAATATCTTTAATTTCTTGAAAATCTAAATTCTCACTATCAATTTTATTCAGCTCTTTTACTTCTTTTACTTCACCTGCAGTTTTTACCAATTCTATTTGGGTATTATTTCTATCTAAGCTACTAGGCTTATTTTTAAGCCACGGCAGATCTTTAATTTCAGCCGTTTCTATTTTTACTGGAGTTGGCTTTAATTGAACACTGGCTTGTTTATTATCGACATTAGCTGAACTAAATAAAGTTTCTTTATTAGAACTATTACTAGCAGAACCTTCATCTATAGTCTCAGCAATTTTATTATCTTTAGATTTTATAGCGCTGATTTTAAAAGTTAAATCAGAAATACTGCCAATTTTAACTCCCAAATCTTTATCATTTACTGCTTTTAATGTAGAGTCAGAACTTATAGCTTTATTTTGTGCCAAGACCTCATTCTTTTCCTTATTCTTTTCTTTAATTTCTTCACTAGCTATTTTTGCAGACTCAGTATTTTTTGCTAATATTTGAGAGAAATGCTCAGAAACACTAGCTTTACTCTGAGTATTTGCCACATCCTGAGCTTTAGAAATTTGAGATTTTGATAGTTTTTTAAAAGCCGGACTTAAAGCTATAGTATCTATTACATCATTTTGGCCAATTTTTAAACTTTGGGTTAAAGCTGTATCGCCATTATCATTGCTTAAATTTATATCAGCACCAGATTCTACAAATTCTTTAACCAAATCATTATTTTTGGCCATTATAGCCCGCATTATTGGAGTAAAACCTTCTTTGTCTTGGATATTTATATTTGCCCCATTTTTGATCAACAAACTGGATAATTTTAAATCACCACGCCTTGCCGCCAAATGTAATGCGGTTTCTCCACCAACATCTGCTGCATTAATATAAGGCTTAGCCTGTAAAATTAAGGTTGCGATATCATAATCGCCACGATAGGCAGCACGCATTAAAGGAGTTACCCCTAAATCACCTACGGTATCTGCAGTTTTTTTGGCCTTTATTATCGAACTTACCGCATTTTGATCACCCCGATCAACTGCATCAACCAACTGATCACCAAAGCCAATAGCATAAGAATTCATAGCTATGCCAAGCACAGTAAAAGCGCAGCAAGTCGACAGCTTTAACAGTCTGAGATAACCCTTTTTCAAGCCTAACCTAGCCTCTTATTTAATTAATTTTATGTAGCGTAAAATAGTTTTATGAGGCCAAAATATATACTTCATAATTTTAAAAGTAAAGGGCTCTAGAAAAATGCGGAACTAACTTATTAAAAGAATATTAAATTGCGGTAAAAAACTCTACATTTAACTCTTAATTAGAGCATATGGAGGCCAGGGTCGGAATCGAACCGACGTATAGGGGATTTGCAGTCCCCTGCATTACCACTTTGCTACCCGGCCAAATGATTAGGATTTTACCCTTTTTAGAGGATATTTTACCCTTAAGCAAGAAAGGCACTATATAATTTTTTTTTAAATTGGCAAGAGTCTATATTAAAGAATATAGGAGTAGTTAATAAAAACTGCTCAAAAGGTTATAGATTTTTAAAGAAATTTCCCATATTGCCAAACCAAAAAATAATCACTATATAAAGGTCATATTATAAAAAATCATTTAAATATTTAATTTATGAATCTACAACTTGCCCACCAAAATATGATAAAAGGCCAGGTATTACCTATGGGTGTTTCCTGCCCTACAGTTATAGCAGCTTTAGCTCAAGTTCCCCGGCATTTATTTTTGCCTAAAGAACTAACCAGCATCGCTTATATTGATAATCATATTGAATTTGGCCATAATCGTTATTTACTCTCACCTAGCTGTTTTGCCAGACTTTTACAAGCAGCTGAGATTAAAAATACTGATAAAGTTTTAGATATTGGTTGTTTATTTGGCTATTCAAGTGCCGTGCTTTCTTGCTTGGCAAGCAAGGTAACCGCGGTTGAATGTGAAAATAGTTTTGCCGCTATTGCCCATAATAACTTACATAAGTACGATCTTGATAATGTTATAACCTTAAAAAACGAACTATGCCAAGGCTACGCTAAATGCGGACCTTATGATGTGATAATAATAAACGGATCAGTCAACCAAATAAGCGAAGATTTACTTAGCCAACTGTCAGAAGGTGGTAGATTAGTCGGTATATTACAAGAAAATAATGTGGGCAAAGCCATAATTTTAACTAAAAAAAACAATTCTTACGCAAAAAATATTTTATTTGAAGAAAATTTACCTAGTTTTTTCTAGAATTATATAATTAGATTTTTTAGGCCCAAATAGAGATTTTTTTACGATCATCGCTCTTATGAGCACAATCAAATATAAACTAACTTAGCTCTAGTCAATTTATACTTGCTTGTTTAATTGACACTGTATAGTATTTCTGTAAATTTGAGATTATCCCTTTTAAGAGTAGATAACTTGAATTTTGCACTTAAAGTTATAGTGTTTTATTTGGAGAATTTAAGGAGTTTTATAATGTCAACTGCAGTCAAAGAACAAAAAAATACTCTTAGCGACTCACCCTCAATGGAAGAAATTTTACTTTCAATTCGGGGAGTAATTGCTGGTATAAAAGATCCGCAAGCTATTTCAGAATTTAATTCAAATTATAAAGATACCGCAAAAGATAACGAAGAAGAAATACTAGAATTAACTGAAATAGTTGATGAGCAAGGAAATAAATTACAAAATTCAAGCATTACAGCTAAGACTCAAAGCTCAGAAACTATAACAGAGACGATATATAGTGAAGCTCCAATACCGGTAGAGCATAATTACCAAAATATAATTAATAATAACGCAAGCAGTGACAAAGCTAATAACAACAAAAATACTAATGCTAATCAAACTAGATTAAAAGAAGCTGATCCTAATAGCTTCTTAAATGAGCAAGTTGCAAAAAAAACTTCTCAGGCTTTAGCTAATTTAGTTGCCCAGATTAGTAGTCAGCAAGTAAAGAAAAATACTGAAGTACAGAAAGCTACGACCAATCCTAGTCTTGAGTCTTTAGTTGTAAATATATTAACTCCACAATTAACTGAATGGATGAATAATAATTTACCTACTATAGTAGAAAAACTAGTAGAAAAAGAGATAAAACAATTGGTAAAAGAATACGCAGTTTAAAACTGCTTCTTCTTTTATAGGTTTAAGCATTAGATAATAGTATTTATGAAAAAACATCTTACGATATTTTTTAAAGTAATTAATGAATAATCTATGCTTGGGAGCGGCCCTTCGTATAGATTATAAATCTCAAAAATTTGCACTGGCAAATTTTTTGTTAATTAAATAAAAAATGAACCAGTGTTCATTTTTTGATTTGTCTATAATGCGCAGGGCCGTTCCCAAGAATTATAGACTACATATACTACTGGAAAAAAAGTTTTTTTAACAAAAAAACTTTTTCACAACCAACTAAATAGGATTTGTTTTTGCTGTGTTAAAAGATTTTGCCGCATGTTTTTTGGTTCCTGCTTTTATATGGCATTTGCTTACCTCGCAAGCATTAGCCGCAGAAAATGATCTGGATAATAACATCGAAGACACAGCTAGCCTACCTGGAATATTGCAAAAAGCTAAAAATTTACATAATTCATATTCGGGATCTAGTGATTATATTTTAGAATATAATCAGCTTGCTGACCAAAATAAAGAAGCAGCACCTCCACCGCCACTAACTACACCACCTACTCAAAGTTTAGATAAAACAGATCAACCAGCACCTGTACTTGCCGCCCCTCCGCCACCGCTTGCAGAGTCTCCAGTTACAAATAAAGCTACAACTGCGGCCCCAACACCTACAGTAAGCGCTCCTCCACAACCTGAATATAGTACAGAACCACTTAAAGCTCTTCCTGTTGAAGGAAGTACTTCTACTGGGGTTGCAGCAACGCCTCCTGAAAATTTTAATCCTCGAACTAACAGTTCAGTATTACAGCCAGAAACTGACGATGGTAAACCTAAATTTGCGTTACCTAAATTATATTTAAAAAACATATTAGTTCAAAATCCTAAAGACGATAAAGAAAAAATTGATAATGTTCAGCCAGTAATATTAATCCCAGGAAAACAGATAAAAAATCCGCATAACATTCCTTATAGCAACCAAAATAAAGATAACCAGCAAGAGGGCCAAAAAAGAAAACCGAAAGAAAATACTAAATTTATTCCAACTAAAAAACCTAATGTAAATTACAAAACTGAAATATTATCACCAGATATAAGCCGCAAAGAATATGACCAAAAAAATAGTCACTTGCCAAAAGCTTATTATGTTGAAGAATATAAAACTGTTTTATTTAGCAGTGCCGCACAAGGTCGAATTGATGTAGTAAAAACTTTAGTCAATTATTTTGACGATGTTGATGTTATGGATAACCGTGGAAATACTGCTTTAATTTATGCAATTATGGCCGGCAATTTAGACTCAGCAACTAGTTTATTATATATGGGCGCTAATCCTAATATAGTAAATGCTAATGGCTTTACTCCTTTATATTTAGCCGCACAATTATCCAGGCCTGATATAACACGAGAATTATTATTACGCGGTGCTGATCCAAGCCGTATAACTAAAACCACCTCAACTATTGCTGACTCTTTAGCTAAAGTTAAAAATCCAATTATTATGGGACAATTTATTGACAAAATAAAAGATGTAAATGAAAAACTAACTAAAGGTAATACTAGTTTACATTTAGCAGTTAAAAATAATATTGCTGAAATAGTTAGAAGATTATTAGAACGCGGAGCCGATACCGAAATTGCAAATGATGCTGGCCATACTCCATTAATGCTGGCAGCCTATAGCGGGAATAAAGATATTGTTATTTTCTTACTAAATGCCAATGCTGATCCTGATCGACAAAATATTAATGGATTTAATTCTGTACAAATAGCTCTAGCAAGGGGATTTAAAGATATTGCCAAATTAATTCAAAATAAAAGTACAGAATTTAGTATTTATGGAAGACCTGAAAAACTTAAAAATCGTTATATACGCGATGTACAGGCTAGTGAAGTAAAAACTATTAATCCAGAAGATAGTTACGTATCGGGCTTACCACTTAATGAAAGAATTACAAACAATCTAAAATCTCGGCCAGTAAAAACTACAGCTCCCACTACTACTATAATTCCTAAAAATATAGAAAATAAAACAGATAAAACTAAAGTAAAAAAATCTCCTATTAACCAAACTATAAAAAATCCAGGTCAGCTAAAAGAACTAAACGCTAAGCATAAAGCCGCCATTGATAAAGATATGAAAAACGAGGAAGCGCCAATTCCTGAACCGGCTAACTTATTTACGCCAATGGTAACACCAACAGGAGATCAAAATAAAACTGGAGCAAAGCCTGCAGTAAAATTGCCACAAGGAAAAACAGATAATAAATCTGCAGCTACGCCTATCGCTCCAGCAAAAGAAGAGACGCCAGCAGTAAATACACAAAAAAATGATTCACCAAAAGAAAAAGAATCTGATAATATTCTGCCGATAGCACCTACTTTACCAGAATTATCCGATGAAATTCCAGAGCTACCAGCAGGAGCTACTACAATTATTCCGCCAGAGGCTACTAAATCTATAGCTCCGACATCTTCTTCTCCTACAGCTTCAGCTCCAACTCAAAAAGCGGCACCAGTTTTACCTAATGAAACTCCTGAGGAAAAAGCAAAAAGAGAAGAGTTATTTAATAATCTTCAATTGATGCTGGATAATGCAGGGAAGTAAGGGGCTGATTATATACCACTCCTACACATCAGCATAAACAGATTTCTCGGTCTTAGCACCACCATGAGTCACTGCCCCTTTTTCTGCAGGGCCAACGAGCTGTGCGTATTTCCAAAGCGCACCTGATTGATAAGCATTTTCTCGCTGACGCCATTTTTTGCGCCGCTCTGCTAATTCCTCAGCACTTAGGGCTACATCTATAGTACCTTTTAAAGCATCAATAGTAATTATATCACCATTATTAAGCAAAGCTATAGGTCCGCCATCTTGTGCTTCCGGTCCAATATGCCCGATACAAAAACCACGAGTTCCACCGGAGAATCTACCGTCAGTAATAAGTGCAACTTTTTCACCCATACCTTGGCCATAAAGCGCAGCTGTAGTTGCTAGCATCTCACGCATACCAGGGCCACCTTTTGGTCCTTCATAACGAATTACAAAAACATCACCTTCTTTATATTGGTGATTTTGCACCGCTTTAAAAGCATCTTCTTCACAGTCAAAACATAAAGCAGGACCTGTATGTTTAAGATTTTTCATTCCCGCTATCTTAACTATTGCACCTTGTGGCGCTAAATTACCTTTTAAAGTTACCACTCCCCCATTTTTAGACAAAGGATTTTTAACTCTATAAACTACATCTTGATTATCAGGGAATTTTACTTCAGCTAAATTTTCCGCCATAGTTTTGCCAGTAACCGTTAAACAATCACCATGAATAAAACCATTATCATATAATTCTTTTAAAATTATTTGTACGCCACCTACTTCATATAAATCTTTAGCGACATATTTTCCGCCCGGTTTAAGATCGGCTATATAAGGAGTTTTTTTGAAAATTTCACCAACATCATGAAGATCAAAATCAATCCCACATTCATGGGCAATTGCCGGCAAATGTAACGCCGCATTAGTAGAGCCTCCGGTTGCGGCAACTATTGTTGCGGCATTTTCTAGTGATTTTCTAGTAACTATATCCCGAGGTCTAATATTTTTACGTAAACAATCCATTACTGCTTTACCTGAGGCTATCGCATATTCATAACGACTTTCATAAGGCGCAGGAGCTCCTGCAGATCCAGGAAGCGCAAGGCCAATGGCCTCAGATACACAAGCCATAGTATTGGCAGTATATTGACCACCGCAAGCACCAGCTGTCGGGCATGCCGCTTTGGTAATTCCGCGTAGATCTTCTTGGCTCATTTGACCATTATCACATTTACCTACCGCTTCAAATACGTCAATAATAGTTACATCTTTACCTTTAAAACGCCCAGGTAAGATCGAACCACCATACATAAAAACTGAAGGTACATTAAGCCTGCACATTGCCATCATAAGTCCTGGCAAAGATTTATCACAACCTGCAATACCAACTATCGCATCATAACAATGGCCACGAACCGATAATTCTACCGAATCAGCAATAACTTCACGCGATACTAAAGATGATTTCATCCCTTGATGGCCCATAGCTATACCATCAGTTACAGTAATGGTTGAAACGCCGAAAGGTGTTCCGCCACCTTGCCTTACCCCAGTTTTAGCAAATCCAGCTTGCTTAGGTAAGTCAATATTACAAGGCGCCGATTCATTACCAGTATCCACCACACAGACTAGCGGATTATCTAACCCCGGACCACAACCTTCAGGATAGGCCTCAGTTTTTAAGTTTTCTAGCATGGTTCTCCGACCTTCACAGCCATGCATGCTGGTTATATAACGACTTGGTAACTTGCTTTTATCAAATTCTGGCATTTTTTTACTATTTTTAAAGTTATTTATAAGTGTGCTAATATACAAATTAGGAAGAAAATGTCACCTATTAATTATCTTATTTTGCTACAATTCTAATTAAAATTTAGCCTAGGGCTGATGGGGAGCCAGGTCTAGATAACTCTCCGGTAGCTACTGCTGTAGCTACATCTAAATTGTTTGCTGGCGGTTCGGTCGTAGATGTTGCATTCCCATGATTCCCACCAGAATCCAATGATTGAGGTATAGAACCTTTAATTCTTGCTATCACCGCTTGTGCATTTAAATAACTTTTAGGTATACCAGCCTGAAAATAAACCTGCCCAGATTGATCTTTTAATCCTCCAGATATATTGACATACCTAGACTTGATAGCTTCAGCTCTAGCTAAAAGTTCTTGCTCTGTCAGATAAGTATGCTTTTCTTCATCTTTTTTGCTATCACCTAAATAATTATTTGTATAAATATTAGAAGTTTTTTTATCATTTAAAGTTAGGTTAAGGATAAGTTTATATAAGGAACTTTTTAGTTCATCCCTAGCATTCTCGAGATCACTTATTTTAACTAATTCATTACTAGAAAGTTTTAATTGCTCATTACTATCTCTATAATAAAGATTAATTGTAAGTCTTTCTCCAAAATCATCTGTACTTATAATATATTTATTTTCTCCAGGAATATTTAATATTTCTACATAAGCATCTTCAGGGACTATAAAACTTCTACCGTTATAAGTAATCTTAAATGAACTATTTTTGCTAGTTCCTGGTGACTCTTGGCCTCTTATAGTTACAACTTCTACATTTGCATCACTGGGAAATGGACCGGAAGGTTTAACAGCTCTACCAGGAGGCGGAACATGTGGACCAAAATTATAAGTACTAGGCTCTACTTGCTGCATTTGCTGCTGTTGCTCAAAGGCTAAAGATCCAGGATACATTGGACCAGGTGCAATATAATTAATAGGGCCCATATATTTATAATTAAATATTCTAGAACTTTTAGATTCGACATAAGCATTGGTACCAATAGCAAAACAATTTCTATTTGCATTACTAATAATCAACTGATGTAATGAATTTTTTCTGCTAATATCTATAGGAGTATTTATATCATTTTCATCCCTACCTAAATCACCTTCCAAAAACTTCTCTATAGTTAAAATAATATCCTCGCCTTCAGAAGATTTTAATATCACTTCATCTTCAAGACTCTTATAATGGAAATTTGTGGATATTTCTTGTCCTGAATATTCTGTAGATAATAAATATCTATTCTCATCAGGAAAATGCTCTATGCCTATTTCGCAATATAATTCAGGATTCATATCTTCATTAGTAGCTACAGCTCCTGTTGTTATTTTTCTTTCAGCAGTACTTTGAAAATTAGTAGTATTTGAACTACCAGCAAAATTTGCATTTCCTAACTCTGGAAAGTTAGCTGGATTAAATTCTGGATGTGGTTGGGGATTGAAGTGACCCATAGAGCCTGATTGTGCAGTGGCAGAATTAGTGGTTCTCATAAATCTAAGAGTATTTTTATAAGTAACCACAGGTAAGTCTAATTTTACAGCTAATTTCTTTGAAAAAGTTGATATTGAGTTGTGCAATCTCCGTCGCTCTATAGTTCTAACACTTGGTCCATTATTAGATCTTTCTTTACCATTTGCTATATTACGTCGTATTGCTGCTGTTGCGGCTGCACATTCTTTTTCATAATGCTCTTTAGCTTTCTCTAAAATATTACGCTCTAATGTTTCTAAACGCTCTCTTCCTGACTTAATCGCCGTTTTAAAACTATCTCTTATAACTTCATCTATATCTATTTCTTTTTGAAGTAAATATTGCTCTACTTTTGAATAAAATTCATTTATCAAAGAAAATACATTATCTGCATAAGATATTACAGAAAGATAACCTAATCTTTCCTTGATTTCCAGTGCAGCAAGAAAAGCTGCAGCCATAGTATAATCACACTGAAGTTTAAATAGTTTTTGCTCCTTTGCTTCTAAATACTTAGATAAACCAGTAATTTCCTCTTTTATTTTTTGCCAAATATCATCTTTATATTTAGAATCAAATATTAAACAGCTTTTACTAACTTGTTGCCCACGATCATAACCTATTATTGGATCATCTTTTCTTAAAAATAATTTGTGGGTAGTAGGTAACTCAGATATTTTCTTCAGTAATAAATCTTTTGCTCCTTCAGAATCTTTTCTAACACTAGTTTCTTTAACTTTAGCTGTTTGTTCTGTTTCTTCTGATTTTTTTTGCTCTTTTGCTAATTCTTTAGCTTGTTTTTCTGCTACAGTTTCAGCATGCTTCTTTTCTCTTTTTGCGGCTTTTATTGCTTCTTTTAATGCTCTTTCTGCTTTAAGATTATCTTCTTTAATTTCTTTCTCTTCTTCATTTAGAGTACATTCTGCCATTAAATCATCATAGACTCTTTCAGAAATAGTTTTTTTTGTTTGAAATTCTTTGTCATTTCTATTTTTTTCTTGCTCTAATAATCTTTGTTCTTTCTCTTCTATTGCTTTAATTCTTTCTTGAACCTGTTCTAATTGCCTGTTTACAATCTTAATTTGGAGCTCTATGTCTCCAAGCATTTTTCCAAGAGCAAAATCTGGGTTTGCTTGCATTCTTAGATTAATAGGTTCTGAAAAAGATTTTTCTAGAAAAGTATTTTGTATATTTAGAAGAAATAGCGTTTTTTCTAAATCATCTTTATTATCTTCATCTTTATTTGAAACAAGAGAATTTTGTAAGTCATTAAAAACAGCAAGAATAGGAAGTAATACAGAAGATGACGCAGTAGACAACGCTGAGGATCGCATATTAGGCAATGTAAGAGCTAATCTAGGAGATGACTCCCCTTCTATAGATTTTTGCGTAGAAGGAATATATTGCAACATATATGAATCTACATGTGATGAAAGCTTCTTTAGCCCTTTTTCTGCATCATATTCTATATTGGCGGAAATATTATTCAAAGCATTAATTATAATTCTTTGTAAGTAATTAAAAATAGATTTTTCATCATCCCCTAAAATTTTATAAATATCATTTTCCGGATTATTTTCTTTATTTACTTCGACATAAATCTTTAACGCCGGTAAAACTACCATATCTATTAATCTAAGAGCTAGAACAACTCTAAATCTACAATTTTCTAAATCTTTTCGATCTACTTGTTCGCTTAATATTCCATTTGTATTTAAAAGATCTTTTATACTATTTAAAAATCTACTCAAAAGTTCTTGATTATATTTAAAATTCTTTGGTTCTAACTCATTAGTAAAACTTTGTGCTTTAACAAAAAAGGAAGCCATAGCCTTCGCAGTTCTAGTAAAATCATTTGCTTTATTATTTCTTGCATAAGCAAAATTTTTATATCCAACATCAAAAACTCCACTCTGGCCTTTTAATTTAAAGAAAAAAAGATCTATAATTTTTACTTCAAAAGAATTAAGTAAATATATATTTTGTTCTAAAAAATAAGATAAAAAAACTATCAGCTCGATAGATAATAATTTAAAATCTTTATCTACTTTAGCTGCTTTTTGAAAATCTACCATTAAATAATTTAAAGCAACTATACCATACCAAACAAATAAACCCGTTAACAGCGCACCAGATTTTTCATCTCTATTATATTCTTCACACATTTGATCTAAAAAATATCTAGCTTTTTCCTTATTTTTAGCTGCAACATTATCTGGTATATCAATTTTTTTCTCACCCTCATTTACATTAGTTCGTAAAGCAAATAAATGTCCTATATGAACTATTTCTAGTTTTATTTGTTTTTCCTCCTCACTTATATTACCTTGAAGAAAAGAATCTAATAACAGCCTAGAGTAAGTAGATTGATCTCTCATCCCAACTGCTAATGCTTCTCTTTCTCTTTGTAAGTCAGCAAAAGATAATTTAAGCACTGAAGGTAAGTTTTTTTTTACTGCTTTTGTTATTTTTTTAGGTATCGGCATAAGCTATATTTCTAAAAGAAATTATTTATTATCAACTTAAAATAAAAGTATTTTTTAATTTTTAGTCATCACTACATCTGAAGTTTCTATCTGGTCCCATAGAGCTTGCGGTAGCTGCATCTAAAGCTCCAGGACCACCCTTATCTATCTCTCCTCCAGAACCTGTATTTGCTGCCGCACTTGCAGAGCTTGCTGTAACTGAAGTTATTACAACTGGACGTCCGCTAGCTGAATCAGTAATTGTTAGAGGCTTTCTTTCTCTAGGTTCAGGTCGTGTTTCTTCGCCAGATTGATTAGCTGAAGTATGCCGAGGATTAACTTCTACAAAGTTAACGCCTCCAACTCTATCAGGTCCAGCTATAATCTTATATTTTATTCCACTTATGTTAACTTCAGTACCTGGAATTAGAGGTGGGGTTTCTCCATTTCCTACTTGCTTTTTTTGCATATCTGCTAATCTAGATTCAACTAAAGCCTCCTTTTGCTCAGCTGTTAATTGATCTGCTTCTGGTTGCTGTTCTGGTTCTTGAGCGGAAAAACCAGACATAAGTCCATTTTGAGGTGGTAATCCTGGCATAATTCCAGGAAACATAGACGGCATAAATTGAGGTCCCATAGCATAAGTAAAAGGCTGGCCATAGGGGAACATCATCGGAGGCAGCTGAGGAAAAGGTTGCATTATAGAGGGATACGTTTGATGAGGATTCATTACATCCTGAGCCATTACATAAGGATGTTCTGCATGAGTAGGTTCTTCTTGGTAATTATTCAATAAATCTGGTTCTGCGGGCGCAGCACTAACTACATCTACAGGCTCAGATTCTTCTACTTCATCTCTAGAAACTGAATTCTCAGCTGAACCAGGAGGAGTAGCTGATGACGAATTTGCTTCTTGCCCTCCGGTCTCAAACTCAGGAGTGTTATCTCTAACTTGTCTATATTCACTATCATCATTTCTTGTTTTGGCATGAGTAGTAGCAGCAGGTAATGGAGTCTCACCAAGTTTTTCAGCTAAATCATTAATCATCTCCCGCATTTTTTGAAATAAAAGAGTTTTTGGATTAGGTGCATTAGGAGCCACAGTATTATTACCTTCTTTTTTTCTTCTTTCAGCGGCATCTGCTAATTTTTTTTCTCTTGCAGCTTGCTCTTCCTGGTAATATTCCTTAACCTTTCCAAGTAAATTTTTCTGCAATTTTTTGGCATTTTCTTTCTGCTGGGGAATATTATCTCGGATGCTCTGTACTTCAATTTCATTTTCACAATTATTATTTTTTGCATATTCAGAAGATTTATTTAGAAACTTATTTATATCCTTAAATATCCCGCCCTCACTAATACAAAAAAGTAGGTTAAAATAAGTTTGCGGTTCTTTTTTTTGATGTTCTTTTTGCTGATTTTCTGTTAATAATTTTAAAGAATCACATAATGACTGCGCTAAATTAAAATAATAAGTCGCTAAAAATTTATTACCTTCAGTGCAAAACCCTTCTTCTAAATCTGGTTCAAATTTTTTAGCTATATCTTTTGCTTCTTCATGAAGTTTTTTTAAAAAATCCTCTTTTTGAGTATGATTAAAAGTTTTAATTTTTATTTCTCTACCCTTATTACTAACACCAAATTTTTGCTCATCTCCAGTCATAAAATATTCCTTATTAGGTAGTAATTTTGGTAATTTTTCCAAAAAAGCATCTTTAGCAGCTTCCAGATCTACCCTACTATTACCTTCAGCTGCTATTTCATCTGCTGTTTTATCTCTATCTGGATCAGCGGCGCGCGCTTCTGCTTGTTGCGTTTCTTCTTCTTGCTTTTGTTTTACTTTTTCTTCATGTTTTACTTGGGCTGCTTGGGCTGCGGTTTCTTTAGATTTTTGTCTTCTTTTTTGATTTTTTCTTTGAGTTCTTTGGTTTTTAGCAGCATCTCTTCCTTCTTCTATTAATAATTTTCTTGCACTATATTTAACTGTCTTTTCTGTAGGCTTTTCACTCTCTCTTTTAATTTCTGAGAAATGTCCAAGAAATAACTCTCTTGATTCTTCTACTTCTAATCTAAAAACCCATAAATCAGAAGAAAATTTATCTAATAATATATTCCAATATATTCCAAATTCTTTAATTGATACTAAAACTCCATCTTTTCTATTATCTCTTACTTTTTGACAATAATTATTAAAAAAATTATCAACCTCCTGAAACAGATTTAAAGCTATTCTGCTTTTAGTAATATGATCTTGTTGTGTCGATAATGGATTATCATTAGATACAATTCTATTATATAATATATTTAACCCATCACAGAATCTTGTAAAATCATAAAGATCCGTATATGTTACAATTAAGTCCAATTCTGCTTTAATGTTATCTATAATATATTTATAAACAGTTTGGTCGCCTAATAATTTTTTTAATATTTCCTCTGGAGTAGATTTAGTTTTTTCTAATTCTAAAGCTACAATTTCTTTTATAATTCTTATAGTTTTAGTAAGATATAAAATATGAACTACAAGTTTTTCATTGTTACTTAAATTTTCAAAACTTGGTTCTTTTAATTTTCCTTGGATACTTACTAAACAGGCATTTAAATCCTCAATTCTATTACTGTCACTTGATGAAGACGAAGTTACTTCCTTCAATGAAGAAAGAACTTCAGCTATAGGTTTGGGAAGTAAAGTTGATAATTCTCTATTTAAGAATTTATTAGATCTAACAACACCTAACTGATGAATAGAAGCAAGATTTCCCTTATAACGCTCATCAAGCGTAAATTTATTAATTTGTTTACATCCTTTTGCAATTTTATCTAAAATTGCAAGCTCTATCCCATCGGGAATATTATATTTATCTCTTGGAAACTCGTTGAAAATCCAGTTAGATAATTCTATAAATAATTCAATTAGATTTTTAGTTAATAATTTTATATTATCTTCTGTTTTTTCTAAGAAATTATTAGCGAAATATTCTAAACCATCATTAAGATGATTAATTGCAATAAAAATATTAAGAAGCAGCAAAGTTTCCTGCGGTTCTTTATCTTTAGTAGATTCACTATTAGCAACATATTTTAAAATTTGTTCAACAGCAAAATGTATAATAGATAAATCTTCAGGATAATTATATTTCTTTTTAGGAGATTTATTATCAGGATCTATCATAGGTTTTATTTCTAATAATAATCCCTCAAAATCAGACTTTAATTCTCTTGATTTTTCTTGCAAAAAAAGATTTATAAATTCTTCTATTCCCTCACCGTATTTATGTGATCTTAATATTGTAGCTCCTAAATTATTATTTGAACTTCTTCTTACTTCTTCGGCCATAATTGTAAGTTTTTTAAGACCGTCTTCTTGTGTTTTCAGCTTCTCTAAAAGATTAGATGATTCCTTCTTATTATATTCTTTATTAGCCTCAATAACTGGTATTAATTTTCTTAGAACATCTACAGCAATATGTTTTTCTAATTCTTTCTTAAATTCTCTTAATCTTTCAACTCTCTCTAAAGCCATAAAAAACTCTTTATTTTAATATTAATTTATAATTCTTATTATAAGCTAAAGCTCTTAAAGCCTTAACATTCAAAAATATAGTAGATTAAGAAAGAATTGACAGTAAAATACATATATAATAAATTCTTT
>CAYZBM010000042.1:0-17390 GCA_964476705.1 uncultured Rickettsiales bacterium | reverse complement strand
AAAGAGAAGAAGTTGAACGTGGTCAAGTTTTGGCGAAACCTGGTTCAATTACTCCGCACGTGAAATTTGAAGCTGAAGTTTACGTATTAAGTAAAGAAGAAGGTGGTAGACATACTCCGTTCTTTGCTAAATATCGCCCACAATTCTATTTCAGAACAACAGACGTAACTGGTGAAATTATATTACCAGATGGTGTTGAGATGATTATGCCTGGAGATAATGCAAAATTGACCGTTGTTTTAATTGCGCCAATCGCAATGACTGAAGGTTTACGTTTTGCGATCCGTGAAGGTGGTAGAACAGTTGGTGCTGGTGTTGTTACAAAAATTGTTCAGTAATTAGAAATATTATTGGGTTTTGAGACTAGTTATTTTATCTAGTTTCAGTCCTACTCTTTAATAAATTATTTATAATTTTTCTTTACGAGAGTATCTAATTTGGTATCGCACCGGTCTCCAATACCGGGGGTTGGGGGTTCGATGCCTCTCGCTCCTGCCATTCTTGAAAAAGGATGGAAGGAGATTAGAAGGAATTTGATGTTTATTTTTGCGTAAGCTTAAATTGATGTTAGAGTAAATTATCGGTTAATATAAGCTCTTAGAGTACTTATTTAACTATTTTGTTTAATTTTGTATAGAAATTGTTGATTTTTGAAAAAAAATGAGTAAAACATCACCATTAGATTTTTTTCGTCAGGTTAAACAAGAAGCTTTAAAGGTAACTTGGGGTACTAGACGTGATACTTTGTCTTCTGCAGCTATAGTTCTAGTTATGATTTTAGTTGCAGCGGGATTTTTCTGGCTAGCTGATATAGTTATTTTTAATGTTATTGAAGCAGTCTTAGGTTTTAGGAGTATATAAATTGATATTTAGCTGGTATATATTACAGGCGCATTCTGGCCATGAAAAAAAAGTTGCTCAGGCAGTTAAAGAGGCTGCTGAACGTGGTGGTATAATGGAGCGCATCCAAGAGATGATCGTGCCAGTTGAAGCTATTGTTGAAGTTAAAAAAGGAAAAAAAGTAAATACAGAGCGTAAATTTTTCCCTGGATATATCTTGATTAAAATGCAAATGGATGATAAATCCTGGCAAATTATTAAATCTGTGCCAAAAGTTAATGGTTTTTTGGGTAGTAAAGGTAGACCACAAGAAATTTCAGAGGCAGAGATAACTAGAATTTTAAGACAAATGAAAGAGGGTGTTGATAAGCCTAAACATATTGTTTCTTTTGAAATGGGTGAAACAGTTAGAATTATCGACGGTCCTTTTGAATCTTTTGTTGGTGTAGTTGAGGCGGTTGATGAAGAGAAAGCAAGATTAAAAGTTTCAGTTTCTATATTTGGTAGAAGTACTCCGGTTGAGCTTGAATTTGCTCAAGTAGAAAAAGAATAATGATCGTTGCCTAATTTTAGGATCTAATTTAAGTTAATATTAATTTTTAAAGCTAATTCAAGTTGAAGGTGATTAAAAAAAATGAAGAAGAAAATACAAACTTATGTTAAGTTACAAGTTCCAGCAGGACAAGCGAATCCAGCTCCCCCAGTAGGACCTGCTTTAGGACAAAGAGGTGTTAACATTATGGAGTTTTGTAAGCAATTTAATGCTAAAACTCAAAGTATGAAGCCGGGATCACCAATTCCAGTTATTATTACGGTTTATGTAGATAAAAGTTTTTCTATTGAAACAAAAACTCCGCCATCTTCATATTGGATTAAAGAAGCCGCAAATATTAAAAGTGGTTCTAAAGAAACTGGTAAAGTTAATGTTGGAAAAATTACTCATTCACAATTAAGAAAGATTGCTGAGCAAAAAATAGTTGATATGAATGCTTCGGACATTGATGCGGCGCTTAGTATGCTTGCAGGAACTGCCCGTTCAATGGGACTTGAAGTTGTTAATGATGAGAAGTAAGTAATCAAATTAATATATAGAAATATATAGATAAATTTAAAGAATATTTAAAGAATATAGTTAAAGGAATATAGCAAATGGCGAAACTTGGTAAAAGATTAAAAGCAGCTTATGAAAAGCTTGATAGAGAAAAAGCTTACTCAGTTGATGAGGCTCTTGTTCTACTAAAATCAGGTACTGCAACTAAGTTTGATCAAACTGTTGAGGTTTATATGAATTTAGGTGTAGATCCTAGGCATGCTGACCAAATGGTAAGAGGATTATTGTCTTTACCAAATGGAACTGGCAAAACTGTAAGAGTTGCTGTATTTGCTAAAGGTTTAAAAGCTGACGAAGCTAAAAAAGCTGGTGCTGATATTGTTGGAGATGATGATTTTATCGAAGAAGTAAAAGCTGGTAAAATTAATTTTGACCGGGTTATTGCAACTCCTGACATGATGGCAAAAATTGGACAAGTAGCTAGGATTCTTGGGCCAAAAGGTCTTATGCCTAATCCAAAATTAGGTACAGTGACTAATGATATAGCTAAGGCAGTAAAAGATGCTAAAGGTGGTCAGGTTGAATATAAAGCTGATAAATTTGGTATAATTCATGCTGGTGTTGGCAAATTATCATTTGCAGATAGTGCTATTTTAGAAAATATATTATTTTTTATTCAAGCAATACAAAATGCAAAGCCGACAGGTGTTAAAGGTAATTATATTAAACGTATAAGTTTAAGCTCGACTATGGGTGTTGGTATAAAATTAGATTCTTCTAATTTATCTTCAGCTGCAGCCGCTGCGTAATAAATATTTAGGAGTTAGATCAAGTGGATAGATTACAAAAAAAACAAAATGTTGAAATGTTAAATAAATATTTGACTGAAGCTGAAGTAGTAGTACTGACGCATTATTCTGGTTTAACAGTGCAGCAAATGACTAATTTACGTAAACGTGCTACTAAAGCTGGTGCGTCATTTTTGGTAGTTAAAAATAAACTAGCAAAAATAGCTGCTGAAGGTACAGTTTATAGTGAATTAGCTAAAAGATTTGTTGGTCCTACTGCGATTGCTTTTTCAAGTGATCCAGTTGCAGCGGCAAAGGTTGTTGTAGAATTTGCAAAAGATAATGAAAAACTTATTATCTTAGGTGGCTCCATATTGGGTCAGGAAATGAATCCGGCTAGAGTGGAATCACTTGCAAAATTGCCTTCGCTTGATGAGTTGAGGGCAAGGCTGGTTGGTATTATCAGTACCCCAGCACAGCGAATTGCTGGTGTGCTTAAGGCGCCTGCAAGGCAAGTAGCTGGAGTTATCAATGCTTACTCTAATAAAGAAGAGTAATTATTTATTAGTTTAAAGCTTTGGTGATTACTATAATTTTATTGTTTTATTAATGGTTAAGAGGAATTAAAAATGGCTAATTTAGCGAAAATAGTTGACGAACTTTCTACTTTAACAGTAATAGAGGCTTCAGAGCTTTCTAAATTACTAGAAGAAAAATGGGGCGTATCTGCCGCAGCTCCTGTAGCAGTTGCTGCAGCAGCAGGTGCCGCAGCTCCAGCAGCTGAAGAAAAAACTGAGTTTACAGTTGTTCTTGCAGATGCCGGTGCAAATAAAATTAACGTTATTAAAGAGGTCCGTGCAATAACTGGATTAGGCTTAAAAGAAGCTAAAGATCTTGTTGAGGGTGCTCCAAAAACAGTTAAAGATGGCGTGAATAAAAAAGACGCAGAAGAAATGAAGAAAAAATTAGAAGCTGCTGGTGCAAAAGTAGACTTGAAATAGTTTTGTTGCTAATACTAGTTTTTAATATAAATTGGCTATTGATTTTCTTAAGGGGACGGATGATTCTATTTCGTCCCCTAGATTAGTCGGTTTAGATTTAAATTTCTATAAATTGCGGAACTTAAAGTTATATTTGGTACGCCCAGATTTCTTTAGTTTTTGAATTTTGTTCTTTTTTATTTTTGTAAATTTCAAATTTATAGTGGAGTTATATGTTATACTCTTTTACAGCCAGAAAACGTATTCGTAAAAGTTTTGGACGAGTGCCAAAAGTAACAGAGATGCCAAATCTTATTCATATTCAGAAAAATTCTTATGAATCTTTTTTGCAAATGAATGTAGTAGCTGAAGAAAGAGCTAACGTAGGACTACATGCGGCGCTTAAATCGGTTTTCCCAATTACCGACTTAGCAAATACCGCTACTCTTGAATATATTAAATATAATTTTGATAAGCCAAAATATGATGTTGAAGAATGTAGACAAAGAGGTATTAACTTTGCTGCTCCTTTAAAAGTTACTTTACGTCTGATTGTTTGGGATATAGATCCAGATACTGGTTCTAGAGAAATTAAAGGCATAAAAGAACAAGATGTTTATGTTAGTGACGTGCCACTAATGACCGAAAATGGTACTTTTATTATTAACGGTACTGAACGGGTGGTTGTTTCGCAAATGCACCGTTCACCTGGAGTATTTTTTGATCACGATAAAGGTAAAACCCATAGTTCTGGAAAATTTTTATTTTCTGCAAGAATTATACCTTATAGAGGTTCTTGGCTTGATTTTGAATTTGATTCAAAAGATTTAGTTTATTTTAGAATTGATAGAAGAAGAAAAATTTTAATATCTACTTTACTTCGTGCTTTAGAGATGAGCACTCAAGAAGTTTTAGATACTTTCTATAAACAAGTTATTTATAAAAAACATAAAAATGGCTGGATTGCACCTTTAAATATTGAAAAATATAAAGGTCAACGTTTAAGCAAAAATATAGTTGATGCTAACACTGGAAAAGTAGTGCTTGAAGAAGGCTTAAAAGTAACAGCAAAAACAATTAAAGATTTATCAAAAGACAAGCTAGATAAACAATTAATTCAAGATGAAGATTTAATTGGTAAATTTTTAGCAGTTGATGTTATTGATCCAAGCAGTGGTGAAGTTTTACTTCATGCTGGTGATGAAATTACCGAAAATGTTTTAGGTATAATTACTGATAATCAACTTAAAGAAATAAAAGTTCTCGATGTTGACTATGCCTCTATGGGACCTTACATTAGAAATAGTTTAGTATTAGATAAAAATACGACGTCAGATGAAGCATTTTTAGAAATTTACAAAGTTATGCGTCCTGGTGAGCCAACAACTGTTGAAGCTGCGAAAAACTTATTTAACAGTATGTTCTTCGAAGCTGAACGTTATGATTTATCTGCGGTTGGTCGGGTAAAAATTAATGCTCGTTTAGGTACAGATATAGCTGAAGAAGTTGGTGTTTTAACTAAACAAGATATTCTTGGCGTTATTAAGACTATCGTTGCGCTTAAAGATGGTCAAGGTGAGATCGATGATATCGACCATTTAGGCAATAGAAGGGTACGTTCAGTTGGTGAATTGATTGAAAATCAATTCAGAATTGGTTTAGTCCGGATGGAAAGGGCAATTATTGAAAGAATGAGTGCGGTAGAAATTGATACTGTTATGCCTCATGATTTGGTAAATGCTAAAATTTTAGTTGCAGTTTTAAGAGAGTTTTTTGGTTCTTCGCAATTATCACAATTTATGGATCAAACTAATCCTTTAGCTGAGATTACTCATAAAAGAAGATTGTCGGCTTTAGGACCTGGTGGTTTAACTAGAGAGCGTGCAGGTTTTGAAGTACGTGACGTACATACAACTCATTATGGTCGTATTTGTCCAATTGAAACTCCTGAGGGACCGAATATTGGATTGATCAATAGTTTGGCAACTTATGCAAATATTAATAAATATGGTTTTATTGAAACTCCGTATCGTAAAGTTAAAGATGGTGTGGTTACTAAAGAAGTAATTTATCTTTCAGCAATTGAAGAAGGTAAATATACTATAGCGCAATCGAATCTTGAGCTTACTAAAGATCAAAAATTCGTAGCAAGTTTAGTATCTTCAAGATGTAACGGTGAGTTTATTTTGGCTAAACCAAGCGAAATCGATCTTATGGACGTATCGCCAATGCAGTTAGTTTCTGTAGCGGCTTCTTTAATTCCATTCTTAGAAAATGACGATGCTAACCGTGCCCTAATGGGATCGAACATGCAAAGACAAGCTGTTCCATTGTTACGTTCAAGCGCTCCGCTTGTGGGTACTGGAATAGAAGCTGCTGTTGCTCGTGATTCTGGTGTTGCCGTGGTTTGTAGACGTGATGGTATTGTTGATCAAGTTGATTCAACTCGTATCGTAGTTAGAGCTACTGAAGATTCTGAAGATAGCAGTGATGCTTTGGGTGTTGATATTTATAATCTGCTTAAATATCAAAGAACTAACCAAGATACTTGTATCAACCAAAGACCTATTGTTAAATCTGGCGATATAGTTAGAAAAGGCGATATTATTGGTGATGGTCCAAGCACTGATCTTGGTGAATTAGCTCTTGGTCGTAACGTTCTAGTGGCATTCGTGCCGTGGAATGGTTACAATTTCGAGGATTCAATTCTAATCTCCGAAAGAATAGTTAAAGATGACGTATTTACTTCAGTGCATATTGAGCAATTTGAAGTTGTAGCAAGAGATACACGTTTAGGACCTGAAGAGATTACTCGTGATATTCCTAATGTCGGTGAAGATAGTTTAAAACAACTTGACGAAATTGGTATTGTCCATGTTGGTGCTGAAGTTTTATCTGGCGATATTTTAGTCGGTAAAGTTACGCCAAAAAGCGAATCTCCAATGACTCCGGAAGAAAAACTATTAAGAGCAATCTTTGGTGAAAAAGCCTCTGATGTTAGAGATTCATCTCTACGTGTTCCACCTGGAGTTCAAGGTACTGTTGTTGAAGTTAGAGTGTTCTCACGTCGTGGTATTGAAAAAGACGAAAGAGCAATGGCAATTGAGCAACAGGAAGTTGAGCGTTTAGCTAAAGATAGAGATGATGAACTTTTAATCCTACATGGTGATATCTATAAGAGATTACGGAAGTTATTATCTGGCAAAGAAGCTAAATCTGGACCTGAAGGTTTCAAAAAAGGTAAAATTGCTGATGAAAATTTAGACAAAACGCCTAATCGTTTATTATGGCAATTTGTACTGACTAACCAAAAAGCAATGGACGAAATGGAGAAGTTGCATAAACAGTTAGATTCAGTAAATAAAGCTGCTAATGAACGTTATGAAAGTAAAGTTGAGAAACTACAATCTGGTGATGATTTACAACAAGGTGCTTTAAAAGTTGTTAAAGTATTTATTGCGGTAAAAAGAAAATTACAACCTGGAGATAAAATGGCGGGACGCCATGGAAATAAAGGGGTGATTTCAAGAATATTACCAATTGAAGATATGCCTTATTTAGAAGATGGAACTCATGTTGACGTGGTTTTAAATCCTTTAGGGGTGCCGTCAAGGATGAACGTTGGACAGATTTTGGAAACCCATTTAGGTTGGGCAGCCGCAGGTCTTGGTAAACAAGTAACCGCAGCGCTAGATGCTTATAATGCTAATTTTGATGTTGATCTTTTAAGAAAAAATATCGCCGAAGTTTATGACGATAAAGAAATTGGCAAAGAATTAGCTAGTATGGATATTTCTGAACTTACTGAACTTGCACAAAATCTAAAATTAGGTATTCCTTTTGCAACGCCAGTATTTGATGGCGCTAAAGAAAGTGATATTGTTAGATCTTTAGAAAGAGCAGGGTTAAATTCGTCAGGTCAAGTAACTTTAATTGATGGTCGTACAGGTGAGCCTTTTGAACGTCAAGTTACAGTTGGTTATATCTATATGTTAAAGCTCCATCACTTAGTTGATGATAAAATCCATGCGCGTTCAATTGGACCGTACTCGCTAGTTACACAGCAGCCTCTCGGTGGTAAATCGCACTTCGGTGGTCAAAGATTTGGAGAGATGGAATGTTGGGCATTACAAGCTTATGGTGCTTCTTATACACTACAAGAAATGCTAACAGTTAAATCAGACGATGTAACTGGTAGGATTAAAATGTATGAATCAGTAGTAAGAGGTGATCATAGTTTTGAGTGTGGTATACCTGAGTCATTCCATGTTATGATTAAAGAGTTACGTTCATTATGTTTGAATGTCACTTTACAACAAGGTGCTGATGATCAAGATAATGCAGATGGCGATGTTGACGCTGATGCAGCTTAATTACAGTAATTATGCGTGACTTATAATTAATAAAATTGATTAATATTAACTTTAAAATAAAAAATTTATTTCATAGATAGGGAGTGTGATTCATGAGAGAACTTGCGGATTACTTTGGTCAAATTGGTGGTGCACAGGCTTTTGATCAAATAAAAATTATGATTGCAAGTCCAGACAAAATAAGGTCTTGGTCTTATGGAGAGGTCAAAAAACCTGAAACTATTAATTACCGTACTTTTAAACCAGAAAAAGATGGTTTATTTTGTGCTCGTATTTTTGGTCCAGTGAAAGACTACGAATGTCTATGTGGTAAATACAAACGTATGAAATATCGCGGCATAGTTTGCGAAAAATGCGGTGTTGAAGTTACTACCTCAAAAGTAAGAAGAGAAAGAATGGGACATATAGAGCTTGCAGCTCCTGTTGCTCATATTTGGTTCTTAAAATCATTACCATCTAGAATTTCTACTTTATTAGATATGACTTTAAAAGAAGTTGAAAAGGTATTGTATTTTGAATCTTTTGTGGTAACAGATCCTGGATTGTCTCCATTTAAAAAAGGACAATTACTAGGCGAAGATCAATTCTTAAAAGCGCAAGACGAATATGGTTCTGATGCATTTGCAGCAGAGATTGGTGCGGAAGCTATTAGAAATTTATTACGTTCTATTGATCTTAAAGAAGAAAAATCTTTATTACGTTCAGAATTATCTACAGTTAAATCTGAAGTTAAACGTAAAAAAATAGTAAAACGTTTAAAATTAGTTGAAGCTTTTGTTGATTCTGGGAATAATCCAGAATGGATGATTATGGAAGTAGTTCCAGTTATCCCGCCTGAGATTCGTCCTTTAGTTATGCTAGATGGCGGTCGTTTTGCAACAAGTGACTTAAATGAATTATATAGAAGAGTTATTAATCGGAATAATCGTTTAAAAAGATTAATTGAACTTAAAGCTCCAGATATTATCGTTCGTAACGAAAAGAGAATGTTACAGGAAGCTGTAGATGCTCTATTTGATAATGGCCGTAGAGGTAGGGTAGTTAAAAATTCTAATAAAAGACCATTTAAATCTTTGGCTGATATGCTTAAAGGTAAACAAGGTCGCTTTAGACAAAATCTTTTGGGTAAACGGGTTGACTATTCTGGTCGTTCGGTGATCGTAGTTGGTCCTGAGCTTAAATTACATCAATGTGGTTTACCTAAAAAAATGGCTTTGGAGCTATTTAAACCATTCATTTATGCTAAACTTGAGTTATATGGTATTTCTACTACCTTAAAACAAGCGAAGAAAATGGTTGAATATGGTCGTCCAGAAGTATGGGATATTTTAGAAGAAGTAATTAGAGAGCATCCAGTTTTATTAAACCGAGCTCCAACTCTACATAGATTAGGTATCCAGGCTTTTGAACCAATGCTTATTGAAGGTAAGGCTATCCAGCTTCATCCTTTAGTATGTGCAGCATTTAATGCTGACTTTGATGGTGACCAAATGGCCGTGCATATTCCGCTTTCAATTGAGGCTCAGCTTGAGGCTAGAGTACTTATGATGTCAACTAATAACATCTTAAGTCCATCAAATGGAAAGCCGATTATTGTTCCTTCGCAAGATATAATTTTAGGATTATATTGGTTAACTCTAGAAAGAGCTGGAGAGCCAGGAGAGGGTAGTTTATTTGGCACAATAGCCGAGATTCATCATGCGCTTAATAGTAAGTCTGTTACTTTACATTCTAAAATTAGATTTAGAATTGAAAGTAAAAATCTTGATGGTGTTAAAATAACTAGAATAATAAATACCACTCCAGGTCGGGCTATTCTATTCCAAAACTTACCAAAACATGAAAATATTTCTTATGATTTGGCTAATCGTTTAATGACTAAAAAAGAAGTAACTAGCTTAATAGATACAGTTTATAGACATTGTGGTTCAAAAGCTACCGTGATATTTGCCGATCATATTATGGCTTTAGGTTTTTCTTATGCTTGTAAATCAGGTATTTCATTTGGTAAAGATGATATGCTTGTTCCTTCATCAAAAGATCGTCATATTAACGATACGCTTAAAGAAGTACAGCATTTTGAAGAACAATATTCTGAAGGTTTAATTACCCAAGGTGAAAAATATAATAAAGTCGTCGATGGTTGGGCGCAATGTACCGATCGTATTGCCTCGGACATGATGAAATCTATTTCTGGTGAAGCTAGTGATTCACCAAGAGATAAATTTAATCGTCCAGTTTTAAACTCAATCTTTATGATGGCGCATTCAGGAGCAAGGGGATCTGCAGCGCAGATTAAACAGCTAGCTGGTATGCGGGGATTGATGGCAAAACCAAATGGTGATATTATCGAAACGCCAATCATTTCAAACTTTAAAGAAGGTTTATCGGTACTTGAGTACTTTAATTCAACACATGGTGCGCGTAAAGGTTTGGCCGATACAGCATTAAAAACAGCTAACTCTGGATATTTAACTAGAAGATTAGTGGATGTTTCTCAAGATTGTATCGTAACAGAAATAGATTGTGGTAGTAAAGATGGTCTAATTGCTAAAGCTGTTGTTGAAGGTGGCGAGATAGCTGTACCATTATCTGACAGAATTTTAGGTAGAACTTCAGCTATTGATGTTCATCACCCAGTATCTGATGCTTTAATCGTAGCTGCAAGTCAAGTTATTGATGAGGCTATTCTTGAAAAAATTGAGGCGGCTGGTCTTGAATCAATCAGAGTTCGTTCAGTACTTACTTGCAAAACTAAAATTGGTATTTGTGCTAAATGTTATGGTCGTGATTTGGCGACAGGTGACTTGGTAAGTGTTGGTGAAGCTGTTGGTGTTATTGCTGCACAATCAATCGGTGAGCCTGGTACACAATTGACAATGCGTACATTCCATATTGGTGGAGCTGCGCAGAAGGGTGTTGAAGCTTCTTCAGTTGAAGCATCTTTCGATGGTGTTGTTGCAATTGTTAATCGTAACGTGGTTGAAGATAGCCAAGGTCGTCACGTAGTAATGAGTCGTACTTGCGAAATAGTAATTAATGATGCTGAAAAACATCAAGAAAAAGCTAGATACCGCGTACCTTATGGTGCTAAGTTATCAGTTGATGATGGCGATAAAGTTAAAAAAGGCCAATCATTAGCACAGTGGGATCCATATACTATTCCAATTATTACTGAGCGTTCTGGTATTATCGTATATCGTGACTTAGTAAATGACGTATCAATCAGAGAAAAAGTTGACGAAGCAACTGGTATACCAAGCAAAATTATTTGTGATTGGAAACAAAGATCTGGTGGTTCTGACTTAAGACCTAGAATTACCCTACGGGATAAAAAAGGTGAAGTTATAACTTTAGCTAATGGTTTAGAAGCAAGATATTTCTTACCTATCGATGCGATTATGAGTGTTGATGATGCTCAAGAAGTCCACGCTGGTGATGTGCTTGCGCGTATTCCTAAAGAATCTTCTAAAACTAGAGATATTACTGGTGGTCTACCACGTGTTGCCGAGTTATTTGAAGCTCGTAAACCTAAAGACCATGCTATTATCTGTGAAACTGATGGTATTATTGAATTTGGTAAAGACTATAAGGCAAAACGTCGGATAGTGATTAAACCAAAAGATAGCGATCTTGATTCGGTTGAATATTTGATACCAAAAGGAAAACATATCACAGTTAATGAAGGTGACTTTGTTCGTAAAGGTGATTTGATTATGGATGGAAATCCAGTTCCTCATGACATATTGCGAGTAATGGGTGTAGCAGCTCTTGCTGAATATATGATCAATGAAGTGCAATCAGTTTACCGTTTACAAGGTGTAAAAATCGACGACAAACATCCTGAAGTAATTATCAGACAAATGTTACAAAAAGTTGAAATTACTGATTCTGGTGAAAGTACTTTCTTAGTTGGTGAAAATGTTGATAGAGTAGAATTTGCCGAAGCAACTTTAAAAGCTGAAAAAGAAGGCTATAAAGCAGCAAAAGGTATACCAGTATTACAAGGTATAACTAAAGCAAGTTTACAAACTCATTCATTTATTTCTGCAGCTTCATTCCAAGAAACAACTCGGGTTCTAACTGAATCCGCTGTTGCTGGTAAAAAAGATGATCTAGTAGGATTAAAAGAAAATGTTATCGTTGGTCGTTTGATTCCTGCAGGTACTGGTTATTACTTAAATCAAGTAAGACGTACGGCAAAACAACGTGATTTGGTGATTGAACAAACCAACAAAGAACGTATGGAAAAAGAACAAGCTAACTCAAATGATCCTACTGCTGATGATAATTTAGAGGCTACGGCTTAGATATTTTAGGTGGTATAAAAGACTTTATTTTTATATAGTATTTCATGATTGAAATGACCTATATTATGGATCCTGAATAAAATATAAATAGTACTATAAGTATATGTTTTTTCGGGATCCATAAATACATTCATTTCAAATAAGAAATACTATAAAAATTCCCCTTTGTTGGGGAATTTTTTTGCCAAATTAAATTCAATAACGCACTATTTATGCTTGAGTAATTATTTGTTTTATATCTAGACATGTTGCATTCTTGGGGTTATATTCTTATATGCGATAATGGTAAATAAAGGTAAATTATTTTATGCAGCAAGTAATTTTTAACCCCTTAGAATATTCTAATCAACTACAGGAGGCTGGCTTTAATAAAAAGCAAGCTGATGCACAAGCTTTAGGTTTGAGTAATCTTTTTGAGAATCATATAGCTACCAAAGAAGATCTTCGTAAGTTAGAAATTGCTACCAAAAAAGACTTTAATGATCTAGCAATAGCTACTAAGAAAGATATTAATGATCTAGCGGCAGCTACTAAAAAAGACTTTAATGATCTAGCAATAGCTACCAAAAAAGATATTAATGATCTAGAAAAAAATATCGATATAAAGCTCGATAAGATAGATATTAGCTTTAGAGCTGATATGAGTAAAATGGAAACAAGAATGGGTGCAGAAATTAAGTCTATAAAAGATGAAATTATAATAAAACTTGGGGGAATGTTAACTAAATCAGTTTTTGCCCTAGGAGCGCTAATTGTAGTTTTAGAAAAAGTATTACCATATGTTAAAATTTAGGAACTATAGTAGATCAAGAAATAATTTACCTCTAATCAATAATTATTAAATTTAGCAGATCAGCGATCTACTATCTATGATGCTACATATCCTGAAAAAACATATACTTATAATACTATTTATGTTTTGTTCAGGATCAGTAATATAGGTTATTTCAATCATGAAATACTATATAGTAGATCAAGTAAAATGATTTGCTATTTTATTTATAAAAACTAAATTTTTCTTAATCTACTATATATTAAAAAAAGCTAGTGGTTGGCGTCAGAAAATAGAAAGTGAAACTTCTTAAGATAAAGAAGTTATTTCTTTACCTTCATTAAATTTCTTTTGTAACATTTTTTACGCTAGCAGATTTCAGCTGGCCGCAAGCAGCCAATATATCTTGCCCGCGGGGAGTTCTAACTGGAGCTTCAATATCCGCATCATAGATAATTTTGGAGAATCTTTTTATTCTCTCTAGGTCAGAGCACAAATAATTAGATCCTGGCCAAGGATTAAAAGGTATTAGATTAATTTTTGCGTGTAAGTCTTTGACTAAGTTTATTAATTCATGGGCATTTTGATCGCTATCATTAATATCTTTAAGCATTACATATTCAAAAGTAATTCTTCTATGTTTATCATGCTTAGGATAGGCTTTGCAGGCTGCTATTAATTCTTTGATTGGATATTTGCGATTAATTGGAACTAGAGTATTACGTAACTCATCATTAGTTGCATGTAATGAGACTGCTAGACTAATACCAGTATCTTCACCAAATCTTACTATATTGGGAACAACTCCTGATGTAGATAAGGTTACTCGTCTTTTGGATAAATTAAGCCCATCAGGTGCGGTCATAATATTAACTGCTTTTACTACATTATAATAGTTAATTAGTGGTTCACCCATACCCATTAAAACTATATTAGTAATTCTTTTATTTTCTTTATTTGCGGGCCAGTCGTTTAGCACATCTTTAGCTAACATAATTTGCCCAATTATTTCGCCAGCTAATAAGTTCCTGACCATTTTTTGTGTCCCGGTATGACAAAAAGAGCAGGTTAAAGAACAGCCTACTTGTGAGGAGATACATAAAGTTCCTCTTTTTTCTTCCGGAATAAAAACTGTTTCAATTTGATTTTTGTCAGCAAGCTCAAGTAGCCATTTTATAGTGCCATCTTTTGATCTTTGTTCGGTAACTATTTTGGGTCTTAAAATAGTATAGTTTTCTTGTAAATGGAGAATAAGTTCTTTATTTAGATTACTTATTTCTGTAAAAGATTTGATACCTTTGTTATAAAGCCAATGCCATAATTGCTGAGCTCTAAAACTTTGTGCTTTATTCTCTTTAATAATTTCTTGTATATTGTCTTTGCTTATGCCAATTATATTACTGGTCTTAATGGCGTTATGTGATGAATCTTGAGCTAACATTTTAATTTGTATCTTTTTTAGGTGGACTATTTTATATATAAATTATAACGCTTTGTTATAGTTGAATTTTAAGTATAAAGAAACGTTATAATTGTTCTAAAATGGTAAAAAACGCTTTTAAAATCTTAATTATTATAATAATTATTGCAAATGTTGCATCTCCAACTTCGCAAAATCCTAAATTCTATAGTGAATATGCTTATGGTTCTAGTTATGGCCTTAGTTTAGCTATTAATTATGTACATATGGCCGGAGATTCTGAACTAGCTGCACAGGAGTTAAGTAATAGATTAGAATATAGTGGTAATGATAAAAAATTATTTAAATCAACATTACTTGCTTATCTATATGCAGGAAATATAGATAAAGCAATTTTCTATGCTAAATATTATCTAAACCTTGACCCAAATGATTCAATAGCAAAATTATTAATTGTAATTGATAATATTAAGAAAGATAAATTTTCTTCCACGGCAAAAGAGATCAATAGTTTATTAGCCTTAGAGAAGAAGAATAATAGTTTAGGTGTTGATACTCTAGCTTTAGAATATTTATTAATTTGGGCCTATGTTGGTGATGATAATTACCAACTTGCAACAAAAATTGCCGATAATATATCAGCTAGGGGTGATGAAAGTGGATTGTTTTATTTTCAAAGGGCTGTTCTTAATGATCTAAACGGTGATGAGATAAAAGCATTACAATATTTTAAAAAGAGTGAGTCGCTTGCGAAAGTTTCGTATAATTATCTTGATGTGGCTCGAAATTTTTATCTTAAAACAAAGAATAATTCTGAATTAGCTAAGATTAGAAATACTATTGATTATGGCTCTACTTATCTAAATAAATATAATGAAGTAAGATGGCAAAAATTAGATAATATATTAGAGAAGAAAAAATATTATGCTAAATTGATGATTAGTGAGATATTTTTAGATATAGCTAAGATCTTTGCCGGGTACAATGCCGCTCTTCCAACTAAAATATATAGTCATTTATCTTTATATATTAATGATAATAATATTGAGACTGTAATTACTCTTGCTCAAGAATATGAAAGTGAAAAAAAATACCAGCAAGCAATAGATGTTTATAATAAAATATCAAAAGATTCTGATTTTTATGACTATACTCAGGTTAGTGCTAATAAAGATAATTATTATTTAGGGAATAAAAATAAAGCTATAGAACAATTTTATAAAATCTCTAAACAAAAAGATCTTTATTTTCATGCCTTAGCAACTCTAGCTGATCTTTATATGGAAGATAAATTATATGCTAAAGCTACAACGATATATAATGATTTGGAAAAAGCTGAGTATAAGGGAAATAAGTGGTTTATATATTTCTTAAGAGGAATTTGTTATCATAATTTAAAACAATTAGATAAAGCTAATAATGATTTAGAAACTGCGCTTAAATTATATCCTAATCAACCTGATTTGTTAAATTATTTGGCTTATACTTGGCTTGAGCAAAATATTCGGATAGATGAAGCAAGGCTAATGGTCGAGAAGGCTTTAAAACAACGACCTGAAAATGCTCAAATAATAGATAGTATGGGCTGGGTATTTTATCGACTAAAAGATTACAAAAAGGCAGAAAATTATATAGAAAAAGCTTTAGAAGCATTGCCACAAGACGCTATTATTAATGATCATTTGGGAGATATCTATTGGCAACAAGGACGAAAATTAGAAGCTAGATTTCAGTGGCAGAAAGCTTTAAAATACTCAAATAATAATGAGGATATACCTACTGATGTTCTTAAGAATAAAATAGAAAAAGGCCTTTTATAATGGGTATAATAAATTCTCCAGCAAAACTTAATTTATTTTTACATGTTTTAAATAAAAGGAATGATGGTTATCATCTGCTAGAAAGTGGAGTAGTTTTTATAAATCTTTATGATGTTATTACTATAAAACCTGCGCATAAATTTTCTTTAACAATAACTGGTGAGTTTGCATCTTCTATAGATGGTTTAAATATTGAAAATAATATTATAACTAAAGCTATAAGAATTCTTGAAAAAGAAAATATAGAATTTAAAGGTAATTATGAAATAAGATTAGAAAAAAATATTCCTATAGCAGCAGGTTTAGGTGGTGGTTCATCTAATTCGGCTGGAATATTATTATATTTTAATCAGCTTTGTAATTTAAATATTAGCCAAGAAAAATTACATAATTTAGCTTTAATACTTGGCGCTGATGTACCTATGTTTTTATATCAAAAACCTGCCATTATGTCAGGTATTGGGGAGAAATTAGAGTTTGTTACTTTGCCTAATAATTTATTTGCAGTATTAGTTAATCCAAGAAAAACTTTAGATACAGCAACTATATTTAAGAACTTAACTCCAGATTACTATACAGGAGCAATTAAGATTAATAAAAATAATGTATTAAATGAAATTATTAATACTAATAATGATCTAGAAAAAGTGGCGATAAAATTTGTCCCAGAAATTAAGACTATTATTCAAGAATTAGGTAATTATAAAGGTTGTATATTATCGAGAATGTCAGGTAGCGGCGCTACTTGTTTTGCTTTATTTAATAACGAAGACTTAGCTAAAAAAGCGCTAGAATATTTTAAAATTACACATCCTCATTGGTGGGTAAAGATAGCTGAAGTAAAAATATAGTAGATTAGTAGTAAATCGCTGATTTACTAATGATTTACATAAAATACACATATAATCAATCATTTTTTCACGTAGGACTATAGTAGATCAAGAAATAATTTACCTCTAATCAATAATTATTAAATTTAGCAGATCAGCGATCTACTATCTATGATGCTACATATCCTGAAAAAACATATACTTAT
>CAYZBM010000041.1:0-17425 GCA_964476705.1 uncultured Rickettsiales bacterium | reverse complement strand
ACATATCCTGAAAAAACATATACTTACAATACTATTTTATGTTTTATTCGGGATCTAGAAATACATTCATTTCAATTAAGAAATACTATACAAGACCTTGAATATTTCCCTGTTGTGGGAATTGTCGGGCCCCGTCAGGTTGGAAAAACAACGTTGGTGCACTTCATTATAGAATTTTTCTAAAATAGTCTAATTTCTTATAAAATTCTATTACCATATATACTTTACCCAGCTAAAGTTGTAGTCTCAAGAGATAAGAAATTTATGAGGTAGATTATGGGAATAAAATCGATAGTTTGTATATTTGATGGTTCACAGGATGAATTATGTGCTGCAGGATACGCACTAGAACTTGCTAAGATTTTTGCCGCTCATGTAAAATTTTTACATATTTCTAATGATCCTAAAAATTATATAGTAGTTTATGAAGGCGGCTTGACTTCAAGCTTAGAGCTGGTTGAATCAATAGAACAAGAAAATGAAGTTCGCTTGAAAAAAGCCCTATCCCAAATTAAATTATTAACTGAAAAATATAATATCCCTCTAGATAAAAAAGAGTTTTTTGATCACCATGCTTCTGCCCAATTTATTAATAAAACTGGATATCCTGATACAATTATAGCTAGCGAAGGTATAGCTAGTGATCTTATCGTTATTGGCCATTATGCTAAAACTAAAGATATTATTTATACCGATAATTTAATTTCAGCTATATATAATACCGGCAGACCAGTATTATTTTTACCTATACAACATAAAATTGCAGAAAATACTTGGAGTGATGAGGTTGTTTCTATTGCTTGGGATGGAACATTAGAATCAGCCAGAGCAATTTATAATGCTATGCCGCTTTTGGAAAGAGCAGAAAAATTATATATTTTAACCGCTCACAAAACTGGCAAAATGGAAGATAGTAATCTACATAATCCAATAATGGAATATCTGAATGCACATGGCTTAAAGCCTGATCATATAATATTAGATAGTGGTAAACTTAGTTTTGCTGAAACAATCTTCAATAAAGCCAAAGATTTAGACTCTAATTTATTAATTATGGGCGCCTATGGCCATAATCGCTTTCGTGAAATAATTTTAGGTGGTTTTACTAAATATATGTTAGAAAAATCTGATATTCCTTTATTATTATCGCATTAAACAAGCAGCAAAAATGATATTATTTAGTTTTAAAGAGCAAGAACAATTAGCAAAGAATCTTTCGAAAGAGCAAGGGATTTGGCAGTGGCGTAAATTTCCCGATGGCGAATCTTATGTTCAGATTTTAACCGATGTAAATAAGCAAGATGTCGCTATATTATGTAGTTTAAATGATCCTGATCTCAAATTTTTACCTTTAGTTTTTTTAGCCCAAACCTTACGGGAATTGGGGGCAACAACTATAAGTTTAATCGCCCCTTATCTTGGTTATATGCGCCAAGATATAAGATTCAAAGCTGGTGAAGCTATAACTTCAGAAATCTTTGCCAGAAATCTGTCGCCTTATATAGATACACTTATTACTATTGATCCACACTTACATCGTCATTTAAAACTAGAAGAAATATATAATTGTAAATGCCATAATATAAGCGCAGCACCATTAATGGCCAAGTGGATTAAAAAAAATGTGCCTAATGCTTTAATTATTGGTCCAGATATGGAAAGTGAGCAATGGGTAAAAATAGTCGCCAAGAATGTTGGAGCCCCTTATTGTGTTTTAGAAAAAATCAGACATGGCGATAAAGATGTTGAAATAACCATTAAAGATATCAGCCAATATAAAAATCATATTCCAGTTTTAGTTGATGATATTATCTCCACTGCCAAAACTATGATCAAAGCTATAGAATTATTAAAACAGCAAAATTTTGAAAATATCATCTGCGTAGCCACTCATGGCTTATTTGCGGGCAACGCTTATACTGAGCTTAAAGAAACTGGCGCTACTAAAATTATAACTACCAATACTATAACTCATATTTCTAATGCTATAGACATAGCTAAGTCTTTGCATTCTTACTTTTAGAAATAGACTTAGAGAATATAATAAGACTTTTTTAAAACATTAGAATAGCGTAACCATATTAATGTGTTTTTCTCCAGAAATAAGTTTTGCTGCCGGTGGGATTATTAGCATTATAGGTATTTTTACTTTATATAAAGCTCGTGCCCATAAAGGATTGCTTTTTGCATTCATACCTTTACTTTTTGCTAGCCAACAATTTGTCGAAGGAATGTTATGGCTAAATTTACTAGAAAATGGCTCAACCCAACAGCGATATTGGCTAACTAATATATTTAATGATTACGCTTTTATAGTTTGGCCAATAGTTGCACCTTTAAGTATATTTATGCTGGAAGAAGACAAAGACAGAAGAAATATTCTTAAAGTAATTATAGTTATGGGAATGGCCACCGCTTTTTATGCTATAAAAGTATTAAGAAGCTCTGGTATCACTCCAGAAATAATAAATCATTGTATTAAATATATATATCCTGCCCCTCAACCTATTTATGCTAAATATTGGTATATTGCCGTAACCTGCTTGCCTTTTTTTCTTTCTACTCAAACCAGGATCAGATGGCTTGGCTTGGTAAATATAATTACCTTTGTTGTCGCTTATTATACCTATAACTTAGCCTATATTTCAGTATGGTGCTTTTTTGCTGCAGTTACTAGCGGCTTAATTTATTTTTATTTTAGAAAAGTAGCAAAAGATTCAATTATATAGATTTCTTTAATCCCTCACTCTCATGAGATATAAAAATAAAATTTAGATAAAATTGCAATTATAGCGCTATTTTCGCGCCATATTTTAGGGTTCCGCGCTAAAAATATGTCGCGGAGCTTGCTTCCGCGACAATTGCATGCTATCATCTGTCGCGGAACTCCAAAAACTGTCGTAGAACATGAAAAAGAAAAAAGCTATTTCACAAGAAGTAAACTCAATAATTGATATATTGGCAAAGTTTCCTCAAGGAGCCTTAATTGATGAAATAGAAAAAGCCTTAAACAATAATAATCTAACTCGTAGAACTCTGCAAAGGCGTTTACAAAAACTTAAATCCACAGAAAAAATTACCACAGAAGGACATTCCCACAATGTGCGTTATGTGCTGATCAAGAAAAATATTTCTATTAAAAACGAATCATCCCCTGAAAATGATCTATTTCCTATAACATTATCTGCAAAAGCTAAAAAAATATTAGCCCTAGTTAGCAGACCAATAGCAGAAAGAAAGATTGTTGGTTATAATCGAGATTTTTTGTATAATTATATTCCCAACGAAACTAATTACTTAAACCCGGAAGAAAAAGATAAGTTAAAAAAAATTAGTCTAATTATAAATCATGACAATCCAACAGGAACTTATACCAAAGAAGTTTTTAATCGTTTATTAATTGATTTTTCTTGGAATTCTAGTCGGTTAGAAGGTAATACCTATTCTTTATTAGATACGCTAAGATTAATTAATTTTGGCGAGATAGCTAAAAATAGATCACCACAAGAAACTCAAATGATCTTAAATCATAAAGATGCAATTGAGTTTTTAATTGAGTCGAACGCCGATATAAGATTTAATCATTATACAATATTAAATCTCCATGGCTTATTAGCGCGTAACCTATTACCAAACCCTGCATCTGTAGGTAGTTTACGTAATATTCCCTTTGGTATCCACCATTGTGCTTATGAACCTATTTTTATCCCCCAGATAATAGCTGAAATGTTTGATTTAATTTTAACTAAAGCTAATTTAATTAAAGATCCGTTTGAACAAGCATTTTTTATTATGGTTCATATTCCTTATCTCCAACCTTTTGAAGATGTAAATAAAAGAGTATCTCGGCTTGCTGCAAACATACCTTTTATTAAAAATAATTTATCACCCTTATCTTTTATTGATGTTACTGAAAAGATGTATATCTACGCTAATTTAGGAGTATATGAATTAAATCAGATCGAATTATTAAAGGAGGTTTTTATCTGGGCCTATGAACATTCATCCTCTCATTATGCAAGTATCCAGAAAACTTTAGGCGAGCCGAATCTTTTCGTTATGAAATATCAAGAAATTATCTCGAAAACTATACATGATATTATTGTTAATTCCTTAAACATGGCAGATATCTTTAGCATAATAAATCTAGCCGCAGAAAAAATACCAAATGAAAATAAAAAACAATTTAATGAATTAATTGATAGAGAATTAATCTCTTTACATGAAGGTAACATCGCTCGCTATAAAGTAAATCTTGCACAATTTAGCAATTGGAAGAAAAATATTTGGGAAAAATCAGCAAAATAGACAATTCTCAAGGACTCTATAAAGAAATGATGCTCGAAAATCGCACAGCATCTATGACGGTTCTGATTGATCCTAATACATTAAGGAGTTATATTATAAATATGATGCAAGGCCCGAGAGGTTCTTGCGTCATATGATTCGTGATTTTTTATCCCAACATAATGTTAGTAGTAATGACAAAAGATAAACAGCAACCATTTTGGACAGTTGTGAAGCGTAGCATATTTGGCAGATGCCCCAACTGCGGTAAAGGACGATTATTCGCAAGCTACCTAATCCAAGTTGAAAAATGTGATTATTGCAAAAAATCTTTTGGACATATAAGAGCTGATGATGGCCCGGCATGGCTTACTGTGCTGATAGTCGCACATCTGCTCGCTCCATTCCTGTTCTTTGTCTTATCAAAAGAGCGTTGGCTAGACTGGCAGGTAGTGATGGCGACAATTATATATATCTTAACACTAGTGGCTATAATACTACCTAGAGCCAAGGGATTCTTTGTTGGTATGATCTGGCGTTCAGGATGTATTGGGTCAGAAAAATAGCAAATCATTATTTGATCTACTATACTTATAACAACTTCTATGTTTTGCTGAATGACCTATAGTATTTCATGATTCAAATGACCTATATTATGGATCATCATTACGCAATTTAGCAACTGGAAGAAAAATATTCTAGAGAAATAGGCTAAATAAGCCATTTTCACATACTCTATTTTTACTGTTGTTATTCAGCTAGTTACAAAAGTTATCCACAAAATATTCCCGACTTATCCACAAGTTATCCACATATCCACATGTGGAAATTTCGAGTCTCAACTCAAAAAATACAAAATATTCTTATAATTATAATAAAGATTCGTATTAAACCATTAAATAGACTAGAATAAAAAATATTTATAAGTTCCAATAGAATAAAAGGATCGCAGCACGACTTATCAACACATTATACAAAAAATACCAACCGACTTATCCACAGTAAAAAATTTAAAATATACTTAATATGTTAAATTAAAATCCGCCACCTAAAGCTTGATGTAAATCGATAAGCGCTAAGCTTAAATTCTGTCTGGTTTTTAGATATTTTCTTTTAGCCAACAGAAGGTTTATTTCATCTCGTGCTAAGTCAGCGTCACTTATCTCACCTAAAGATAATTTCTCTTTAGCTAAGGCTAGAATATGCTGTCTATTTTTATAGGCCTTAGCACTAAATTCATCTGCTTGTTTACTTGTATTATAATTAGATAAGGCGATAAAAGCATCGCTATAGGCTTGCCTTGCCGCTTGTTTAAAATTTAATTCTGCGGTTTTTCTTAAGGATTTAGCTTGTGCTACATTGTCAGCTAAAGTCAGAAATGAGTAAGGCTGAGCTATACTTGCTCCAACATGCCAAAAGTTGGCTGGACTTTTAGCTAATTTATTTAATTCTATTGATTCTTGCCCTAAAATACTAGTCAGGTTAATACTCGGCAACCATTTTCTTTCTACCTGCGTAACATCATAATTTGCTGCAATTAATTGTGCCTTTGCAGCTTTTATATCTGGTCTTCTGGATAATAAATTAGAGGGTATATTTCTTGGAATTTTATCAAAATTAAATAATTTAACTAAATAACGATTGTCTCTAATAACCATCCCGTCTTTAATTTTTTCAATATCGCGACCCAGCAAATTAGCAATTAATAATTCGGTTTTATATCTTTCTTGCTTAACTACTTCATAATCAGCAAGTAAATTATTTCTTTCTTCTTTAAAGCTTAAAAGCTCTTCCTTACCAATTAAACCAGATTTATATTCTGCCTTATATGCATTTAAAAGCTTTTGATACTTATTAAGTAATTGGGCAAATACTATTTCTTCTTGATCTAAACTTAATAGGTCAAAATAACTTTTAGCTACTAAAGCACTAACTGAATTATAGTTAACAAGCCTTGCGTAATCTGTTGCCGCCAACCTTGCTTTAGCTGATTTCCTTAAAGCTGCCAATCTTCCCCATAAATCAACTTCATAGGCAGCAGTTACGCTTCCTTGATATGAATCTTCAATACTTCTATTTTGCTGATTGGCCAAAAAGGTCTCTCTGCTATATTTATCCCTTGAAACATTAGCTAAAAAAGACAGAGATGGAAAATAGCTAGTATTGGCTTTAGATAAAGAAATTCTGGCTTGATTTACATTTTCACTAGCAATTAAAACATCATTGTTATTTTTTAAGGCTTCTTCAATTACTGCATTTAATTTAGCGTCAGCAAAATTTAACCACCATTTTTCTACCGTATAATCAAATTTAACTTCTTTAGTTTTTTTAAGTTCAAGTTCAGGAATTTTATAATTATTACAACTAAATAAATTAAATCCCAACAACAAAATTAGGGCTTTATTTAGCAATTTCTTCTTAATTTTAGCTGAAGGTAAATTATTCATTTTTTACTTATCCTTTTTATTAATTCGGCCCATAATTAATTTAAAAAATAAAGGAACAAAAAATATTGCTAAGAAGGTTGCGGCTAACATGCCTCCCGCCACCCCACTCCCTACCGATTGCCTAGCTCCCGCCCCTGCTCCATGCGAAAACACCAAAGGAACAACTCCTAAAATAAAAGCTAATGATGTCATGATTATTGGTCTGAATCTTAAAGAAGCAGCTTCTTGAGCCGCAAGAGCAGCATCTTTCCCTTCATGCATTTTAAGTAAGGCATATTCAACTATTAAAATAGCATTTTTTGATGCCAGACCAATTAAAGTAACCAGGCCAATTTGAAAATAAACATCATTAGTTATGCCTTTTAATTTTACTGCTATTAAAGCGCCAAAAACACCAAAAGGTAAAATTAACAATATAGTTATTGGTAATAACCAACTTTCATATAAAGCCGCAAGAATTAAGTAAGCAACTATAACTGCAAATAATAATGATATGGCTGCGTTGCTTGATAATATTTTTTCTTGATATGAAGCTCCCGTCCACTCATATGAGAAATCTTCAGGCAGAACTTTTTGGGCAATTTTTTCAAAAGCATCAAGTGCATCACCAGAACTATAACCTGGAGCTGCTTGACCTATTAATTTTACCGCTGAAAAATTATTATAACGATCTAAGCTATCGGCTCCGGATTTAAATTCTATTTTAGCAATCGCTGAAAGTGGTACCATATCACCTTTATTATTCCGAATATATATTCGTCCTACATCTACCGGTTCTTTTCTATATTGTGAATCAGCAGAAAGCAATACCTGCCAGGCTCTGCCATATTTATTAAAATCATTTACATAATAAGAACTGGTATTTGCCGCTATTGTATTAAAAACATCGTCTATATTTACCCCCAAAGCTTTAGCTTTAGGTCGATCAAGATCTATATATAATTGCGGGGTTTGTGCGCGCCATAAAGTATTTACCATCGCTAAAGATTTGTCTTTCTGAGCTTCACCAATTATTTTTTGGATTATTTCTGGGAATTTTCGGTAATTAGACTCTCCCCTATTTTGAATATAAACTTCAAAACCTCCTGTTGAGCCTAAACCAAAAATCGCCGGGGGCGTAAAAGCTAAAACTAAAGCTTCTTTAATATTTGCAGTTTTTGCTAATAATTCAGCAACTAGTTCCTTGCTAGTTATCTTTCGTTCGTCCCAATGTTGTTGAGTTACAAATATTGTGGCAGCACTATTTTTAAATCCCCCTCCTAAAAAATCCATCCCGGTAAATGAAATTACATTCATATTGGCTTTATTTGATTGTACCGCTTTAATTATATCGCCTACTACTTTATCTGTTCTTTCTAAAGAAGCTCCATCAGGAAGTAGTGCTGCAATAATATAATAACCTTGATCTTCATCTGGAACTAAAGATTTAGGAGTAAATTGCCATAGAACTAAAGTAGTAATTATCATTAGAACAAAAACTAATATTGTTTTTTTAGCGTGTTTAATTAATAAACTAACCCCACTTGTATATTTAGTAGTAATTTTGGTAAATAGCTCGTTAAACCAATCAAAAAATTTACTCTGGCGAATATGTTCATGTTTTAATAAAACTAAACTCAAGGCCGGAGTCATGGTTAAAGCAATAAAACCCGATAAAATAACTGCAATTGAAATAGTTACTGCAAACTGCCGATATAATTCACCAGTTAAACCACCAAGAAAGGCAATAGGAATAAATACTGCACATAATACTAGTACTATAGCTATAACTGGAGCTGTAACCTCTTTCATTCCTTTTATTGCAGCTTCTTTTGCTGAAATCTTTTCCTTATGCATAATTCTTTCAATATTCTCAAGCACCACAATCGCATCATCAACAACTATTCCTATTGATAAAACCATACCAAATAAAGTTAAGGTGTTAATTGAGTAGCCTAAAAGATAAAGTCCTGCAAAAGTCCCAAGTAAAGAAACAGGAACTGCAATTATAGGAATTAAAGTAGCTCGAAAATCTTGTAAAAATAGAAATACTACTAAAAATACTAATATCATTGCCTCAGCTAAAGTTTTTAAAACCTCACGAATTGATACTGCAACAAATCTAGTCGTGTCATAAGGAACACTATAAGTAAGCCCTGGCGGAAAACGTTTACTTAAGCCTTTAAGAGTTTTATCCACTTCTTCTGCGGTGGCTAATGCATTGGCTCCAGGCTGTAAAAATATCCCAACTAAAGTTGCTTCTTTCCCATCAATCTTTCCTATAAAATCATAATCTTTAGAACCTAGTTCAACTCTAGCTATGTCTTTAAGTTTTAACAAACTTAGATCTTGATTTGCACGAATCACTATGTTTTCAAAATCTTTTATACTCTCTAACCTACCTTTACTAGTGATAGTATAAACCAGCTCCTGCTCTCCTCCATTTGGCATCTGGCCAATTTTACCTGCCGCAAATTGAGCGTTTTGCTCATTAATTGCTGCTGTTATATCTGAAACTGTAACACTAAGAGCCGCCATTTTTTCAGGGTTAGTCCAAATTCTCATTGCATAATCTTTGGCGCCAAAGATCTTAACCCCGGTGGTTCCTGGAATTCTTTTTAAATTATCTAAAACATTTAGAGTTACATAATTTGAAATAAATAAACCATCATGGTTTTGGTTTTGCGAATGAAAGGCTAAAACTTGTAAAAATGATGAAGAGCCTTTTTCTATAATTATTCCTTGTCTTCTAACTTCTAAAGGTAGCCTGGCTTCAATTTCTTTAATTCTATTATTAATATTAATAACCGCTTGGTCGGCTTTGGTCCCTATTTCAAATTTTACAGTTATAGTTACAGAGCCATTAGATGAAGATGTTGATGACATATATAACATGTTTTCAACGCCATTAATCGCATTCTCAATGGGACCAGCAACCGTCTGCTCAATAGCTTCAGCCGAAGCACCTGGATAAACCGCAGTTATTTGCACTTCAGGTGGAGAAATTTCTGGATATTGGGCAATAGGTAAATTTTTAACCGAGGCAATTCCCGCAAGAACTAATAAAATAGAAATGACAAAGGCGAAAATTGGCCTTTTCAAAAAAAATAATGAAAACATTTTTATTATTTATCCTTCTTTTTATCACCAAGTAACAATTGTTCAGAACCCTCTTTCCCTATTTTCTTCTCAGGAATAAAAGATTTAGGATTAATCGGAGCAAACGGAAAGAATATATGGGCCATGCCGTCTATTATAACTTCATCATTATTTTCAAGACCAGATTTTATCACCCAACCTTGTTTTAAATCACCAGCTTTTTTAAGCCACTCTCCTAGCATTACTGGTTTTGGCATAGCAACTAAATTACCTTTGGGATCACGACTTACTACATAAACAAATTTTCCATTTTGGTTATCAAGTACTGCTCTTTGCGGTACTATTATTGCTTCTGATCTTTTTATGCCATGAAGTATTATCTTTACAAATTGTCCAGGAGCTAAATTATTATCATCATTAGATAAAGTAGCTCTAAGCGCAAAACTACCAGTATTAGGATCAGCCTTATAATCTCTAAAATCAACTCTCCCTTCATTAGGACTATTTTGAATTGTAACTTTTATTCCTTTTTTTGGAATAGTTATATTCCCTTGTTCTATTTCATTTTTTAACGCTAAATATTCATCTTCTCCAATATTAAAATTAGCGTATATCGGATCGGTTTGCGCCATTGTAGTTAGCAAATTATCGCCAGCTATATTAACTAAATTACCTTCAGTTTTAAATACTTTGCTAGTTACTCCACATATTGGGGCTACAACTTTAGTATAATTATAATTAATTTTTGCCACATCATAGTTAGCTTGAGCAATTTTAACTTGCGCTTGAGCAATTTTAAAAGCTGAGAGAGTTTCTTCCTTTTGTTTATTACTTACCGCTCCTGATTTACTTAAACCTTGGATTCTTTTATTTTCTCTTTCAGCTTGGTCTCTATTTATTTCTGCTTGTAATAAAACAGCTTCAGCTTCTTTTACTTTAGCTAAATAAATTCCGTCTTCTATGGTAAATAAAATATCTCCAGCTTTAACTTTAGCCCCTTCTTCGTAATATACTTTTTTTATAATACCGCTAATCTGAGCACGAATTTCTACTTCTCTCACCCCAGAAACTCTTGCTCCATACTCATATTCAAGCTTAACTTTTTGTTTTTTAACTTTTATAGTTACAACTTCTGCCGCATTAATATTAGTATTTAATTGCGGAGCATTATTATGTTTAAGATAAAACATAATAATGAGCGTAATAACAATCGTTATTACGCTGTATAATTTATAACGTTTATTTTTTAGATTAATCATTGTAGCTATAATCTCTTTTAAGAATTATCACAGGCTTACGAAATTACAAGCTTACAACGTCATAATAGCTTAAGTCTGTTTATTTACTTATTATCATTCGGTTCAATAAATGTATATGACAATATCTTATAAGCAAGCTTTGCTGCTAAAAAATCACAGCTATGTAATCCTTCTATAGGTGATAATTCATTTATATCAGCACCAACAATATTACATTCTTTAGCTGCGGCCTCTATGATATCTAAAGCCTCATCCCAAAATATCCCTCCTGGCTCCGGAGTCCCTGTTGCTGGCATAACACTAGAATCAAATCCATCAACATCAAAACTTAAATAAACATTTTTGCCTCTTAAGTGTGAAGCTATTTGTTTTGCATTCCAGCTACTTTTATCTTTTGCCCAATATATATGTATACGTTTACGATTTTTTTCTAAAAAAGGAATTTCTTCAGCAGAAATATTTCTAATTCCTATTGAAACTAATGAAACATTATCGTGATCTAAGCAACGACGCATTGCTGAAGCGTGCGAAAAAATTTCACCATCATAACCATCACGTAGGTCGGCATGAGCATCAAAGTGTAAAATGGTTAAATCTGGATATTTTTCAACAAAAGGTCTAATTGCTCCAGGAGTAAGTGAATGCTCTCCACCAAAAACAAAAGGAAATTTATTATCTTTTAAAACTTTAGCCACCATTTTCTCTAACTGCTCTAATCCTAATTCAAGCGGCTTTTTTACTTTTGGCTCTTTTACTGTAACTAAGCCAATTTTTTTATATGGCTCACACCAAAATTTCTCATCAAACAACTCTACTTCATGTGAAGCATCTATCATCGCTTGCGGCCCTTTAGATGTCCCTGATTTGTAACTAACTGAGGCTTCTATGCCAAATGGAATAATTACTACCTTAGCTTTTTCATAAGAAACTGAATCTTTTTCCATTAATCCTAAAAAGCCTTCTTCCGGTTTCATTAAAGTAAAATCATTGTCATTCATAAAGTTCACCTATATTGCTTGTTCTTAATTTATTTTTCTAATACAATCAAATTTCCTGTAATACAAGCTCATAATTTTTTGACATTATATTAGCCTATAAAATGAACAAAAAATAGTAATTTTTTTAGGCCTATTTTTTAACAAAAAAAAACTTAAAATTTAGGACCTAAAAATCACTTTTAAAAAAGCCTATAAAAACTAATTTTATTTCATAAAAAACCGCCCTAAATTATTAATTTATTAATTGTAACTTAAGGGCCTAAAATAGCTTATTAGAGCGAGGTATTTTTTTAGTGCTACTAGATATCAAAAAAGCTTCTGACCCCCACTTAAATCTCTTTTAAACCTATTTAAACCCAGTCTCGAAATTTAAAATCTTCCTCTCACCCCATTTTTTTTATTTTGTTAGGATTAAAACCTTTCCTATTTTTTCAGTTTTAAAAATTTGATGTATTTCTCATTTCTTATTGGTTAATTTTTTAATCAAATTCCCTGATTAATTTTTTAACTTTAAAAATATTTATTTTTTAAACAACAACAAAAACAATTTTTTTCCAAAAAAAATCTTCTGTTGTTGTTGTTAAAAACTGTTAATAACAAGTTAGAGGAAAAAAAACACCCTTCAAACCCGCGCTCAGCCTTGGTTTCAAAAAATGTCTGGTGCTCTGGGTACGATAGTTGGTGCTCTGGGTACGATAGTTGGTGCTCTGGGTACGATAGTGCTGGTGCTCTGGGTACGATAGTCTGGTGCTCTGGGTACGAAGTATATCCGCACACAATATTTTATTAATTTATACACACACATTAATAAAATATAAATTTTTTAATTTAATATTAATTTCTTGTTTATTTATAAATTAATAATGGTGCTCTGGGTACGATATTTTTTGCTTTTGTAATTTTTAGCTCTTTTTTAGCCTAAAAAACCTACTAAAAATTAGCGATTTTTTTAGCAAAAAAAAAGCATCTTTTTTTTCTAATTTTACCTATGACAAAATAAAAACTTTATGCTTTTTAGATTATAAATATTCTGATATCATAAATTCATTATTTCAGTGTTTAGGTAAAACTATTTAAAGATGAGCAGATATATGAATATTTTTTTTAATAAGAATAAAAACTCTTTTAATGTAGAATTTTCTGATGAAGAAAAATTATTTATGGGTGCTTTTATTATAAAATATTCACATCTTCCAGAAGAAGAATGTGTCATTAAAGTTGCACAAGAAATGGAAAAAATCTATCAAGGATCTACCCCAAGCCTTTTGAAAACCACAAATATTGTTCAAAATTAAAAATAAACTTAAGATAAGTTGAAATATTTTTGCATAAAATAAATTTAATTTTGATGTAATTTTACTTGATAAACATATTCGTTAGATATAAAACGTATTATGTTGGCAAATATGCAATGGCTTATAATGATGGCAATAAACCGATAAAAATCACGAAATAACTAGTGTAATTACCATCTTTTTGCATAAAAAAATTTTTTATTATATAAATATGTTATGATTATAAAATACGAGTAGATATACTCTAATTAATTTAGGGACATAGGTAATGCAGACAAAAAACTCTAAAATAAGTGTAAGAAAGAGCGGTAACAATGATAATTTTGCGGCTATTGCTCCGACCAAAAGTGATATTGCTTCAATGGAATATCCTATTTTTTCTGTATCAGCAAAGCCGGATTATAGAAAAAGATGTTATATTAAAGGGCCTTCAAAAATAGAAATAATTCCTTCCTCTTTAGGCTCTCCAACAATTTTTGATAAAGATATCCTTATTTTATGTATAACAAAGATTCTAAAAACCCCTGAAATGATGCTTAATGCCTTTGTTGAATTTAGTGGGTATGAGCTTTTAACTTGTTTAAATAGAAGCGTCGGAGGTAAAAGCTACCATTTGCTAAAAAGCTCTCTACAGAGACTTAAAGGCAGTATCATTATGACCAATGTTAAAACTGGAGGATGTTTAATAGAATCCGGCTTTGGTTTTATTGAGTCTTTTCAATTAATTAAAGATGGCGATCATGTTATTGGTCTTAACGTTAAATTATCCGAGTGGTTTTTCAATTCTGCAAAAAATATGGATGTCTTAACTATAAGTCCGGAATATTTTAAAATTAAAATTCCTTTTGATAAACGCCTTTACGAAGTGGCCCGTAAATATTGTGGGCACAATAAAGATGGTTTTAAAATTACCATTGATACTTTGAAATCTAAATTTCCGGAAACAATTACCCCTAAAAATTTTACGCGTAATTTAAAAAAGGCTATCTCTCGCAACTCTCTTCCTGATTATAACGTTAATTTTAATGAAAAAGCGCAGTTAATTACCATAACCTTAAAAGAGCTTTCTCCAAAAGAAAAGCGGATAAAAGCGGAAAATCTAAGCGACCCTATTAAACAGGAAGCAGAGTCGATAATTTTAGATAAAATAAAACCAGAAAAAGAAGAAATAGCCAGAAAACCTATTATTGAAATAGATAAAGAGCTTGAGCAAATGTTCTCTTCTATAAGACAACTAGGATTAAATCAGAAAAAACTAGAAGATTTAGTTAGACGACATAATATACCAATTATTAAATCTGCATTTGAACTAACAAAGAAGAATTTACATAAATCTAGTGTAAAAAATCCAGCTGGATTTTTTATAAAAGCCTGCGAAGAAGGTTGGACAGAAATATCTGTAGAGCCACTAGATTCGTCGGATAAATCTAATGAAGTAACTCGAGAATTTGATGAAAAATTTGAAGAAACCATAAAAAATCCAGCTTGGCGTGAAGCAAGAAAAATAGTATCGGAAAAAATAGGCATTCCTGCTTTCCATTCCTGGATAAAAGAAATAGAATTCATAGCTCAAAAAAATAATATTATAATATTACAAGTCCAGACTAGGTTTGCTGCCGAATATTTAAAGCGAACATATTTACCTCCCCTGCTTGCGGCCTGGAGACAATTAAACCCCAATATAATAGAAGTCGAACTTACTTTTATTAAGTAAGATTTTTGTAGTCGTCCGTGAAAAAAATATCTTACGATATTTTTTCAGTTTAATAATGAATAATCTATACTCCGCAGGGCTGTTCCTTGAGGATTATAGACTATATAAGACCACTTAACAAAAAAACTTTTTTTTGTAGTCTCGAAAGATTATGCCCTCATAATGGCATAAGACTATATTCATTTCAATTAAGAGATACTATAAAATTACGAGCTCATGATTTTTAAAGATGGTAGAGCGAAAATCTTATCAATTTATGCTATAAAAATATTATAGTCTTGTAGCTAAATAAAATTATGCTATCATGATTTTTCTATTTTGAAGAAAAAATAAAAAAGTATTTTATAAAAAGAGGATAATATGCAAGTTTTAACCTTTGTTACTCAAAAAGGTGGGAGTGGTAAGACCACGGCTTTATTAAATCTAGCTGTTGCAGCGTCAAAACTTAGTCCTAAAGGTACTAGAATTTTAATAATTGATTTAGATCCGCAAAGAAGTAGTTTAGCCTGGTGGGAAAGTAGACAAGAAAATAATATTGGCGCTATAGACATTGTGCCACACGAATTAGATAAAGCAATTAGTGCTGCAAAACAAAATAATTTTGATTATGTATTTATTGATACCGCAGCAAGAGCTGAAACGGTTAATAATATGGCGATGCAAGCTGCTGATTTTTGTGTTTTACCTTGCCAACCTTCTTTACTTGACATGCGCGCGGCAAAGCCTACTATAGACTCATTAAAAAAACTTAATAGACGAGGCGGTTTTTTAATTACTCGGGCTAATCCTAGAGGCTTTAGGGTAGGGGACGCGGTTTCTGCGTTACAAGTTCATTCTTTACCAGTTTGCCCAACGGCAATAGTAGATAGAACGGTGTATAGAGATGCTTATGCTTTTGGCGAAGGAGTTCTAGAACTTGAATCTGAAGGTAAGGCGGCACAAGAAATTGGCCAAATTTGGAACTGGGTTAAGGTGATGTTAAACAAAAGAATGGAGGAGTTAGCGGCATGAGTAAAAAAAAGGTACCAAATCTTTCACAGATTTTCGGGCAAGAAATTGATCGTGATACCAATGATAATTCAAATGAAAGCCTGCATGTAAAAGTACAAGCTAAGGCTAAAAAGGAAACTATTGTTGAGAATTCTAGAGATAATGACAATTATATTTATAAAGAAGATAAAAAAAATAGAATGTCGACTACAATTTATTTGCCAATGGAAGTAAAAAGGCAATTAGAAGAATTATGGTTTGCAGTAAGGCATGAAAAATCACAAAATGATCTAATTTTAGATTCTTTAGATCTATTATTTAAAAGCAAAGGCTTAAAAACTTTTAAAGAATTAGTCGATAATAGTTAATTTTTTGCATAATTAAGGCGATTAGTCTCTTGGAAACAACATTATTTAAATTACCAGGAACTGATCTGGTATATAATTTGAGGCTTAGTAATAAAAGCAAGAAATTAAAAATAGTTATAAACCAAGGAAAAATAGAATTGGTTGTGCCTAAAAGGGTCTCTAAAGCTAAGGCTGTAGATTTTTTATTGTCAAAAAAAGACTGGATAGTTAATACTTGGCATAAAGTTTATCAGAATAATACAGTCGATAATGATAATATTAAGCTGAAATTATTAGAACGTAAAAAGATGTTTTATTTAGGCCAAGAATTAGATTTTGCGGTTAAGCAAACTAAAACTTTAGTGCCGCATATAACCATCAACGAATCCATAGTCATTTATGTACCTAATTATAAAACGGCGGCTTCTTTAGAAAATAGAGCTTTAGTTTGCTTAACTCAGTATTTAACTAAAGAACTAACTAATATTGTTCTAGCCTTAATTAAAACCTACACCAAGGCTCTAAAAGTTGATGTTAAGGGGCTTAAAATAAAAAATCTCAAAAGTAAATGGGGTAGTTGTAGTAGTAAACACAATATTAATATCAATATTGCTTTGATTTTTGCGCCTCTAGAGATCATAGAATATGTAGTGATCCACGAACTATGTCATATAAAATATTTTAATCATTCTAAAGCCTTCTGGAATCTAGTTAATAGTGTCTGTCCAAATTATAAAAAGGCCAAAATCTGGCTAAAAAAGAATCAGTTTATCATTAGCTATTTATAAGCTCATAACCAACAATTTGACCTGAGCTCATGAAATTATTACTTTATAGTTTACACATATAGTAGATCAAGTAATGATTTGCTATTTTTTCTAAAAAAATAAATCATTACTATGATGCTACATATCCTGAAAAAACATATCCTTATAACAAATTTATGTTTTATTGAAGGATCTACCGTCTTGAATGTCAACCCCCAAAACTAATTAATTTTCTAATTATCA
>CAYZBM010000040.1:0-18097 GCA_964476705.1 uncultured Rickettsiales bacterium | reverse complement strand
TTTTTTCAATCTAAAATATGAATTATCTAAATAATATTCAACCTAATTTACTATACTTATAATACTATTTATGTTTTATTCAGGATCCACAAAATATAAATTTTTCAAACTAAAATACTATACTATATTATACTATATAAGGACTACCATTATATCTCAGCATTTACAAAGCTTACAGCCAATTTTCGTATAATCTGGAATGCCTTGCCATATTGTACGAAATTTATCTTGATCGTTATACTTATTTATGTTACAATATATAGTAGATCAAGAAATAATTTACCTCTAATCAATAATTATTAAATTATTTCTATGATGCTATATATCCTGAAAAAACATATACTTACAATACTATTTATGTTTTATTCAGGATCTATAATATAGGTCATTTCAATCATGAAATACTATAGTATTTATGGATAGTAGATCGCTAAAGCATTTAAGAGATAATTATGACTTTAAAAAGAACCCTAGAACAGACTTTACTGCAAGCAAGTAAATCTTTCCCGGTTATTCTAGTTACAGGACCAAGGCAGGTTGGGAAGACCACCTTATTAAAGTCATGTAAAGGATCGCCAAAAAACTATGTGTCCTTGGATGATATAGGAATTAGAGATTTGGCTAAAACTGATCCAGCTATGTTTTTAGAATTTTATCCTCCACCCATCATAATTGATGAAGTGCAATATGCTCCTGAACTTTTTGTCTATATAAAAATCCTGGTGGATAAAAATAGACAACCAGGAATGTTTTGGTTAACAGGTTCACAACAATTTCATTTAATGCAAAATGTAACCGAATCTTTAGCAGGAAGAGTGGCTATATTAAATCTATTAGGTTTCTCACAAAAAGAATTAGAAAGCAGAAGCTTTATTGCAAAAGAATTTATGCCAACTAATATTTGGCTAGAAGAGACCTTAAAAGAAAAACCTACTTATAAAGATGCGCCCACAATATATAAAACTATATGGCAAGGTTCTTATCCACAAATTGTTTTAGACAAAAATGCTTCTTGGGATGTTTTTTATCAATCTTACGTTCAAACTTATATTGAACGAGATGTTAGCGAATTAATTCAAGTAGTAAATAAAATAGATTTTTTTAAATTCTTGCAGGCAGTAGCGGCAAGAACTGGTCAATTACTAAAATATTCTGAAATAGCCAAAGATACTAGCATAGATCAAAAAACTGCAAAAAAATGGCTATCTGTTCTTGAAGCTTCTGGTTTAGTCTATCTTTTATATCCATATCATCGTAATGTTACTACACGTTTAATAAAAACTCCTAAATTATACTTTCTGGATACTGGATTATGCTCATTCTTAACTAGATGGTCATCTCCAGATTCTTTAGCGGCAGGAGCTATGTCTGGCGCTATTTTAGAAACTTATATTTTTAGTGAAATCTTAAAAAGCTATTGGCATAATGGAAAACAAGCCTTTTTATATTATTATCGTGATAAAGATCAAAAAGAAATAGATTTAATTATTGAACAAAACCAAATTCTCTACCCAACAGAATTCAAAAGAACATCAAGACCTAGTAAAGCTGATATAAAATCTTTTTCCTTATTAAAATCACTTGATTATAAAATAGGTCAAGGAGCAGTAATCTGCTTATGTAATGATACTTTACCAATCACTAAAGATATATTTTCAATCCCAGTTAGTTATCTCTAACCAAAATTTTTTGTCATCTTGTCTAGCATAAGCTCAGTTCTTGCTCCAACATAAATCTGATTAAGCTCAGTTTTAGGAGTGAATATATCTCTAAGAATTCCTCCAGCTGTAATATCTGCTAGTTTTATTAATTTTTGGTCAACTAGCCATTTTATTGGCTCTAAAGCAAGAAGTAGTTCTTCTGGCCATGAAGTTGGCACTCTTAAATCTATATTTTTGTCGGCACATTCAAGTAAAATTGCCTCAGCCCAAGATACTCCATTGCCCAATATGGAAGCTACAATTTCTGGCCTTTTTTTAGGATCAAAACGAGAAAGTTCAGCTAGATTATTTTGACTGGGGAGCAGATACATCTCATTACCAGAATTCTCAACAATAGATCTAGAAAAATCTAAAATTTCTTGCATTAAGTTAGCCTCCAGCGGTTCATGTCTACTATCTAAAATTATCGAGCCACCTTTCCCTATCAAAGATACCATATATTTTAGTGATTCTTTTAATCTTGCTTTAGAGATAAGATGCGGTTGTTTTTCATTAACATTAGTATATTTTGGCCAAAGATCTACTAAAGATGATTTTCTTAAACCTTCTGGTAGTTTGAATTTAGTAAGCTCATCCATAAAAACAAAACTATGCCTCAAGGTAACATCTGTTAAGCCGCAAGCAAGCACAGCTTTTATTTCCTCTATGCTTGAGCAAGTAACAGAAATATTTCTTGCATATTTAGAATGCGCCATAAGCCGCAAATCTTCTTGACTTAACATCCCTTCAAGCTGAATTATAACTTTAGGATCAGCAGCAATAATTTTATCTACTATGGGAATAGTATACTTAAATGTTGTTGGACTTAGAGAAACTAATATTCTTGATATATTTCTAAATAAACTCATAATTGATATTCTTAATTAATTAACTTAAAGAGGGGGTAACTATATCAATTGCTTATTTTAGGCAAGCAATATATTTATAGTTATTGATTTTCCTTAATTAGCAATATAGCGGACCCCTCTTTAGCTTGGCCAATAATTTTAACCGGTAATAATTCTTCTGCGTCTAAATATAAGGTCACCACCGGCTCACGAGTTTGCATTTGTTTTAATTCACTTCCAGAAAATCCTGATATGGCTTGCCTTGAAAAAATAATTTTCACTAAATTATAATCTTTCCCGCGAATTCTATCTTTTATTGTTCCTATAATTTTAACATTAATAAGAAAAAGCCTAATACCATCATAGGTCTTAAGTGAAAAATCTTTTTTAAGTTTGCCATTAGAATTTAAATATTCTCTAATATATTTTTGCGTCGCAAAAAATACTGTAACTGGGTTAAAACTATCTTTTTTAAATTTTAAAGCTACATCCTTTCTTTTCCATAAAGGATCTTTAGGTATTACACTGTCTTTTTTAAGGTTCCATCTTTATTATATTCAATATTGGCTATATTATGTCCGGTCCTTTTATAGGTATCACTTATATATTTTAACGGGTAGACTTTATCATCTTTAATTTTATATGTAGCTATAGTTTTATTATGATATTTAGTTAGCAACCAAACTAATCCACGCGAGCTAATCTCTACTTCCATTTGTCTATCATCAAATTTAGCTATTAAATCACCAATAAAAATTCCGCTCCAATAACCTTCATACCAGCGAATTTTTTGTTGATTCTGTTGAAAATTTTTCGCAAAACCACTACTGCCTAAAGGCACAAGAAAAAATATAATTATTAAGACGAATTTAATGTTCCTTAGCATATTGTTATAAAATATTTTTATGTAAGATCTTTGAATTCGAAATATTAGTAACTATATTGCTCTTTATAGTATACATGATTTCTAGATAATGGTCAAAATACTTAAAATTTATAATACAGGGGAGAATATAGATGGTCGATTTTAATAAATTTACAGAGCGTGCTCGGACTTTGGTACAAAATGCCCAGAGTTTTGCTATAGCTCAAGGACACCAAAAATTTACGCCAGAACATATTTTTGCTAAATTACTCGATGACGATAGTGGTATTATAGAGCAAATAATAAAATCTTGTAATGGCGATAGAAATGAGCTTGAAGAACAAGTGACAAAAGAATTAGCTAAATTACCTAAAGTATCCGGACAAGGTGCTAGCCAAATCTTTATGGCTCCAGAAACTGCCAAACTATTTGAGGCGGCTTTAAGCTTGGCTGCTAAAAATAATGACCGTTTTGTAACTTTAGAAAGAATACTTCATGCTTTCACCACTTTGAGTGGCACGAAAATTGCTGAAATTCTAAAAAATCATGGCCTTACCGAAAAAAATGTAAAATTAGTAATTGAGAATTTACGTAAAGGTCGCACTGCCGATTCACAAAATGCTGAGGATAATTTTGATTCCTTAAAAAGATTTTCAACTGATATGACTGAACTTGCAAATAATGGCAAATTAGATCCAGTTATTGGTCGTGATGAGGAAATTAGAAGAACAATACAAGTTTTATCCCGTAGGACTAAAAATAATCCGGTTTTAATTGGCGAACCAGGTGTTGGTAAAACCGCAATTATTGAAGGCTTAGCCCAAAGAATGGTTGCCGGTGATATTCCCGATAATTTAAAAGGCTGCAAACTTATATCACTAGATTTAGGAGCTTTAGTTGCTGGGGCAAAATTCCGTGGGGAATTCGAAGAAAGATTAAAATCTGTCCTTAATGAAATTAAAGCCGCTGCAGGTGAGGTTATCTTGTTTATAGATGAGCTTCATACATTAGTTGGGGCTGGAGCAGCAGAAGGCTCTATGGATGCCTCAAACCTTCTAAAGCCAGCTTTAGCCCGAGGAGAGCTTCATTGTGTTGGTGCAACTACTTTAGCTGAATATAGAAAACATATCGAAAAAGATGCGGCTTTGGCTAGAAGATTTCAAGCTATTTACGTTAATGAACCAACTGAAGAAGATACTATTTCTATCTTAAGAGGTATTAAAGAAAAATATGAGTTGCATCATGGCATCAGAATTTCAGACGGGGCAATAGTTGCCGCGGCTAATTTATCTAATCGCTATATAACTGATAGATTTTTACCGGATAAAGCTATCGACCTAATTGATGAAGCTGCCAGCAGATTAAGAATGGAAGTAGACAGTAAGCCAGAAGAGTTGGATGAGCTTGATCGTAAGATAATGCAGTTAAAAATCGAGCAAGAAGCTTTAAAAAAAGAAAAAGATGACGCAGCTAAAGAACGTTTACAAAAACTAACTAAAGAACTAGAAAATTTTGAGAAAAAAGCTCAAGATTTAAGTAGTAAATGGCAAGCTGAGAAACTAAAAATGCAAGAAAGTAAAAAGCTTAAAGAAGAGTTAGATTCAGCAAGATCAGAACTTGATATAGCGCAACGAAAAGGTAATTACGAACGGGCTGGCGAATTAACTTACAGCATTATTCCATCTTTAGAGAAAAAAATAAAAGCCAACCAAGCTACAGAAAATAAAACTAGTATTAAAGAAGCCGTAACTAAAGAAGATATTGCGGCTATAGTTTCACGCTGGACTGGAATTCCGGTACAAAAAATGCTTGAGGGTGAAAGAGAAAAACTTTTAAAAATGGAAGAAGAATTAGGCAAAACAGTAATTGGCCAAGATGAGGCAGTTAGAGCGGTAAGCGAAGCAGTAAGACGCGCAAGAGCTGGTCTGCAAGATAGTGATAAACCTCTTGGTTCATTTTTGTTTTTAGGGCCAACAGGGGTTGGTAAAACTGAATTATCCAAAACTTTAGCTCTATTTTTATTTGACGATAATTCGGCTTTATTAAGAATTGATATGTCTGAATATATGGAAAAACATTCCGTATCTAGATTAATTGGCGCGCCTCCAGGATATGTTGGTTATGATGAAGGTGGAGTATTAACCGAAGCTGTTAGACGTAGACCATATCAAGTAATTTTATTTGACGAAATTGAAAAGGCACATAAAGATGTCTTTAATATTTTACTTCAAGTATTAGATGAAGGCCGTTTAACCGATTCACAAGGCCGTACAGTTGATTTTAAAAATACTATAATCATTCTAACCTCGAACCTTGGCTCTGATATCCTAACCGCCTTAAAAGACGATGAGGACACAGCTAAAGTTAAAGAACCAGTTATGGAAATAGTTAGACAAAATTTTAGGCCCGAATTTTTAAATCGCCTGGATGAAATTATTTTATTCCATAGATTATCCCGAAGTCATATGGGTGAAATAGTTAAAGTACAATTAGCGAGGCTTGAAAAACATTTAAAAGATCGACAAATTACTATTAAAGTTGATGATAAAGCCCAGAAACTCTTAAGTGATAAAGGTTACGATCCAACTTATGGCGCAAGGCCACTTAAACGCATTATCCAACAAGAGCTACAAAATAAGCTAGCCAACCTAATTTTAAGCGGCAAAATTAAGGATAATAGCGTAGTTAAAGTTACTTATGATGGGAAGCAGCTAGAGTTTAGTTAAGAAGGGAGCGTAAAAGAATTTTTCCAATTTCCTCTTGCAGTTTTTAATTTGTTAATATATAATATCATTAATAAATTAACCTAGAGAAGTTATATGCCCGTTCCGATGTAGAATACAGACGTAAAACTTTTAGAATATCAGCTGTATCTATTGGTGGCTCTGTATCAGCATTAGGTATTTTTTTATTGACCGGATTTAAAAACAATATACCACATCATGAAGAAATTTCTAATGATCTTTTAGCTGGAATAGCTGGAGGTGCTATATTCTTTGGATTAGCTTTAGTATTTGGTGCAAGACATATGTCAGAAATACTCAATCCGGTGCCACCGGTGCTTGTCGACATACCTCCACGAGCACTAAATGAAGTCAATATTAATCGTATGGGGGTGGGGCCTCGGGAAGATTTCGTATAATTTCTAAGGCTTAGCCTCAGCAAACTCAGTATCAGTATTAACTTTTGCGCTTACATATTGTTTAAATTCAGAAAATTTAGCAAAGTCACGACCGGCAAGTTTAACTCCTGGCAAACTTTTAATTGTTTTAGGATTAATCTGAACATTATTAGCTAATACCTCATAATGTAAATGTGGACCTGTAGCCATACCAGTGCTTCCCACATAGCCAATTAACTGCCCTTGTTTAACCCGCATACCACGCGCAAGATTACTTGCAAATTTATTCATATGACCATAAGCTGTTGAATAGCCGCTACTATGATTTATTTTTACATAATTACCATAGCCACTAAATCTACCCATAAACGCAATCCTGCCACTACCTGCTGCATAAATAGGGGTTCCGCGAGGAGCACCAAAATCAACTCCTTTATGCATTTTGGTATAGCCAAGTATTGGATGTTCACGATTACCAAAACCAGAAGTTATCCTAGCACCGTCAACCGGAGTTTTAAGAAAAGATTTTTCTATACTTTCTCCATTTTCGTTAAAATATCTCATATCACCAGCTGCAACCTGATAGCGATAGGATTTTAAAACTTTTCCACCAACTTCTATTTGAGCATAAAGAATATCACCACTATCTGCTACTTGTCCAGTTTTAGGATCTATCCATCTTTCATAAAAAACATTAAATTTATTGCCTTCTTTAATATCACGCTGAAAATCTATATCGTAGCTATATAATTTAATAAATTTGTTTAAAACTGGAATAGGCAAGCCTATTTTTTCTGCAGAAGCATATAAACTTCCCTTTACCCAACCTTTAAGACTAGCTCTTTCATATTTAAGCTCTTTTTTAGTTTCTTGGGCTACAAATTCACCGTCTTTATTCCGCACAAGATCAACATCTTTTCTGCCATCAACTGGAATATTTAAAGCCAAAAGCTCTGGATTTTGATTAGCATCAGGAGTAAATTTAAAATTTACTACCTGCCCTACTTTGATTAAGGCTGGATTATAGATTTTTTGTAACTCGGCAACTATTTTTGCCCCAATATTTTTAGAAATTCCAGCTGATTCTAAAATACCAGAAAAAGTATCCCCTGGCTTAACTTGTAAAGTTAAAGAATCTCTAAATTTTTCTTTCTCTGCAGGCAATATAGGCTCTGCTAGCTTATTATTCTCATTACTAGAAACAAGCTTTGCAGCTTCAGTACTTAAATCGACAGTTGACTTTACTCCTAAGCTATAATTATTAACTTCAGGGCTAAATAAAATAGCGGCTAACGAAGATAATAGTACCAAAGATGTTAATCCAACAAATAATTTTTGTTTCATCACATTAATCCGTATTTTTAAAATAAAAACCTGCTAAAATTAAAAACTAAAAATGTTTTAATCCTGCTTTTAAGTAAGAATATCCTGTCACTATAGAAAGTATAGCGGCAACCCATAACAAAATTCTTCCTAAAAGAACTGTAAATGTTATATCGGTCATTTGCTCTACTTGTACAATATTCGGACCTTCTACACCCCATAATAACAATACTATTGCCGCCATTTGTACTCCAGCTTTTACCTTAGCAAGAGGCGCTACATGAACTGGCACATTTATCCCAGCCAAAAATTCTCTAAGTCCGGAGATTAATATTTCTCTACAGACAATAGCAAGAACTGGGAATATATCATACTTACCTATTTCTCTGAAATGTACAAGCATTAATATTGCAGAAACAACTAAAAGTTTATCGGCTATAGTATCAAAAACTCTCCCCAAACTAGACTGAACCTTCATTGTACGGGCTAAATAGCCATCAAAAAAATCTGTAATGCTCGCCAATAAAAATAATATTGCAGCCACCCAATGATATAATTGCCCCTCAAGATAAAAAGAGGCTATCAAAAAGGGAATTATTCCTATTCTCGAAAAAGTCAATATATTGGGTATATCTTTATTTGCCATAAAAAAGCTTCAACTAATAATATTTCTAACTTCCCTAAATTGGTAATCATTACCCTCAAGAATTCTAGAAAAACTTGCGTTTGTCAATCATATCTATTGAAATAATAATAATAAAATACTTTTATTGTGTTTGAAATATAAGAGAACTATCCTGGCTGCGCAAGGCGTAGCACGAAAGCGCGAAATCTTAATGGCGCTAAATGGTGGGTTTGGAGGGACTTGAACCCCCGACCAAGGCGTTATGAGCGCCCTGCTCTAACCAACTGAGCTACAAACCCACTTATGCTCAAAGCACGATGTCTGTATAACAGTGCTATTGATTAAATCCAAGCAAAAAATTACAAATTATACTTATTTTTTAATAGATATGATTGACAAACGCAAGTTTTTCTAGAATTCTTATATAGAAATAATTAGCAGAGCACAGACTGACATGTCTCAAACAAACTATTTTATAAAGAGCCAAAAAACCCTACTAAATATATCTAAAATCCACTATGCCCCAAGTCAAAAACTCAAAAATAGTCTCCTTCCCTATAGAAACTATATATAAAACTGTCATTGACATTGAAGGCTATCCTAAAATCCTTTCTTTTATTCAAGATTTAAAAATACTTGAAAAAAGTGAAAATGAGCTAAAAGCCAGGGTATCTGTAGGCTTACCTTTTTTTCAATTTTCTTATGATTGTAAGGTTACTTTTTTAGAAAATGAATTTGTTAAAATAGATATGATTTCAGGACCATTTAAAAAACTACATGCTGAATGGGTCTTTGAAAGAACTACGGATATTAATAAAACTAAAATAAATTATTATTTAGATTCAGAATTTAAAAACCCCCTAATTGAAGCGGCATCTGGTGTAATTTTTGCCAGCCAACTAAATCATTCAATTAAAGCTTTTGAAGAAGCCATAGGTGAGCAAATCAAAAGTAAGTGCAGCTAATATAGGCGCTTGCACTAAACCTCCGCAATTAGTTCCGCCAACATGAATATAGCTATCTGTTAATACTTCTATAAAGGGTAGTCCATCCGTAGTCATTGGTCTTATGCAATATTTTTCTTGTAAATTATTATTGCTTTCTGCAATTTTATATTGTTGTGGGAAATAATTTTTAGCCGCTTTTTTTAATAAACTAAATAATTCTTGAACTTTCTTATCTTTCATATTAGGAGTTTGATTACCAATAAAGCCAAAACCCCCCGCAAAATAGAATTCCTTACGATCAAAAGAAGGAGTTATATTAAGTGCTCCTAAAGGATCTTTTTCATGAATTTTAAATCCTTCTTTAAGCCCTATATCATTTGGTAGAGTTAGCCAACAACCTATAGATCCCTGAATTCTATCGCTGTATGAGCTAGTATTTATAGTTAAGCCCTTTAACAAGTCTGGATCTTTTATTTCTTGATTAAAATGAATTTTTATCCCAGATTCCTTTAAATATTTTTTTAAATTTTCTAAAAAAACATGCAAATTAAGACTCCAACCAGGAACCTCTATTCCTTTTATAATTCCTTGTTCTTTTAGCCAAGGAAATTTTTCTAGAATTTGTTCTCTTTCTAATTGAGTAATTTCTGCTTTATTTAAAAAAGCTAATTGCTGTAATTTTAAATCATCAGCCCTTACACTTTCATCAAAATATATTTTAAGTATTTTGTCACCAATTAAAGCCTGAGCTAAAAATTTATCTATACCAAATTCAGGATTTTGCCATAATTTTATAGCAACCTTATTAAGCTTAATTATAAAATCAGTGTTAGTCTTTTGTAACTCTAAATTTAAACTATTTTTTTTAAAATCATTAACCCAATTTTGTTCTATAGAATTAAGCTGCTCTAATAATAACCATCCGCCTTCTTTAGGTGATCTTTTAAGAATATCTTTTCTACTATATATTGCTTGTGGCAAAGTTTCAGTTGCTGATATATGCCTGGCATCCCTTCCGCCATAACTAGTACTTATTGGCGAAAAATCAAAATTTGAATTATCTAGCGGATCTGGACATCTATCATAAATTTTAACCTCATATCCTTGCTTATTTAAATAATAAGCTAAAATAAGTCCAACTATTCCACTACCTATTATATTCACTTTTTGCTGTGAAGGATTGGGATTAAAACTCTTGCCTTTAAGTAATCTATGCATAAAATATAGTAAATGACGTGTAAATGAGACAATTACTCATATATCAAATTGCTAAATTTGCAAAGATCTTATTATATAAATATAGTAAATTAAGCAATGATTTTCCACTTTAATTACTTACATAAATCATTGCTATGATGCTACATATCCCGGATTTATTCCGGGATCTATAAAAAAATTTAGGCAATAGCAAGTTTTAACTGCTATAAATCTGGGCTAAGACCGTTAATTCTTAACTCTTCCATTTAAAACTCTAGTCCTAGAAAGTAAGTCAATTACATTACTCTTATTTTTAGTAAAAAACATCGGTAAGGCAAAAAGCAAATAGAGGAATAATTGAACAGCTGAAGCCATTCCCATAAAACTAGTCCTTTTATCTTCAGGAGCTAAAAATAAAACCGCATAAGCTGGTATCACCGGAATTATAAAACATAGAAATCTAACCATTAAATTCACTAGATTTTCTTTTTTGTTATTTTTATCTGCAATATATATTTTACAAATAAATTTACCTAAAGTAGCTTGTATTTTAGAGCCCTCCAAGCCTATAAAATAAGCCATCTGAATAAAAAATGTAGCTATTGCTGAATAAAAAATATCCCCAGAGAATACAAGTTCAAATAATCTCGATAAAACAAGAATTACCGTGAGATCTATTATTATAGCTCCAAGCCTTCGCCAAAAACCTGCATGTTCCATTTTATACCTTTTTTTTATTATTAAGAATTAATTTTTAAAACTTTAGTTCCAGAAAGCAAGTCGATAACATTACTTTTATTTTGCCCAAATATCATTAGTAAAGCAAAAAGCAAAGCAATAATCCAAGAAATTGCACTTCCTTTACGTATTACATCTCCACCAAGTTCAAAATATTGAGGCAAATAATAAGGCAATATTATAATCGAAAAAGATAGAAACCTAGAAATGGCTGTCGGTAAACTTAATCTTTTATTATTTTTATCTACAACATATGTCCTGCAAATGAGCTTGCCAAAAGTAGCTTGCAACTTAGAGCTCTCTAGGCTAATAAAATAAATCGCCGCTATAATTAAAAATAACATAGTGCCAAGAGATATTTCCTCTGTAATTTTAATTCCTATTTTCATACATACTATCAAAGCACAAACAAGCATAATCGTGCAGATAAAAGCGTCTATAAGATAGGAACAAAACCTGCGCCTAATGCCAGAGTATTCCATTATACACCCAATTTTATGTTCTAAAATTATAATATATTTTATTAAATATTATTTATCAAGCTATTACTTAAGCTCTAGGTAATCTACAAGAATCATATTGATAAGCTAAAGATTTAGTCGATTGTGAATGTTTTTTATAAAAGAACACTTTTTCACAATTGTATATGTAGCCTATAATCCTCAGGGTAGGCCCTGCGTATATATTATTCATTATCGTAACTGAAAAAATATCGTAAGATGTTTTTTCAGGATAACCTGTCCTTAGATTTATTCCGGGATGTAGCATTATAAAAATGATTGATTATATATGTATTTTACTGTCAATCATTAGCAAATCAGAGATTTACTATTGATATGCTATATTTAGTAATCCATCTTTACATTCTTATGTGAATGGCTATATTAGCGAAGAATATATGGGTGATTAGCTCAGTTGGTTAGAGTGCCACGTTGACATCGTGGAGGTCGATGGTTCGAGTCCATTATCACCCACCATCCGCTTACGCTCAATGGTGTCAACTTAAGGAAAAAATATAAATAAGAGATAATATGCCGATAAAAACTATAGATTCTGGAATTTTAAAAAGATGGCTGGATAAAAATGAAGTGGTTCTAATTGATGTTAGAGAACCCGAAGAATATGCTTTAGAAAATATTTCCGCAGCCAAACTAATTCCGCTAAATACTATTTCAACAAGTAAATTACCTGATATTCAAGGTAAAAAAATTGTAATTCACTGTCGTTCAGGTAAAAGAAGCCTCGCTGCTTGCGAAAAATTATTAAGCGAAGATAACACCTTAGAACTTTATAACCTTGATGGCGGAATCCTTTCCTGGGGTAATTTTTGTAAAAGGAGTTCTTAAAATTGCTACCAAGGTACAATTGAGTGATCCGGCTGTAGATTCCAGTCCATTATCGGATTGGAACTACCATTAAATGACATATCACCAGAAAAATCTATTTCCCCATTCATAGTTTCGAAAAAGCCATCACCGCCTGTAACCCCCCAGTTCTCAATTAATAAGCCCCAAGTTCCAGGCCCCATATTTCTTAAAGCTCCAGAATTAAATATACCGTCACCTACTGAAATATTATCTAAAAAAGCGTTCGGGGTCATAGGCAAGGTCATCCTAACGTTACCTTCCCTAATTGGACCATAAATATAATGCCGACAAAAAGTAAATGTATCAACCCAGGTTTTATAATAAACCGGATCTTTTCTTAAAACAGGATCTTGGGTAAAGCGGTAAAAAGTTTTATAATAATTATTCGTCATTGAAGATAAACCTGATTCGCAACCATCTTTCCAAGCTTGTTTAAATATAGGCGGCGCATCTTTAGGCATTTGGTTGAATACCCAGCTAGCTGGCTTTACAATTTTAGGTACATTATAACAACTACTTATTATCAGCAACAATCCTAAGTAAAAAATGATTTTTGCCATAAACTCTTTCGCCTCTACTACCTAACTTCATTTGGACATAATACACATAACGGTGTCACCGATAATAAACCTTGATTTCTTCTACGATCAAGAGCATCCCAAGTATAACGGAAAGAATATTGCCTACAATAAGTATAGGCATCTTTCCACGCCTGATAATAAAGAAGATTATCGGCTTTTTTGTAATTTTGTTTGTAAGTATAAAAACTTTTGTAATAACCTTGGTTCATAGTAGAAAGGCCGGTCTTGCAGCCATCATTCCAACCTTCAGTGTAATCAGGAGGAGCATCTTTAGCTGGTTTACCCATACCTGCAGGAGTTGGAGCCATAAAACTATCATCACTAAAAACTTGATCTGTGCAAGCTGATAGACAAAATTCCATGCAGATCATTAAGATAAATAATTTTATAATAAATTTCATTTTAGTTTTCGTTATTAAATGTTTATATAATTTGTCTTCTTAAATATTGCATTACATATCTTGAACAGTACCAATAGGCTGTTTTCCAGCCAGTGTAATAGACATCTTTCTGTGCTAGTTCAGGATTTTGCGTAAAAGTATAAAATTGCCGCTGCAAGGCATTAGACGTTGCTGAAATTCCAGTCTCACAACCATCAATCCAGCCTTGCTGAAACAGAATCGGGGCATCTTTTGGACCTTGTCTTAATAGATCTTGCATCCAAGGTGCTCCAACTTTAGGTTTAAAATTATAGCAAGAACTAGTTAAGACAATTAAACCTAGGAATATAAGAAATCGCATATCATTATCTCCAATTGCCTAGACCATGTTCATCATTAATCATCGCCATATAAGCACAATGCGCATAAGCATCTTTCCAAACCTGATAATACATTTTATTTAGCACCAACTTTGGATCTTGCTTCCAAGTAAAGAAAAATTTATTAAAATTATTTCCATATCCCGAATAACCACTTTCGCAACCCTCTTTATAACCTTTACGATATATTTCAGGGCCATAGTTAAGTTCCATAACTGTACTTGCCGGCCTACCCATGCCTATCTTAGAATGCCAATATTTACAATTTGTTAGTGATAAAAATATTATCGCAATAACAACAAGTTTAAATACTGATTTTAAAATTATTATTTTCATATTTTTAATGGGTTTCCCAGTCTAAGTAGAATACACAATAATTAACCGCATCTTGATATCCACGTAAGTACCATTGATCTGTAGTTAAACGTTTACCATCAATCTTAGGAGATCTTAAACGTAAAGTCCCGGCACCAATAATACCATTACTATTTCTACAACCATCTTCAAAACCTTCATTATAACTAACATTATCTTTTTGATCTTTTACAACGGGCTGTCCATTTTGATAGCCAATAATTCTTTTATCCCGAATAGGCTTAACATCTGGCAATACCCGACTTTCTAAATATACCGAAGGATTGCTTTGCGAAGAATTAGGTAGATTATTATAAGGTTGATGACGCATAACAACCGGCACTAGATGTCGAGGATTTGTCCATTCATGGACTGTATCTCCAATGTCCGTACATCCCATTGTAGCTAAAATAAACAACAGACTGAACATTCTTATTTTGATAATGTCTTTTATTAGGTGCATAATTATAAATATATTTTCTAATAAGTTATGATATTATTGTAACATGATTTAGGTTAATTATATATTAATTTACTTATTTTTTAAAGCTACCCGGCCTAATAGGCGATTTATGCGCATTTAAGGGTGTTGCGAAAATATTATAAAATAACAATCGTCTTTCAGGAATATTCACAATAAATTTGGTATAAAGTAGCGTTAACTGCTATCTTTGCTCTAGCTAAATATTATCAATTTGTTAGTTATAATATATTAATTTGTAGAAAATTATAATTAATTAGCTTAAATTTACAAAAAATCATCCAAAATATTAAGTATAATCTCGATTATAGAACCATGGAGTTCAAACTAATGCGTAACAAATATATAGCAGTATCTCTAGCAACCATTGTAGCTTCAGTAGCAATTTATACCGGAGTTTGGTTTTTAGCTGCCAATTGCACTAAAAAGGTTTTTTCTATACTAGAGGCCAATTTAAGCAAAAAACATGATTTTAAAATTTCTTACAGTAACATCTCTTTAAGCGGATACCCTTTTAAAATTAATTTAAACTTTAGTAGCCCAAAAATTCAAACCTCTTTTGCAACTACCAAAGATAAAGACGTACAAAAAAATAGTTATCAATATTCATCGAAAAATGATTTAGTTTTAAGCAGCAACCTAATTGGTAGTAATTTCTCTCTAATCATCCCAGGAAATAATAATGATCAAATAAAGATAGGGGATAATAGTTATAATATTTTAGAAACTTCGCCAAATAGCAAGATAGTATCTTTGCATTTCAACGATTCATTAGTAAAAATAGCTTTGCTTAATGCCGATGTTCTTAAAAAAGATAATAAAGAAATTTTAAAATATATTCATTCGATAAAAATTTTAGCCAAAGACCTAGACTTTAGTGAAGCTAAATCAGGCCAACTTTTAAGACGAATAAAAAATTTAAATCTTTATCTTGCTAGAGATTATCTAACTTCAGACAAAAGTCCGCTAAAGACCTCAAGTATAAAGTTAGACTTTGATAATAATTATCAAGCTTTATCTACTCCAGAGTTAGATAATATAGCCAAACCTTTATTAGATTTTAAAGAACGACCTGGAATTAAAGAATTTATTTATAACAATTTATTTTCTCCGAGTATAAATGGTGAAGTAACCAATTCTGCAAAAGGCAGAGTTGTTTTAGCTCTAAATGAAAAAGGTGACTTTAATAATATTCCTTTAAATATTGAATTTGATAATTTTCACTATAAAAGTGATTTATTTGAAGAAAACTTAAGTGGAATTCTGATCCTTACAGATATTAATAAAAAAGACGCTCCCGAATCTAAATTACGCTTAGCATTTACTTTAAAAGCTAATGAAAAAGCTTATAATTATGCTATAGATACTTTAAAACAGGCCGCTCTTTCTGAAAATAGCGAAAAAACTCTTACCCCTAAAAAATACGCCGATAATGCTTATATGCTTTTCCCTGAAGTTCATAAAATGGGAACCATTGCTGTAAATGCGGATATAATTGTGCAAAGCGAATTAAACAATATCGCTATTAATCAATTAGATTTTTCCAATGATAATTATGCCGTAAAAATTACTGGAAATTATAAAAAAGAAGATGTCAAAGGCATATTATCAGGATTATCTGGAGAAGGTAAATTAAATAGTAATTTAATTAATTATAAAAGCCTAGTTGCAGATATAAATTCTATGGCGATTAAATATGCTAAATATAATGCGGCTGTAAATGATATAAACGATATAGATGTAAATTTCATGGAACCATTTCAAGGCGATTTATCTACTCTACTTGAATCCTTTGCTGAAACTAAAGATAAAGATAATTTAACTATAGTAATTAAAAATGATTCTGGGCAGTTTTTACCTACAATCGGTAAATTGCCATTCTTTCAAGCTATAGCCAAAGTACAAGATACAATATCCCCATATTTAAAATCTTATTACGCTTTATTAAAAGAAAATGGTACTCTAAAAGAAAAAGCCGCAACAAATGATACTAATATTAAGCTTAAAAAAGAAGAATAAACTTGCAATAGAGAAGGTTCCCTTTATAAGATATGTGCCATAATTAACTAATATGGAATTTCATGCTTAATATAACTATATTACACTCTATTCTTCTAGGAATAATTGAAGGCCTCACAGAGTTTATCCCCGTTTCTTCAACCGGGCATTTAATACTCGCAACTAAGATGCTTAATTTTGCGGCACCTCCTGGTAAAGTTTTTGAGATATCCATTCAACTTGGTGCTATCCTGGCTATATGTTTTTTATATCGCCAAAGACTGATAGATACAGCGAGGACCTTTACAACTTCTTATTATTCTCGCCATTTTGTGTATGTAGTTACTTTAGCCTTCTTACCTTCCGCAGTATTTGGACTATTTTTTCATTCATTCATTGAAGAACATTTATTTTCTCCTTGGGTAGTGGTAACTACATTATTTATTGGTGGAATAATAATTATTTTAGTAGAAAAATTTAAGCCAAATCCTAAGTTATTTGAATTAGAATCGGTAAGCTATTCTAAAGCGCTAGCAATTGGACTATTTCAATGCTTAGCTATGATTCCTGGTACTTCACGCTCAGGAGCTACCATAATGGGCTCTATGCTGTTAAAAATTGAAAGAAAAACTGCTACAGAACTATCTTTCTTTTTGGCCATACCGACAATGTTTGCCGCTACAATTTTTGATATTTACAAAAATTTTTCCTTACTCACCGCAGAAAATTTTGCTCTTATCGCTATTGGCTTTATTGTTTCTTTTATAACGGCATTATTTGTAGTAAGAACAGTAATCTCCTTTATTAGTCGGCATGGCTTTATTCCTTTCGCCATTTATCGGATTATCTTAAGTTTGATTATGTTGATATTTTTGTTGTAGATAAGATATAGTAGATTAAGAAAGAATTAACAGTAAAATACATATATAATAAATTTAGCAGATCAGCGATCTGCTATAGCATTTCATGATTGAAATGACCTATATTATGGAGTTGCCCGTGAAAAAATATCTGACGATATTTTTTCAGTTATAATAATGAATAATCTATACTCAGGGTAGGCCCTACGTATAGATTATAAATTCTTCAAAAATTTACACTGGTAAATTTTTGTTAAATATAAATTGCAAGTTTTTTAAACAATTATTATCAAAACCTTGCAATTTATAATCGAGTAGGAGGAGAGCTCTCG
>CAYZBM010000039.1:0-18669 GCA_964476705.1 uncultured Rickettsiales bacterium | reverse complement strand
AATAATTTAATAATTATTGATTAGAGGTAAATTATTTCTTGATCTACTATAGTAAAAAAGGCCCTTTTTGCAAATAAGAGGGCCTTTTTTATTGTTTAAGAGGAACTTTATTTTTATCAATTATCTTTTTAAATTCATCAGTTACTCTATTATAGTCAATGATGTCGACCTTAAAAGGTAAGTTACTTTCTTCAAATTCTTCCGTTAAATTTCCAAGATGAAGTAGGGGCATTTCTTTTTCGCTTATAAAACATAAGTCTAAATCGGAAAACTTTCTATGATTTCCTTTTATTCTTGAACCAAAAACATATATATTATACAGCTTATGATATGGAGATAATATTTTTTGAATTATCTCTAATTCGTTTTCTTTTAAATATATGGTCATAATTATTTCATATAAATTTGTAATTTTTTAACCAATTCATTTAATTCTATTTTAAATTCATTAAGTTTTTTAAAAACCTTATCCGCGGTATCTTCATTATAAGTATGGACAGTTAGATTGCGGAGAGTAATAAATTCAAACCATATTATGGGGTCTTCGATAAGTCCCTGAACTGCTGCTTCACGAAAAACACTTTTTGGGCTATTTATATCTTCTAGACCTTTGATTAAAAAAACTTTCTTAAGAGTTTTCCATGACAGTTCGTAACAATATTCAAATCTTTGAATGCATGCATCACGTCCTAAATCATCTCTAGTTCGCATAAGAGCATCTTCAAAACTTCTTTTAGCTTTCAGCAAGTTGGTTAATACAATATCTTCTTCCGTCATAAATCAGCAAACCTTAATTGAAAATAATATTGACTATCAACTTATAGCATCTACCAAATTATTAGCAAATAAAAAGTCACAAATTTAAAGCAAATAAAATTACAAAAACCCCTATTCTTGTTACTTGAATTGCTTGCTATATTTATAACTATTGCTATTATCCATGCGAACCTGAATCGAACCTTACAGTTAGTATTGTAAGTTAATTTAATTAATACTATTTAAGTAGTTAAAAAATATGACAAGTCCAATCTCTATTAATGATTCTGATATTCCGCAGTTTAATGAAGCAGTAAAAATCCAAGGTTACGATGCCGAATCGATCAAGGTTCTAAAGGGACTTGATGCTGTCCGTAAACGTCCTGGAATGTATATCGGGGATGTGAGTGATGGTTCTGGACTACATCACATGGTTTATGAAGTTTTAGATAATGCAATTGATGAAGCGTTAGCGGGTCATTGCGACTTAATTGAGATTACATTAAATATTGATGGTTCTTGCTCAGTTAAAGATAATGGACGAGGAGTGCCAGTTGATATTCATAAAGGTGAAGGTGTATCTGCTGCCGAAGTAATTATGACGCAGCTTCATGCTGGTGGTAAATTTGACTCTAACTCTTATAAAATTTCTGGTGGATTACACGGAGTAGGGGTTTCTGTAGTGAATGCCTTATCTGATTGGCTAGAACTAAGAATCTGGCGTGACGGTAAAGAACATTTTGTAAAATTTGAACGAGGAAATACAGTAGAGCCTTTAAGAATTTTGGGTCCAGCAAATGGCATCAAAGGCACCCAGGTTACTTTCTATCCATCAATTGAAACCTTTACTAATATTGAATTTTCTTATTCAACTTTGGAACATCGAATTCGAGAACTGGCATTCTTAAATTCTGGGGTAAGAATAATTTTAAAAGACTTACGAAATGAAGAGCCGGTATCAACTGAATTTAATTATAGCGGTGGTATTGCTGAATTTGCTAAATATTTAGATAGAAGTAAAACCGCGCTACACCCAACCATTAGTCTAATTGGCGAAAGTAAAGATGAAGTAGGGGTAGAAGTTGCCCTACAATGGAATGATTCATACCATGAAAATGTTTTATGTTTTACCAATAATATAAGACAAAGAGATGGCGGAACGCATCTTGCTGGTTTTAGAGCGGCATTAACTAGAACTGTAAATAATTACGCTAATGATTCAGCAGCAGCCAAAAAACAAAAAATTGTTTTAAATGGCGATGATATGCGAGAAGGTTTAACTGCTGTAATTTCAACTAAAGTACCTGATCCAAAATTTTCTTCACAAACTAAAGATAAATTAGTAAGTGCTGAGGTAAGAACTGCGGTTGAAAATATTGTTAATGAACAATTATCTAGATGGTTTGAAGAGAATCCAACTATTGCTAAATTAGTTGTCGGCAAAGTTATTGAGGCAGCTGTAGCCCGCGAGGCGGCACGTAAAGCTCGCGATTTAACTCGAAGAAAAAATTCTTTAGATATCTCTAACTTGCCAGGTAAATTAGCTGATTGCCAGGAAAAAGATCCGGCCTTTAGTGAAATATTTATCGTTGAGGGAGATTCTGCGGGTGGATCTGCTAAACAAGGCCGTGATCGTAAATGTCAGGCAATATTACCTTTAAGAGGAAAGATCTTAAATGTTGAACGGGCTAGATTTGACAAGATGTTATCTTCTCAAGAAATAGGCACTTTAATTACAGCTCTAGGTACTGGGATTGGCCGAGATGACTTTAATATAGAAAAAGCTAGATATCACAAAATTGTTATAATGACCGATGCCGATGTTGATGGCGCGCATATCAGAACTCTAATATTAACATTTTTTTATCGGCAGATGCCACAAATTATCGAAAAAGGTTATTTGTATATTGCGCAGCCACCTTTATATAGAATAAGGCGTGGCACTAAGATTGTTTACTTAAAAAATGCCAAAGAATTACAAGACTATTTAATTTCAGAAAGCTTAGAAGGTGCGGTATTAAATAGTAAAAATACTGGCAGTCATAAAGGTAACGATCTTTTAAATATTGTTCATGAATCCTTAAAATTTGTTGAAGCGATAAAACCTCTTGGTAGATTTATGTCTATAGAATTGGTCGAAGCTTTAGCTCTAGCTGGAGGCCTTAGCCATGAGGCTATCGGAGATATTAATATTGGCCAACAATCTGCAGCTTTTTTAGATATTCTTTTACCTGAAATAACTGATGATACTTGGCAAGCAACTTTAGCTGATGATGGTACTTATGTTTTTGTCAGAACAGTTAGAGGGGTTACTAAAAACTTTACGATAAAAAAAGAATTATATAATTTACATGAGATTATCCATATAATCGAACTGGCTTCAAAGTTAAAAGATTATTTTGGTAAAGACACCGTTCTAGTAGGACGTCATGGCGAATCTCAAGTAGCAACTCCGTCTTTATTAGTTAAAGCAATTATGGATTCTGGTAAACAAGGAATGAGTATTCAGCGTTTTAAAGGTTTAGGTGAAATGAACCCGGAACAATTATGGGAAACTACTTTAGATCCAACAGCTAGAACCTTATTACAAGTAAAAGTAAGTGATGTTGATGAGGCAGAAGAAGTATTTTCAACTTTAATGGGCGGAGTAGTTGAGCCAAGGCGTGACTTTATTCAAAGTAATGCTCTTAAAGTTACTAATCTTGATGCTTAAAAATTTTAGATCTATCATAATCTAATTTAGGCTGAGCTTTAAAAATAAAAAGGGGAAATTAAAGTTTATGAAAAGCAAAATCATAGTATTATTATTCACAATATTTTTTACCTCAAGTGCTAATGCTGAAGGTACAGATAAGCTATTGCCAACAAGTAGATCTGAGATAACTTTAAGTTTTTCACCCTTGGTAAAAAAAGTAGCACCTGCTGTAGTTAACATTTATTCTAAACGTAAAATAAAATATCGTAATACTTCGCCGTTTTTTAATGATCCTTTATTTAAACATTTTTTTGGTGATACTTTTGGTAACGGTATTACTGAAAAAGAGGAGAGTTCTTTAGGTTCAGGCGTAATAGTAAAGGCTAATGGCCTCATAGTCACTAGCAATCATGTTATAAAAGGTAGTGATAAAATTAAGGTTGTGCTTTCAGATAGAAGAGAATTTTCTGCTAAAGTTATTTTAACTGATGAAAAAACTGATCTAGCAATGTTAAAAATTGAGGCTAAAGATGAGCAATTACCTTTCTTACCTTTAGCTAATTCCGACAAGTTAGAAGTTGGTGATTTGGTTTTAGCTATTGGTAATCCATTTGGAGTTGGGCAAACTGTAACTAACGGAATCATTTCAGCTCTAGCTAGAACTGCAATTGGTGTTAGTGATTATCAGTTTTTTATTCAAACTGATGCTGCAATTAATCCTGGTAATTCTGGTGGAGCCTTAGTTAATATGGAAGGTAAATTAGCTGGAATTAATACTGCCATATATACTGAATCTGGTGGTTCAAATGGAATTGGATTTGCCATACCTGCAAATATGGTGGCAACTATTATAGATGGCAGTAATGTTGGTAAACAAATCGTTAGACCTTGGGTTGGAATTACGGCAACTACAGTTACGCAAGAAATAGCAACATCTCTTGGCCTACCGGCTCCTCAAGGCGCTTTAATTAAAGAAATTTATCCCGATAGCCCGGTTGATCAAGCTGAAATTAAAGTTGGCGATGTAGTGACATCCATAGACGATTTTAAAATAATAGATGAAAAAGAATTACATTTTAGAGTAGCTACTTATAAAATAGGAAGTAATGCAAATTTTAGAATTTTTCGTTCTGGTAAAGAATTATCTTTTAATGTTGAAATGGCGGAACCTATAGAATCTCCCAAAAAAGATTTACGTTTAATTAGAGGTAATACGCCATTAACCGGCGTAACGGTTGCGAATTTATCACCGGCAGTTGCTAATATTTTAGACTTAGATTTAAATGATATGTCAAATAAAGTAGTAGTAATGGAAGTCGCAGATAATAGTCCTGCTATGCGAGTTGGTTTTAAAAAGAAAGATATAATTGTTGATATTAACGAGGTGGCTGTAGAAAGTACTAAACAGTTGGAAGAATTAGTTACTGCAAAAACTTCTAGTTTGAAATTGGCTATATTGCGTGGCAATAGAACTATAAATATTATTCTAACTGGAAAACAATAGATGCAAAAATCTTTTGCTCTTTCAAGTAGTGAGAAAATTAGACCTCTTGCTGAAATATTAAGGCCAAAAGATTTAGCCCAGGTAGTAGGACAAGAGCATTTATTAGGAGAAAATAGCCCACTTGCCTTTGCTCTTAAAACTAATAATATTCAAAGCATGATTCTCTGGGGTCCACCAGGATCAGGTAAAACTACTATAGCCAGATTAATAGCCCAGAAAATTAATGCTAAATTTTATGCTATATCGGCAGTAAATAGCGGAGTTAACGAATTAAAAACAATTCTAAAATCAGCAAAAGATGCGCATGATATGGGACTAACTAGTATTTTACTAGTTGATGAAATCCATCGTTATAATAAAGCTCAACAAGATATATTTTTACCTTACATTGAAGAAGGTAGTATTATATTAATTGCCGCAACTACTGAGAATCCTTCGTTTGAACTAAATGCCGCTTTGTTATCTAGAGCTAAAGTATTTATTATTAAAAGACTAGATGGAGATAATTTACTAAAATTAGTAGAACGTGCTGAAGAACATTATAAAAAAGAATTACCTTTAACTTTAAAAGCTAAAAACTTACTCTGCAAAATAGCAGATGGGGATGGCCGTTATTTATTAGGTTTATGTGAGCAATTACAAAGTTATTCTAGCGATAAAATTTATGACGAAAAAGAATTATTAAATCTTTTACATGAACGAGCGCCAATTTATGATAAAAATTCTGATGCCCATTATAATTTAATTAGTGCACTGCATAAATCATTAAGAGGTTCCGATGTTGACGCCGCCTTATACTGGTTTGCAAGGATGTTAAGCGGGGGCGAGGATCCAATGTATATAGTAAGAAGATTAGTCAGATTTGCTGTAGAAGATATTGGGCTTGCCGATCCTCAGGCCTTAGTGCAAGCCATAAATGCTAAAGAGGCTTATAAACTTCTAGGGTCTCCTGAAGGTGAACTGGCGATTTCACAATGTGTTATTTATTTAGCTACAGCACCTAAATCTAATGCTAATTATATAGCATATAATTTTGCATTAAAGGCCGCTAAAAATACAGGATCTCTTAATCCACCTAAACATATATTAAACGCTCCAACTAAATTAATGAAAGATGAGGGTTATGGTGAGGGTTATCAATATGATCATGATTTAAAAGATGGGTTTTCTGGGCAAAATTATTTTCCTGATAACATGAGTAGAGTTAATTTTTACTCACCAGTTAAAAGAGGCTTTGAACGGGATATTGAAAAAAGACTAGAATATTTTAATAATTTACGGCAAAAGAGAAAATAACTTATAAAAAACATAGATTTGTGTTTTTTTAGGATAACCTGTCCTTAGATTTAGTCCGGGATTTTGCATCATAGATAGTAGATCGCTGATCTACTAAATTTAATAATTATTGATCTACTATAGCTCATCAAATCTCAATTAATAACAGAAAATATATACTATTACTCCAATAATATAGCTATATCTAGCATATTAATATTTTAATGTTTTTGATATAATGTTAAATCTATATATTACTATAGTATTTCATGGTTGAAATGACTTATATTATGGATCCTGAATAAAACATAAATAGTATTATAAGTATATGTTTTTTCAGGATATGTAGCATCATAGAAATAATTTAATAATTATTGATTAGAGGTAAATTATTTCTTGATCTACTATATATTACCTCGTTTGATGCTGTCTGTAATATTATAGATAAAAACTGAGTATCAATTATATAATTGAGATAATGATTATGAGTGTTTCAAAAATAGAAAATTTAATCTCCGCAAGAGAGGGTATACATACAACAACATACATAGAAAATTTATTATCTATTACGGATAAATATTTTAATCCAGATACAAAAGAATTCACTAATTATAATCAGTATAAAGATTGTGTAACTCTCGAGATAAAGACTCAACTTAGAAATTTTTGTGCTAATCCTAAGGATATTCCCCCTTTTAAATTCAGGGAAATAGAAAGATATATTTTATACTTTCTTATATATAAATATGACATAGATATTAAAGATTTTGCAGGACAAATTTTTGACTTATTTAGAGAAGTTGAGCAGGTATATTTTAAGACCATAGTTGAAAAAGCCACAAATCCAGAGGAAGAAGATCAAAGTAAATTAAAAATATATATAGATGCCATAAGCTATATGCTTAATCCTCTATATTATAAAAAAATTACTTATCTACCAATTTCTTCAAGGAGTGTAGATTATTTAAAAGACTCGACTAAATTTAATGAAGATATAGGGAGTGAATTAGCTAATTATATTAAAAAATTACCTGAAAGTGATGATAAACAAGAAATAAATAAAAAACTTGAAGATGTAATTACAAAATATAAAAAAATAATTGAATATTGTAATAAGGTTTTAAAAGATGGAGATATTTTATTTATTTTAAATTTTAATTATAAATTTGAAGCAGAAATTAAAGTTCTAGATAGTCTATATAAAATGGCATTAGAAGAATTTAAAAATTTATTAATGCCCTATAATAAAGAATTAGCAAATCTCGATAAAACAATAGGAAATTTTACTGCTAATGCTTATGCCGCAACTAGAGTAGAAATAATGAAAGCTCAATTACTTGATCCTCATTATAGTATTATTGAATATCACGTACCAATAGGAGATTTATATGAAGATAGCTTCGAGATAGATCGTGATAAGTTTAATCAATTCTTTCGTGATATTATAAATCCTGACTTATTAGCTGTATTTGAGTATAGCACTTCTACATACGGAGTATGTAGCAGTGCTAGACGTACGGAAGCTGTTCAAATTGCAGGTGTTAGATTTGAAAAATCAATTAAAAAACCAGCACAAAGAGATATATCTTGTTGGTACATAAATCGTTTATTAGATATATACCCAAAATATCCTGAATTAGCTATAAAATTAGTTAAAATAATGTATGATACTAATATTACACCACCATGGGGTGGATGTTTATTTAGCGAAATATGGGGAAAGCATCAAAAATACGATACGCACTCAGAAACTTCTAGAGAAGTTGAAGGATATGAAAAAAGACAACTTATTATTCCTGCTATTATTGATAATCAAGCTTTAGGAGTAGCATTAGTAATAACTTATTTAAGACCTAAAATATTTTCACGTGATGCTGAAAGTTGCAAACAAACTTTGCTTTCTATTCCTGATCCATTGGTTGGCAGCAAAGAATTTTTGGCAATTAGTGGCTTTGTACAACAAATAAACTCTATAGGCGATCAAAGATTTGAGGATTTTGTAGCTATTTGGGGGAAGGAAAGAATTAAATTATATTGCAACCAAGATAAGAGAGTGCCAAAACCTCTAGAATTAAATATTAGATGGTTAGATAACACATGGAGTAGAATAAGTATTTTATCTAAAGTTGAATCTGATCACATAGATTGTGTAAGAGCAAAAGTACTAGCTGCTTATGATTTATTTTTACAGTTTAAAAATAGCAATGAAGAATCAAAAGAAGACTTAAAAAAAGATTTTTTAGACCTGTTAGCCTTAATGGAAATTAAATATGATGAAGAAGTAGATTATCCGAAAAATTTAGAAATAATTGATGAAAAAAAATTATTTACTCGTATATTAACAACTCTTTTAGAAGATGCAGGATCTCCTCTTAGAGCTAATGATCATAATTTAAGTCCACATTCCTTACCCTTTTCTAGCTCTTTAGCATTGTATTTTTTGAGAGAAAATACTACTGTAGTATTTTTTTCTATATCTCCTGAAAAACATAACCCAGAAAAATCTTTTTCCATTATATATTTCCCAGAATCAGAAAGTTTAAATGTGACCTGGACAGATGGAACAATAAGTTACTTTCCTTGTAGAAAAGAAATAGGAGATCGTGATGAAAGTGATGTAACAGCTAAAGTAGAGCAACTTTATAAATTATTCTTAGAATTTAAAAAAGAGAATGAGGAAGCAAAAGAAACTTTTTTAGACAAATTAAAAATCTTTGAAATAATAGGTTTAGAAAAAGAAGATTTAGAATCTATAGACGAAAAAATATTATTTACAAAAATAATAGATAATTTAATAGCCGATAAAGAAAAAACTCTTAATCTTGTAGTATGCAATGATTTATCAGCAACTTATTTATCAGCAACTTATTTTAATTCTACGACAAGAGGAATCGCTTAGTACTGGACATAAATATTAACGTAATTTAATAACTAAATAACTATTATAGTAGATTAAGAAAGAATTGACAGTAAAATACATATATAATTAAATTTCACAAAACTGGAGAAAAACTTTTTCCACAACCGCAGTGCGAATCAGCATTAGGATTTATTACTTTAAAGGCAGCATTGCCTATATCATTAATGTAATCTAATGTTGCTTTATTTAAAAATGGAGCAGATATTTGGTCAATTACTATATTAATCCCGTCTTTACTAAATAAAAAATCTTCTTCTTGTTTATTTTGAACAAAGGAAAATTCATACTCAAATCCGGAACAACCGCCGCCATTAACCGAAATTTTAAGATAATTTCCATTTAATTTTTTGCTATTTAAGTCTTTTATTCTTAAAACAGCATTATCGGTAATATGAAATTCTAAAGCCATTTTAAATTATTTCTATATAAGTTCATGACAATATAAAGCGGATCACAAAAAATAATCTATTTTATATTGCGCTATTAGCATTTATTGTGTAGATAATATATACAATCTTTGGCTAAAAATACAAGGTGGAAATCTCTTAAATATTCCTAAAAAAAGGCTTTAATTTTAGGAATCGGCCAAAAATAATCTTACTTTTATGGGAAAATACTTATGGAAACTGCTCTTATTAATGATATTGAAGAATCTTTAAATCTTGCCCAGCATCAATTGGCTCCATATGCTTGTGATCCTTTTAACAGTAAAGGTAGGCTTTATAAAGAAGAAATTAGTAATAATAGGTCAGAATATCGTCGCGATTGTGATCGGATTATCCATTCCACCGCCTTTCGCAGACTTGAATATAAAACTCAAGTTTTTGTTAATCATGAAGGGGATCATTACCGTACTAGACTTACTCATAGTTTAGAGGTGGCACAAATTGCTAGGTCCATTAGCCGCAATCTATCTTTATGTGAAGATTTAGCCGAAGCTTTAGCTTTAGCACATGATTTAGGCCATACTCCATTTGGTCATGCCGGTGAAGACGCCTTAAGAGAAGCAACTAAAGATCTTTGTGAATTTTCTCATAATGTTCAATCTTTAAGATTATTAACTGAACTGGAACAGAAATATGCTAGTTTTAATGGTCTTAATTTAACTTGGGAAACCCTAGAAGGATTAGTTAAACATAATGGACCGATTATCGGAATAAACCGCGACAAGACAATATATGATGGCTCAGTTCCTGAAGCTATAGCCCTATTTAATGATAAATTTGATTTAAACCTCGATAAATTTCCGTCAGCTGAAGCACAAATAGCCGCTTTTGCAGACGATATTGCTTATAACAACCATGATATTGATGATGGGATAAGAGCAGGATTATTTACTATTGATGATGTTAAACAATTACCTATGGTAGGCAATATGTTTAGAGAATTACATGTTGAGTTTCCTGATATTGACGAATCAAGATTAATTCATGAAGCAAATAGAAGAATGATCAATCGGATGGTAGTTGACCTAACTCGTCAAACTTTAATTAATATAAAAGAAAATAATATTAAAACTGTCGACGATATTCGCAATTTAAATAAGCCAGTGGTACATTTTTCTAAAAATATGACCGCTAATGTCAAAGCTATTAAAGAGTTTTTACATAAACATATGTATAATCACTATAAAGTTTGCCGTATGACTAGTAAGGCAAAAAGAATAGTAAAAGAATTATTTAAAGAATTATATGAAAATCCTGGTTGTTTACCAAGTAATTGGCGCGGAAGGTTAAATAGTGCAGAAGATAATTCAGCCAAAGCCTTAATCGTTGCTGATTTTATAGCTGGTATGACCGATAGATTCGCCACTGATGAATATAAAAAATTATTTGACGTAGAAACTCGGATATAAAATTGCTTCTTTTTGGTAATTTTGTCGTTGAATATTAGTTAAGCTGTCCTAACATATGAAAAATACGCTGCGGTATCTCAACTAATATTCGCCTAAAAATTCCTCAAAAATAATCAATTCTATAGAATATTGTTACATATTAGAAAAAAGAAAAAAACATGAATTTATTTGCCTTAATACGCCTAGATATAATTAATATAGTTCGTAAAGAATTAGAAATTGAGTTAGTAGGATTTACTAATTTTGATTCTATAGTAGCAGAACCAGTGAAGGGGGAACATTTTGGTGATGTTGCAACTAATGTTGCTATGGTTTTGGCCAAACATTGTAAAATGGCACCCTTTGTGTTAGCAGAGAAATTAGCTCCATCTTTGCAAGAATTACCTTGGCTAACAAAGTTAGAAATAGTTAAACCAGGATTTATTAATATTCAGCTAAATAATTCTTATCTTTATAAAAATACTATCGAGATAAATAAGCAAGGTATTGATTATGGTCAAATTAATTTAGGTAATAATAAAAAAATAAATATTGAGTATGTCTCTGCTAATCCAACCGGCCCTATGCATATAGGTCACGCTAGGGGCGCAGTTTATGGTGATGCTTTATGTTCATTACTTACAAAAGCTGGGTATGATGTAACAAAAGAATATTATGTTAATGATGCCGGAGTTCAAATTGATGTACTTAGTAAATCGGCTTATTTAAGATATAAAGAGGCTGCTGGCGAAAATATTGGCGAAATTCCACAAGGGCTATATCCAGGCTCTTATTTGATTCCTGTTGGTAAAGATTTATTTGTCAAATATGGCAAATCTTTATTAGATAAAACTGAATCTGAATATCTAGAAATTATTAAGCCATTTGTAATTGCAAAAATGCTTAAATTAATTAAATCAGATTTATTAGATTTAAAAATTAAGCATGATGTTTTTACGTCCGAACAAGAATTACATAATCAAAATAAAATAGCCGCTGCTATAGAATTATTAAATAGTAAAAATCTAATTTACAAAGGTATATTAGAAGCACCTAAAGGTAAAAAACCTGATGATTGGGAAATGCGGGAACAATTATTATTTAAGGCTAGTGAATTTGGTGACGATACTGATCGTCCTTTACAAAAATCAGATGGCGCTTATACTTATTTTGCGGCAGATATTGCTTATCATTATGATAAATTACAGCGCAATTTTAATGACATGGTGTTGGTACTCGGAGCCGATCATGGTGGCTATATTAAAAGATTAAAAGCTATAGTTGCAGCCTTAAGCGATAATAAGGCAAGAGTTGAAGTGAAAATTACACAAATAGTAAATTTTATGGAATCTGGTGTCGCCATGAAAATGTCTAAAAGAGCGGGGAGCTTTACCACTGTCAGAGATGTTATTGACGCGGTTGGTAGCGATATAATTAGATTTATAATGTTAACCCGTAAAAATGATGCAGTACTTGATTTTGATCTTGATTTGGTTAAAAAGAAATCACAAGAAAATCCAGTATTTTATGTCCAATATGCTCATGCAAGATGTTGTTCAGTTTTAAGGCAAGCTGAGGAAGTTTATCCAAATATTGAATCTATAATAGCGAATTTAAAAGCTGAAGATCTTGTAGGTTTAACCGATAATGCCGAACTTAAAACTTTGTTATTTTTAAGCAATTGGCCAAGAACTATAGAACTTGCTGCTATCGCCTGTGAGCCACATCGAATTGCTTTTTATTTAGAAGAATTAGCAAGCAGATTCCATAGTCTATGGAATAAAGGTAAAGATGATGCTATGCTCCGCTTTATAATTTTGGATAAAAAAGAGCTTACTTTTGCAAGATTGGCTTTAGTTTATGCAGTTAGAAATGTAATTGCTTCAGGTTTACACTTACTTGGTGTAGAACCAATGCAGATTATGGAATAGATAATAAAATTAAGCAGCTTTTTAGATATAAGGTAGGTAACTAATGTCTTTTGATGAACAAAAAAATAATACTAATACAAACGATGATAAAGAAAATAATATTCTTCATTCACCAGAAGAGATAAATAATTATCATAGTGACTCCAGCCATAAGATTAAAATTATTATTCCTTTAATGTTGGTAGCGGTAGTAAGTTTTGTTACTTGGTCGTGGTATACTGATAAATTTGCTTTAAGCCCAGCGTCAATTAACGATGTTCCAGTAGTTAAAGCTGAAAAAGAAGAAGTGCGGGTTAAGCCTAGTGATCCAGGAGGGATGCATATAGCCAATCAAGATAAAATGATTTACGATCCAATTTCTTCGGTTCAGAATGATGTAGATAAAGAAAAAATTGGTAAAATTGTACCAAGTTCGGAAGAACCTATTAATACTAAAGAAATGGTAACAGATGAAGCTATAGCAGATAATAAATCTGCTACAAATACTAAAGAACCAGCAAAAAAAGAAGAGCACGCAACAAATCAGAGTGCCAATATAGTAGAAAATAAAGATAAAAATTTATTAGCAAAAGTAGAACAGGTAGGTGATAGCAAAGAAGAAGTAGTTACAGAAACTTCAGATTCAAAAAGTCTAAATCTAGCTAAAGATAAAGAATCAACTGTGCTTAAAGAAACTGATAAAACTCAAGAAAATTTAGCTGATAATAAAGATGCTATAAAAGAAGAGGTTAAAGATCAAATTAAATTAGTTAAAAAAACTGATAAAACTGATAGCCTAAATAAAGATGTCGATCTAGATAAATCAGCTAAAAAATTAGTAATTGGTCAGGAGGAAGAAGAAAACTCCCAAGATTATGCTAATACAGATAGTGTTAATACAGACAAAAATATTGCAGATAAGAGCACTAAAGATAAAATAGAAAATAGTAATATTAAGAAAAAAATTGATTTATCTAAAAATGCTGAAGATAAAACTGAAAAAAATAATAAAGATAATAATCAGCTTAATATTAGTAATATAAAAAAAGAAGTTTTACCAATTAGAAAAAATCGTGCTTTATCTTTACCAAATCCACTTGCATCTTCTGGTTATAAAATTCAATTAGGCTCATTTAGAAGTGAGCAGGAAGTAAAAGAACATTGGAATATTATTAAAGAACGTTATGGAGATTTATTAAATTCTAAGATACAATATTCATCCGAAAAAGCTGATTTAGGAAATAAAGGTGTGTTTTATCGTCTGCAACTTGGTCGGTTTAAGAATGAAGAAGAAGCAAGATCAGTATGTAAAAGTTTTATAGAGCGTGAGCAGGAGTGTTTTTTTGTTAGATAATAAAATACCAGTAATATTTGGCTGTAGCGGAGAATATCTTACAGAACAAGAGAAAGAATTATTTCGTAAATATTTACCTGCGGGCTATATTTTATTTAAAAGAAATATTAAAGATAAAGCGCAGGTTAAGTCTCTAGTTAAAGAGATGCGAGAAATATCTGGAGATAATACTCCTATATTAATTGATCAAGAGGGTGGTAGGGTTGCCAGGCTTAAACCTCCGCATTGGCCAGAATTTCCTTCAATGGAATATTTGGTAAATAATGAAGCAAATCCTCGAGATGCAATCTATAAAAACGCAGTATTATTAGGTAAAACTTTAAGCGATTTAAATATTAATGTTAATTGCGCACCAGTCTGTGACTTAAAGATTAGTGGCGCCCATGATATTATTGGCGATAGAAGTTTTGGTTCTGATCCTATTTTAGTTGCTGAATTTGCTAAAATTATGGCGGATGGCTTAAGATCTCAAAATATTATCCCTATTTTAAAACATATACCAGGCCACGGTCGGGCCAAAGTTGATAGTCATGAAGATTTACCTATAGTAGATAAGGACTTGGCCACTTTAGAAGCTAGTGACTTTAAAGTTTTTAGCTTACTTAAAAATGAAAATGCTTGGGGGATGACCGCGCATATAATTTATACCGCCTTAGATTCAAAAAACCCCGCAACTTTATCTAAAAAAGTTATGGAATATATTCGTAATAATATTGGATTTAAGGGTAAAATAATCTCTGATGATTTATCGATGAAAGCTCTTAAAGGTGATTTAGGCCAATTAGCCAATAAAGCTTTAGATGCAGGCTGCAATATAGTATTGCATTGTAATGGTAATTATGAAGAAATGTTAACTATTGCTAGGAGTGTCAAGGCTAGAAACAACATCTTTCTGTAGAAATGTTACTTGTGCTCCTATAACGTACTTCCTTTAATTCACTATTTACCCACTCCTTATTTTTGAAAGTTTCTTTGTTTAATAATTGAAAAGACGTATTATTTTTGTCTCCATAATATTCTAAAATATTATTATTGATTGTTGTAATTAAGCCATTTTTGTCTTCCTTAGGTCGTTCAATTAAAAGTGCATTAGCTTTTTCTCCATATATTACGTCTATTATTCCAGTAAAATCATTGCGTATATAGGTGATTTGTTTTTGTTCGTATTCGGGATGCTTTGGATCTTGATAATTAGGATCTAAATAAACAAAAACTGTTTTATTTTGTTCTATATTTTTTGTCTCTGATTTTAAAATAAATTGCTGATTTTCTAGTAAAATATTATCAATAATGTTGTTTTGTTTAGCTATCTGATTAGATCTGTTTGTTGCTGATATTTTTTCTTCAGCAAATAGTTTAAATTCTCCCAATAATATTTTATTGTTATGATTAAAAGAATATAAAGTCTTAGATTGTCTTTGAGAGCAAGTCTTGTTATTAGGCTGCTTTGGACTATGGTTTTCATGACTATGGTTTTCATGACTATGCTTTTCATGACTATGCTTTTCATGACTATGGTTTTCATGACTATGGTTCTCATGACTATGGTTCTCATGACTATGGTTCTCATGACTATGGTTCTCATGACTATGGTTTTCATGACTATGGTTTTCATGACTATGGTTTTCATGACTATGTTTCTTATTTTGCTTACTAAGAGACCAATAAAAATCATTTAATCCATATTGTTCATATTTTAGCTTATCAACGCAATCAAATAAAAGACATTCTTTAAGGGAACTAATGAAAATCTCTTTTAATTCAGCCTTTTTTTCTAATTCATCAACTAAGAAATGAATTTCTTTGTTTTCTATCTTAAATAACCCACTTTCTTTAAGTTTAGCACAATATTCTTCTTCATTTTCAATGCTTTTATCGTGCTCTTTTGAAGATTTTATTATTGCATTTTTAATAAATCTCTCCAGCAATATTGTATCTAGTTCTAGCTCTTTACATACTTTTAGAATTTGCTCGCAAATTTGAGAATTATAATCAAAATTTTCTAGGGATAATTGATTTTTTTCCTGAGCACTAATTTCTAAAAAATTAGCATTTCTTTCTAAGAAGGAATCAAAATTTTGATTTTGCTCTTGCTTAGAGAGAATAATTTTTGCATTCACAATTCTTTCTAATAAATCAAGTACCGATTTATCGTCTCCACTTGATTCGTAAATTCTTGATTGATTAGCTTCATGATTTAATCTGGCTCCAATTTTTTTACAAAAAGGTAACGATGACAATAGTGAAGAGCTAAAACGTTTTAATTTTCTTTCTGGTAGGTGTTTATCCCTATAATTCTTTAATATTCTTTTTATTTCTCTTTTTTCGCCAATTGCTTTTGCTATACTATCAGTATCTAATTTTTCTCTTTCAATACTTAAGTCTCCATTCCTGGGTTTAAATCGATTGGTCCAAATATTATTAGTTATACCGGTTGAAATTGTGCCTGCTGCCAACAAAGGAATTCCAAGAATTATTCCTGGAGCTCCAGCTACAGAAAGAACGGATAGCGTAGTAATTAAAGCTCCAATAGTGAAAGTAGCAAAACCTAAAGTATTAGCGGCATAGAATTTTCTTCTTGAGGTGGTAATTTGATTTATTTTTCTTATGCCAACTTTTATATTTAATTGGATTTCTTCCCTTATATTTTCAGGTAATATTTTATTCCAAATTCTCCAAAGGTCGTATCCATTTCTTAAAGTTTGACATCCTGCGTATAAAGCAATAATAGGAAGAGCATATGGTGAGCTTACGGCTACTGAGCTTAATACTACTGTTGATGCTGTTCCGTTTATAATTCCAGGAACAACTAAATTAAATTTTCTATCGAATTCCGAGTATTTTAAAGTATTTCTAAATGCTTCTAGTCTATTAATAACGGCGGCTATATCGGAACTATAATTTAAAAGATTTTGATTTTTATATCTTTTTATATCTTCGTCTAATCCTTTAACTACAGAATTAATATTTTTTTTATTTTTAATGGTTCCTTTGATATTTCTGATTGCGGCAGTAAGACCTATAAGTGCTAATGGTCCTGCAATTCCCAGAACAACTCCCCAATTTGTAGGTGAAGAGAAATCTGCCAGGCCTCCTGTAGAGTCTCTGTGCGGATTTGAATTGCCACTAATTATTTGATCTAATGCGGTTGTAACTTCGTCTAGATCTATTGCTTCGGCACAACATGGGCAACCTTCGTCATTTTTTCCTATTTTGCCATTAATTTGTTTGTCTTCACAGGGATGACAATCATGTTCTTGGCTATGAGTATGATTGTCAGCATGCAAGACTTTGTTATCATCATGCTCATGATTATGACAGCTTGATGTTTTAGTACTAGTTAGACTAAAATGTACATGATCTTCATGCTTATGGTAATGAAGAAGATACTTATATTCTTTTGTTTTCAATGAATAATTCCTAATAATTCAGACTTAATATTTTATTTCCACTTAAAAACTATATCTTTTGCTTTATAGAAGTTTTTGTAAGGTTATTTTATTACAATATTTTAAATTATTAAGATTTTAATAGCTATTGTTATGTTATAACATAGCAATATTTTGCCAAATGTCAATATTCTGTTTAATTTTTCTGTACTTATAATTTTTTACAATTATAGTAAATTGACGGTAAACCGCCCATTTACTGATTATTAACTGTAAAATGCATAAGCAATAGATCTTTTATATATTATTTATATTTTACTGAAGGACCCATAAATACATTCATTTCAATTTAAAAATGCTATATTATCAATTACTCGATATTATATAATATTCACATATTGGTCTAATATACGGCTATAAGCTAAAAAATTATTGCAACTAATAAATATCAAATTTTCTCTTTAATCTATTGTTTGTATTTAAAAATGAAGAAACATGATCACAAAAATTGTAGTAATAAAGTTATAAAAAAAGCAAAAGAATTTTGTAATGCTGGTTCTTTAAATTTAACTCCAATAAGAAAAAAAGTCTTAGAAATAATAGCTTCAAATCATAAGCCTGCTAAGGCTTATGATATTTTAGCAAAGTTAAAGGAAGAAGGTTTTTCTGATAAACCCCCAACAGTTTATAGAGCCCTTGATTTTTTGATAGAGAATAAAATGGTTCATAAGTTAAATACTATAAATGCTTATGTTGCTTGTTTTAATAACGAAACTGAAGAAGTTTCCTGTTTCTTAATATGCACAAAATGCAAAGATATCGAAGAATTGCAAGATGAAGGAATTATAAATGCTATAGCCAATATAGGTAAAAGTAAAAATATCAACATTAAAAATATCAATTTAGAAATAGAATTTCGATGTGAGAAATGTTAGTCTTTTAAAAAGGTACATATCTATAGTATTTCATTGTAATGGTAATTAGTTGCCCGTGAAAAAACATCTTACGATATTTTTTAAAGTACAATAATGA
>CAYZBM010000038.1:0-19173 GCA_964476705.1 uncultured Rickettsiales bacterium | reverse complement strand
GGTAAAAAAATAATTACTGATGTAAAATTTTTAAGTCCGATTTTAGATCCTGAAATAATTAAAGAAAAAACTAGTATAGTTGATATTTTGTGTGAAGATCAAGATGGCAACAAATATATAGCCCTGATGCAGGTGGCTAATGACAATAATTTTGTCCACCGCGCGCAATATTATGCAGCTAAATTATATGCTTCGCAATTGCAAATTGGGGATAATTATAGCGAGCTTAAAGAAGTAATTTTTTTAGCAATTACTGATTTTATTATGTTTCCCAAAAAAGCTGCTTGTATCTCTCATCATATAATTTTAGATAAAGAAACCTATGAGCATGATTTAGAAGATTTTTCTTTTACTTTTATTGAATTACCTAAATTTAAAAAAACAATAACTCAAGTAAATACAATTATAGAAAAATGGTTATATTTTTTAAATCATGCTGAAGATATTGACCCGGAAGAATTAGCCAAAATGATCGGTGATGATCTGATTATCAAAAAAGCTTTTGAGCAGCTAAATAGTCTTAATTGGTCAAAAGAAGAATTAAGTATTTATGAGCAAATAGAAAAAAACGAACGAGATATTCTAGATGCAAAAGTGGTGGTTTTTAATCGCGGGAAAGAAGAAGGTGAAAAATTAGGTATAGAGAAGACTCGTTTAGAAATAGCCGCTAAATTACTAAAACTTGGGATTCCTATAACAGAAATTTCTGTGGCAACTCAAATACCAGAAGACAAAATAAAAAATATTAAATAATTTAAAAAACAACATAAATTGGTAGATAATATGCAAGAAAAAGTTTTAATTATTGATTTTGGTTCGCAAGTAACTCAGTTAATTGCGAGGCGCGTAAGAGAACTAAAAGTTTATTGTGAAATTCATCCTTATTTTAAAATTAACCAAGAGTTTCTAAATAATTTTGCACCACAAGCGATTATTTTATCAGGCGGTCCTGCGTCAGTCACTATTAAACATAGCCCAAAAATAGATGCTACTATATTTTCTCTGAATGTACCAATATTAGGTATTTGTTATGGTCAGCAATTAATTTGTGATCTTTTGGGAGGCAGGGTTGAATCTTCAACAGATCGTGAATTTGGCCGAGCTTTTATTAATATTAAACAAGAATCACCCTTATTTAAAGATTTATGGCAAAAAAATAATCAAGCTAAAGTTTGGATGAGTCATGGTGATAAAGTAACTTGCTTACCAAAAGATTTTGTGGTTCTTGCTGAATCAGAAGGGGCTCCTTTTGCGATTATTGCCAATGAAGAAAAGAAGATTTATGCAGTACAATTTCATCCAGAAGTTACTCATACTGAGAATGGCCATAAATTATTTGCTAATTTTTTATTTAATGTTGCAGGCTTAAAAGCTGCTTGGACCATGGGATCTTTTTTAAAAGAAGAGGTAAAAAAAATCCGTGAAGTAGTAGGTGATAAAACCGTTCTATGTGGAATTAGTGGGGGAGTTGATTCATCAGTTGTTGCCTCTTTATTACATGAAGCTATTGGTAATCAACTAGTATGTATTTTTGTAGATACCGGACTTTTACGTAAAGATGAAGGTAGATTAGTTGCCGAACGTTTTGCTAATAAATTTCATATTAAAGTTCATATGAAAGATGCTTCAGAAAGATTTTTATCTTTGCTTAAAGGAGTATCTGATCCTGAGACTAAAAGAAAAATAATTGGTAAAACTTTTATTGATGTCTTTCAAGAAGAAGCTAATAAATTAGGCGGGGCTGATTTTTTAGCGCAAGGTACTTTATATCCAGATGTTATAGAATCGGTATCAGTTCATGGCGATGCTGCAGTTACTATTAAATCACATCATAATGTTGGCGGTTTACCTGAAAAAATGGGCATGAAATTAATTGAGCCATTACGCGAATTATTTAAAGATGAAGTAAGAGAATTAGGTAAACAATTGGGAATGCATGAAGAATTAGTAAATAGACACCCATTTCCAGGACCTGGCCTTGCAATTCGCATACCGGGTAAAATCACCAAAAAGAAAATTGCTATTTTACAAGAAGCAGATGCTGTATATTTAGATGAAATTAAAAAAAATGGTCTATATGACAAAATTTGGCAAGCTTTTGCAGTTTTACTACCAGTTAAAACTGTAGGTGTTATGGGTGATGCCCGAACTTATGAATATGTCTGCGCTTTAAGAGCTGTTACTTCAACAGATGGAATGACCGCTGATTATTACGACTTCTCTCATGAGTTTTTACGCAATACCGCAACTCGAATAATTAATAATGTTAAAGGAATTAACCGCGTAGTTTATGATGTTACATCTAAACCACCAGGAACTATTGAGTGGGAATAGTGTTTTTTATAAAAAAACACTTCTTCACAACCGACTATATTATTGGCTGCTATCAACTCGCCATCCCTGCCAATTGTACAAACTCACTCATGACGGTTTTACGCCCGGCTTTATCAAACTCTATTTCTAATTTTTTGCCATCGAGCGAAATAACCCGGCCGTAACCAAATTTAATATGGAATATCCTTGAGCCAATGCCAATTACGCTATTGTCTGTAGTTTTTTCTTTTTGTGCAGTTTGTAAAGGGGCTTTATAATCTTCATAATTAGTATTATAGGATTTTTTATAATTAGGCTTAGTATACTCACTATAATCTTCATTATACTCATTATCTTGCTGTTTATTTAAATTAAAATTATGACTTAAACAATCTTCGGGTAATTCTCTGATAAAATTAGATGGTATACTTTGTTGATAACGGCCATAAATTCTTCGTCTAGAAGCAAAAGAAATATAAGCATATTTTTTAGCCCGAGTAATTCCAACATAAGCCAATCTTCTTTCTTCTTCAATGCCACCTTCAGCGTCATCTATAGCCCGTTGATGAGGGAAGATGCCATGTTCCCAACCAGGCAAGAAGACTGCATCAAATTCTAAACCTTTAGCCGCATGCAAAGTCATAATATTTACCATTGGCTCATTATGGTTTTTATCACTATCCATAACTAGGCTAACATGTTCTAAAAATTCTTGGAGATTGCTAAATTCTTCTAAGGCATTAACTAATTCTTTGATGTTATCTACTCGACCTTCGCTTTCAATATTTTTATCATTTTGCCACATTAATAAATAACCCGAATCTTTTAATACTAGATTAGTAAGTTCAGATAAGGAAATAATATTTTTTTGTTCATCCCAAACAATTAATTGTTTACAAAAAATCTCCATGGCAATTTTGGCTTTACCATGCAGATGATCTTCTTTAATTAATTTAGAAATGGCTTCAATAATAGTTAGATTATAACTGCGCGCAGTATTAATTATTTGAGCAAGTCCTACAGCACCTAAACCCCGCCTTGGTGTATTAGCAATTCGTTCAAAGGCCAGTAAATCATAAGGTTGCTCGATTAAACGTAAATAGGCAATAATATCTTTAATTTCTTGCCGTTCATAGAAGCGTAACCCACCAACAACTCGATAAGGAATGGCTCTGCTTACCAAATTCTCCTCAAAAAATCTAGTTTGATAACTGGCTCTAACTAATATAGCTATTTGTTCGAGTCCCACATTTTTATTTAATATTAAACTTTCTATCTCATCAGATACGGCATTAGCTTCCTCTAAATCATCCCAGAAAGACCATAATTTTATAGGAGTGCCTTCATTCTTTTCAGTCCAAAGAACTTTTCCTAATCGGCCTTTATTATGAGCAATAAGTTTTGAAGCTGCCGATAAGATTTGTGAGGTAGAACGATAGTTTCTTTCTAATTTTATAACTTTAGCGCCAACAAAGTCTTTTTCAAATTTTAAGATATTGGCAACTTGGGCACCACGCCAACTATAAATGGATTGATCATCATCACCCACACAACAAATATTCTGGTTCTTTTGCGCCAAAATTCTTAACCACAAATATTGAGCTATATTAGTATCTTGATACTCATCAACTAATATATATTTTAGCCTTTGTTGATATTCATTAAGTACATTTGGATAATTCAAAAATAAATTTAAATTAAACAGTACCAAATCACCAAAATCTACGGCATTTAAAGATAAAAGCCTCTTTTGATATTCTTTATATAAAGTTAAGGCGTTACCTGCAGCAAAACTAGCATTTTCATGAGGCTTTACTTTGTCTGGAGTAAGAGCCGCATCTTTCCAGCGATTTATTATATTAGCCAGTTCTTTTGCTGGATGTTTTTTTTCATCAATATTATATTCTTTTAATAAAGTTTTAAGCACTCTAATTTGATCATCACTATCAATAATAGTAAAATTACTTTGTAACCCTAATAAATCACCATGTTTCCTTAATATTTTTACCGCTATTGAATGAAAAGTTCCTAAATAAGGCATTTCTATTTTATTTAATAATAAACCAATGCGTTCTTTCATTTCTTTTGCAGCTTTATTAGTAAAAGTCACAACTAGTATCTCGCTAGGATAAATTCCTTTATGTATCAAATTGGCCACACGATGGGTTAACACTTTAGTTTTACCGGTACCAGCGCCAGCAAGGACAAGCACAGGACCGCTTATGGTTTCAACCGCTAGCAGCTGTTCTTGATTTAAGCTTTCTTTTAATGCAGCAAAATTATCGCTCATATCTCTTACTAAACTATGCATTGTCTAAACTTCATGATATTGTCGTTGAATATTTGGTAGTAAATATTTTATACTTTGTAATCTGTACAAAAATTACTTTTAATTTTAATTACTTTTAATTTGTAACAGCGCAAAGTGCTTCTCGCAATAGTTTTTATAGTTAAATAACTCATGAAGAAAATAGCTTTTATATCTGTAATTCTTTTAAGCACCATAATTATGGCTCTGCTTATAGTTCCGTCATTATTTAATTTTAACTTTTATAAAAGTAGAATTATTAATGTAATTAAAAAAAATACTGGCGTTATTCCAACGATAGACGGTAATATTGAAATAAAAGTTTTACCTTTACCAACTTTAAGAATTCATGATCTAACTATACCTAATATTAGCCAAAATACGATAAGTAGTAACTTTCTTAGCACTAAAGTCTTAAATATTCAATTTTCACCAATGGCCTTATTAAGTGGGAAAATTGTAATCAAGAATATAGGTTTTGTAGATCCTTTATTTGAATTAGAAACTTTAAAAGATAATAGTAATAATTGGTCAGTTTTTTTGAGTCAAGATGATCAACATAAATTGATTGATAATAAGTTTATTAAAAATATTGACATTAAAAATGCTCATATAACCTATCATTCTGATAATACTCATTATAATTTAGATTACGTTGATTTTAAATTAAATATAGATCCAAAAACTGGAGCTTTTATAGTTGATGGTAAATTTGATTTAAATGATAGTTATGTAAAATTCAACTCTGAATCTAAACAATCCAGAAAACATGATGATATAAAATTAAATATAAGTTCAGATAGTTTTAATACTGAATTTACTGGTAGATACGACATAACAAAAGAATATCATATAGATGGCAAACTAGTAACTAAAATAAATAACTTGAGTAAATTTGCTAAAATATTTTTCCCATTAAATAGTTCTTTATCTGCTATAACTTCAAAAGAAGCTGCTGATATTAGTGGTGAATTTACAATTGATAAAAAGAATGCCAGTTTTAAAAATATTAAAATCTCTTCAAATAATTTAAAAACTTCTGCAGAATTGGAAGCTTTTTATAGCTTAGATAAAAATAAACCGGTTGAATGGGAATTAAATGCAGTAGTCGACCTATTAAATATAGATAATTTATACGAGAAAGAAAAAAAAGCTGAGCATATAGATTACAATTCTAATGAGCATAGTAATTATTCATCTGTAAATACTGAGAATACAGGTGCATCATATAATATAGATATTCCAAAAACCCTAGCCTTATTAGTTAATCTAGAAATTAAAAAAATCATTTTTAATAAAAATGAGATTAAAGATTTAAATATTGATATTGATGTTGCTGATAGTAATCTTCTAATAAATCGTTTTGAGGCCAATCTTCCTGGAGATTCCACCTTAGAATTTAGTGGAAATATGAGTCATAATGGTACGAGACCATTACTTATAGGAAGCATAAAATGGGAAGGGAAAAAATTTTCTGAAATAATCAAATGGTTAAATTACGATATAATTGATTCTGGGAATAATTATTTAAATGATTTTCTCTTTAGTTGTAATGTTAATCTAACTCCACAAAAAATTATAGTTTCGGATATCTATGGCACTGTTGATCGCTCATTAATTACCGGAAGTATGAATATTTTACCAAGAGCTAAGATTCCATTTGTAATGATTGATACTAAAATTGATAGTATAGATTTTGATAAATATAATCTAACTGAAAAAATTGCTAGTTATATGGACAAGCAGTTAGTTTATGATAAAAATGCTAACATAGACACTTCTTGGCTTAGAACAGTTAATTATAATGCTGCCATAAATATAACAGCTAACGATCTAATTTATAATCAAAGTAAAATTAAAAATATAAATGCCACCATAGCTTTAAGCCCTGGTGTATTTAATCTTCAACGTATTACTTTAAATGGTGAAAAAGCCTCTTTTATAAGTAGATTCAAATTATCTATTAATGGTGAGAAACCAGAATTTGATTTAGATTTTAAATCTCCAGGTTTTGATAGTTCAGCCTTTATTGTGAGCAATAACGACGAAGGGAAGAAAGATAGTGAAGACTCAGACAAAAATACTGAACTAAAAGAGATCAAATGGTCAAATAATCCTTTTAAATTTATTGAATATGGCAATTTTAATGCCAAAACAAATATTGAATTTACAGCTCTTAAACATAAAAATTTTCTTTTTAAAGACGTAAAATTTAATGCCGTTATCGCCAACAAAGTTATTAGCATAAAAACATTTGCCGCCAAATTAGGTTTAGGTGAGATAAATATTCAAACTAATATAGGAATGACCGATAATCTATCTATGGCTTCGTCATTTAAATTATCTAATATGAATCTAAAAGATCTATATAGTTTATTTTTTAATATAGATAAAGATGTCCCAGGTTATGCTAATATTGCGGGAACTTTTAAATCGGTAGGCAATTCTACTTTAGAATGGGTAAAAAACTTAAAAGGTACGGTTGATTTTGTTGCAGCTAATGTCTTAATCGACAATTTTAATATAAATGAAATTATTAAAAATGCGCGGAGTCTATATTCAGTACTTGATATGGAAAAAGTAGTTAAACAAAGTTTGGCGGAGGGGAAAACTTTATTTACCAATATTAAAGGCCAAGCAACCATTGATAAGAATATTTTAAGTACTAAGTCAGCACTATTAGAAACTGATTATTCTCGAGGAATTTTCTCAGGCAATTTAGATATAAATAAATTAGTTACCAGTAGTATTGCAACTATAGTTTTTGCTCCAGAAGTTGGCAAAAAAGTTAATCTAACTATAAGTGTAAAAGGTCCACTTAATAATATCCAGAAAACTATTGATACTAGGGACTTAGATAGCTATATAACTAGTAAAGCCGCTTTAACAACTCCACAAACTGTAACCCCTATCGCACCGATGGCTCCAATAGCACCTATTGTCACTAAACCATAAAGAGACTCATGTGACAAAAACTAATGATTTTTTAAATACAGATATAGCTATAATTGGCTGTGGAATAGTTGGAGCAACCTTAGCTAATATATTGGCTGAATCTGGCCATAACATCACCATAATTGACAGGGCAGGGTCAGTAAAAGAGCGAATAGCTGCTAATAATAATGCTATAATCATGCCCTTAATAAGTCACAAAAATGACACGATAGGTGAATTTTATACTGCAGGTTTCTATCAAACTTTAGCGCATATTAAGCAATATAATAATATCTTTAAAGAATGCGGGGTTATAGATATTAAAGATATTTATCAAACAACAGAACTTAGTAATTTAGCAATTAAAGCAGGAAGTGCAGAAAAAATTTCTTACCAGAATTTTACTGGTTTATTTATAAAAGAAGCAGGAGTTATTGATACATCAAAATTAATAACAAGCCTATTAGAGCAATATAAAGAACAAATTAGGGTAGTATTCGATAGTAACATACTTGAAATTAAATATGAAAATATCTCTAATGAGAGTGGATTATGGAAAATAATTAGTGCGCAACAAAACTTAAATTTAAAAGCAAAGATAGTAATTATCGCTAATTCTTATGACGCCTTAAATTTTAGCCAAACTTCATGGTTGCCACTTGAAAAAATCCGCGGGCAAATAAGTTTTTATCCTGAAATTAAAAAGCCTAAAATAGAGCAGGTTATCTGTATGAATGGTTATATAACTCCGGCCCAAGAGGGCTACCATCATATTGGAGCAACTTATGTCCGCAATGTAAATAATACAGAGTTGAGTGTGGGGGAACATGAACAAAATCTTATGCTACTTAAACGACTTTTTGATTTTGATATAGATCAAAGCAATATTAACTATACAGAGCTTAAAGGTCAGATAGGCTTTAGATCAGCGACCTTTGACCGCAGGCCAATTGTAGGTGAGGTACCGAACTTAGAAAATTTTGTTCCACATTATAAATCTAATATCGAAGAAATTAAAAATTATCCCAATTTATATTTAAGTGTGGCCCATGGTTCCAGGGGCTTAACCTCATGTGTACTTACAGCAAAATATTTAAGCGAGTTAATTATTGCTAAAGAAAATTTAAAAACCACAAAAGAATTATTACAACTAGAGAAATTATTAGCAGCTAGAAGATTTATTATAAAAAAAATTAATCAGATGAAAAAGAATTAATTAACTTTATTGTTGCAATATGAAAAAATTATAGTAAATTTATTAACTATATGTAATATAAAAAGTATGTCTGAAAAAAACATATACTTACTATAGTTTACTATAATTTAAAGATTGGAAGCTTTCATATATGCAACAAAAAGATTTTTATTATTTAAGGATATTTCTTGGTACAATAAAAAAAGAATTAAAAGGTTTAACGATATTAAATTTAGATAAACTTCCTGTTATGGAAGCAAGCATAGAAACAAGCATAGAAGCATATTTTTTAAATAAAGGACCAGGAAAATTTGTTAAGGAATATTCCTCAATATTAAGTATTAAGAAAAATATATTATTGGCTAATTTAATAGCCGAGAGAGTTGTTTATATAGAACAAGAAACTTATAAAGTTTTTGTTGGCACTCAAGGATTAAGAAAAGTAGAAAGTAGAATTAGAGAGTTATATAATAATGCTGAAATGGATTTAGAAAATAAACTACTTCTTCTAAGTAGTCAGCACGATAAAGATAAAGATTTTAAACAAATTGAATCTGCTCTCAAACTATTAGAAGCAACAAAATTAAAAATAAGTAAAAATCCACACTTAAAGCAAATTAAGGATTTTATTGATAGGATTGATAAAGAAGATGTATTATCTAACTTGGCAAATGTTGCGGTTAGCTCAGCTTCAGCAGATGGGACTCAAAAGCAAGAAGAGCAGCCGCCAAGTGTTGGTATCAGCTCAGCTCATTTAAACACAAGTACTAGTAGAAATCAAAATAATGTTAGACAAAATAATTAATTTATTTTAGATTAATTATAATATTAAGTCACTAGACTTGATCTTATAATTTATATTATGGAAAATAAGGTATGGCAAGTTCCAAGAATTTAATTAGAGCCGCAGCTACAGTTAGTGCTAATTTAGCAGCCTCAACAACTCAAGATAATTCACCCAAGGTATTATCCCCAGTAGATAGATTAAAGGAATTAGAAAAAAATCATGGTTTTTTTCAATTATTTCCTTTTACAAATTTAGATAACTTATATAAAGCTAGAAATATAAATCCTTATTTACCTAACCTTCTTACTTTAGGTGGAATTACCGCGCCTTTCTTATTTCCGATGACTGCTGTGCGTAATTGGCAAGCTAAAAAGCAAAATCCTCAAACAGTAACAACAACAGGAATGCAATTTTTTACAAAAGGCCTTCGCCCCACTACTTTTCATACTACTTTTAGATATATAGCTAGGTTCGGAGCTTTTCCTCAGCTAAATAAAATAACTTATCAAAATTTAAGTGAATTAAATAAAACTCTTGGTCTAGAATTTAGTGATGATAAAATTAAACTAATTGCCAAAACTGGAGTTTTAACTGTAGCGGATACTCTAAATCTATTTGAAAGGCTTTTAATTTATACACAAACTAGTGATCCTACTTCTCCAAAATTTCAAGAATTTTTAAGCACCAGAAATAAGCTTTTAGAATTATGTAAAGGTCAGTCGATGGTTACAGCCAGACAAGTACCTTATTATTTAGTTATGAGTGCTGTTACTGATTTATTAAGTGAAAATAATGTTTCTTCTACGGTTTCACCTTTAATTGCAGCAAGCTTTGGTGTGGCTACTCATACGGCTTTAACGCCATTATCACTTTTACAAAATTATCTACAACAAGCTCCAACTAAAAATGGTGAAGTGCAACCAGCTAAGAATTTAACTGAAGCTATAATGAAATTAGCAGCTCTTGTCGCGAAAAATGGAGCTAAAGAATTATTTCGGGGCTGGGAAGCAAGATTTGGGATTTCTGCACTTAATTCTCTAGTTACAGCAATGATTTTGACTGTAATGAATAATTCTGAAAGATATAATCAAATCAAGCAGTATATAGCTGCAACAGAAGTAACAAAAACCCCGCCTTCAAGAACAAGTACCGCCGCTCAAATTAGTGAAGAAGGTGCTGATATAGGTGATTTTGCGGAACTAATTACTAATGCACTGTTGAGAGAGAATCCTAGTAAAGATTTAAAAATTACACCAAGCCAAAATACTGGTGAAAAAGATCCAAAATCTTTATTTGCTATATTAGCAGATTTTATTGGAGGCTCACAAACTAAAAGTACTGAAAGTACCGTAGCAAATAAACCTATAGATACAGCTAAAGAGCCAAGATCCACAATAAATAATTCATCACTTGGACAACCAGATCATATACCTGTGCTTGGATTGTAAAGTTTTTTATTTTAATTTTTACTTTTATGGAGTGATTATTATGGGATTAGTAGAAACAGGAGTAGAAGGCGGATTGAAATTACAGGCAGCGCTGCAAGATATTCACGAAATAAATAAATAAATACAAAAAACCTTTTAAGGAAATTCATCAAGAAATACTTAAAGTAGCAGAAATGCTACAAGAATCTTCAGATAGGATCAGCAAAATCTTAACTGATATGAAAAAATTAGAAGAATTAAGTAAAAGCTTTTCCCAAGAAATACCCTCATATCCTAATACCTACAGAATACTTCCTATAAGCCCTACCGCACCTATTATATCATGTTATTTTACTAGTCCACCACCTTTTCCACCTTCTAAATTAGAAGTAGCTCCTCATGATAAATCTCTATCGAGAACAAAATCATGTAGAAGCCTTAAAGGTTAACGCAAGCTTAGTGCGTTAATTTATTAACTTCCAGCTTGACTTTCTAGTTTTTTTTATTAAGATTTAAGGCTATATTTATTAATAGCAATAACATATAAATTAAGAGAGAAATTAACATGCCTATAGATCCTAAAAGTTTATTAGCTGAAGAATATGCTGTTTTTTTAAAAAGATGCGATAATAAGCCAGTTGTTGAAGCTGTAATTGGGATCCTAGAAAGAGGTAATAATCCTTTTCCTGATGGTATACCTGATAAATATAGAACTTATTTTGGACCAAGTGGAGAAATATGGGTAGAAGAGCAAGATAAAAAATCTTATAGTGCTGCAAGTTCAGGTATGAGCACAAGAACTGCTCCGATTTCTTCAGCAAGCGCGGCTGAAACTAGTAAAGAAAAATATTACGATGCAGAAGCCACAAAAATTTTGGAAAGATCCTTAGGATCTTTAGGTTGCCTTGATCCTCAAGGAAGAATTTCTGAAAAAGATGCATTAGAAGTTATATCTATGATGAGCCAAGTACTCAACCCAGAAACACTTAGAGGAGGAAGGATTCTAGCAAGTAATAATGCAGCTAGTAGTGCTGCAAGTTCAGGTATGAGCACAAGAACTGCTCCGATTTCTTCATCTAACCCCCAAGCATTTACTAGAGGAGGAGCTGATGAGTCAGTGAGGCCTCCGCTAACAGGTTATAGAGTTGAAGCAGCACGGAGAGGTGGAAAACCTATGAGCCCCAAAGATTTAGAGGAATATCTTATAAAAAAAGATGGTATAAAAAATAGACTAGATAATGTACATCTTGGAGCAAATTCTCCTTCTCTTAGTCACTAGGAAATTTTAGCTAAACCGAAACCACCACCATAGCCGGCTTTAGCAGCCGATCTTTTATAATATAACCAGCCTGGACTAGATCTATTACTATTCCAGGCTCTTTATCCCCAGATGGCACTTGCGCTACGGCCTGATGTAAATTAGGGTCGAATTTTTGGCCCCGTGGATCTATCCGTTTTACGTTATGTTTTTCTAGTACATTTAGCATTTCTTTTTTGGTCATATCAATACCAGTTTTGGCATTATTTAATACTTCATTATTTTTGGCCATTTCGTCAGTAATAGATTCAGCAGCACGGGATAAATATTCAAAAATAACTACCATGTCTTTGGCAAAAGCTTCTATGCCAAAAAAAGCAGCTTTTTCAATGTCTTGCTTAGTACGTTTTTTGATATTATCAATTTCGGCAATAGCTCTTAACCAATTATCTTTATATTTACTAATCTCTTCAAGATAGTTAATTGCCCCTGCTCCATTATTTCCAGTATTTGTGTTATTTTCGTGACTTTCTGATATTACTTCTGGTTTTGCAGATTTTGCCTCAGTTTGTGAGTTTTCTTGTGCTTGTTGTTCTTGAGGATTTTTATTATTACTATTTGTATTGTTAGTAGTCATAGCCATTCCACCTATAGTTTTTCTCAAATTTATCCGAATAATTTATATACTTAAGTTTGAGCTATTAACTTAGTAAGTATTTTATAATTTTCAATAGCTCTTTTTTTTAATTACAATAAAAAAACAATAAAAATAAAATTTTTATTATTTTTATTTAAAAACTTGTAGACAGTTATAGTTAAAAAATATATTGCTATCGGAACATAAAGTTCTAACAATATTTTTAAATGGAGAATAAAATGAACATTACTAAAACTTTACTAACTACTGCAGCTATTTTCGCTACTGTTGCTACTATGAATTTTGCAGCTAATGCTGCTGATGTAGCTCCTGCTGCTGCTTCTGCTGACGTTGCTAAATGTGACGATGCTGCAAAAGATAAAGACGGAAACTGCCCTAAAGCAGAAACTGCTCCTGAAGCTGGCAAAGACGCGAAATAGTTTTAATAGAAAAGATTTCTTTTTTATTTAAAATAAGCTCCAAGATTAATTCTAATTATTACTATTTAGTTATAATTAGGGTTTCTTGGAGCTGTTTTTTTATTAAGCAGCCTTAAGAATATCCCACTTATACATTTTCAAATACTCTATGCTAAAATCTCCTCAATTTTTATCTGACAAACTATTAATTGCCACCGGCAATAAAGGTAAAGTTAAAGAATTTGCTAAATTATTTAGCCTTTATGCTCATGACAAAAATATAAATCTAACTACCTTAGATGAATTTAAAGCTTTAAATATTATAGAACCGGAAGAAAACGCTGATAGTTTTATTGCCAATGCCGAGCTTAAAGCTCGATATTATAATCAAATAACTGGACTTTCTACCTTAGCTGATGATTCAGGTCTTTGTGTGGATGCTTTAGATGGGCTTCCGGGAATTTATTCTGCACGTTGGGCTGGAGAAAATAAAGATTTTACCATAGCTATAAAAAGAATAGAAAATGAAGTTGGAACTAAAACCAAAAGAGCTAAATTTGTTTGTGCTTTATCTTTATGTAAGCAAGATCAAACTATTATTAACGTTGAAGGCGAAGTATTTGGCACCCTGGTATTTCCAGCTGTAGGTTTGGCTGGTTTTGGTTATGATCCTATTTTTATTCCCGATGGCTACACTAAAACCTTTGGCGAGTTACCTGCTGAAGTTAAAGAGCAAATTAGCCATAGGGCCATAGCTTTTAAAGAGCTTATTAAATATATTTAATAAAAAATATGCAACCAGAACCTATTTCTATCTATATTCATTGGCCATTTTGTAAAAAAAAATGTCCTTATTGTGATTTTAACTCACATGTTAGCAAAGAAATAGATTATAAATTATGGCAAGAAGCATATAGACAAGAAATTAACTATTTTCTGCCATATATCAAAGATAGAAAGATACGAAGTATATTTTTTGGTGGTGGCACCCCTTCCCTTATGCCGGATTATTTAGTTGCAGGGATTTTAGATAACTTAAACAAACAGCTTAAATTTAGCCAGGACATTGAAATTACCTTAGAGGCTAACCCTACCTCAACTGAGGAAAAAAACTTTAAAGCCTATAAAAATGCTGGGGTTAACCGCTTATCTTTAGGTATTCAATCTTTAAATCAAGATGATTTAATTTTTTTAGGTCGTACTCATACAGTTAAAGAATCAATGCAGGCGATTAATACCGCTGCTGAAATTTTTACGAATTTTAGTTTTGACCTTATTTATGCGAGGCCTAGTCAGACTATAGAGGCTTGGGGCACAGAATTAGAATTAGCCTTAAGCTTTAACAGTAAACATATCTCACTTTATCAGTTAACTATTGAAAAAGGTACCGAGTTTTATAGCCAATATAATAAAAATTTATTTAAGCTACCCACGGAAAAAATATCCGCAAAACTTTATGAAATGACGGCAGAGATTTTAAAAGAGAAAAATATCTTTCAATATGAGATTTCTAATTATGGACAATTCGGTTTTGAGTCTAAACATAATTTGCAATATTGGAACTATGGAGATTATTTAGGTATCGGCCCTGGAGCTCACAGTAGAATTACTTTAGATAGTCAGAAATACGCTCTAACCATGCTCTATAATCCAGAAAAATGGTTAGAATCAGTAAAAAATAATGGACATGGCATTCGTGATAAAGAATTGCTTGATTCACAAGTCCAATTAGAAGAAATGTTACTAATGGGCCTAAGGCTTAACCAAGGTATAGAAATTAATAAAATAAAAAAACTTACACCAGATCATAATTTTTCTTCAGCCCAAATCCCGGCTTGGCTATTTACAGATGGCTTAATTGCCCTTGATGATAATCAACTAAAAATTACAGATAAAGGAAGAATCTTAAGTAATTCAATAATAAAACTTGTTATTGAGTCGTTTATATATTAGATAAATTAATATTTTAACGAATGAATGATAATAATCATATGCCTAAAGATTTTGCTTTACCTGAAAAATTATCCATGAGCCCTAAGAAATCTGGGATGCTCTTACATTTTATAAACAGTCAAAAAACTGATAAAGCAACCGAATTATTTGCTAAAATTTTATTAAAGCAATTAGAAGGTACATATAGCATAGAGCAAATTAAACAGAATTGGTTAGCTATACATAGACATATTACCTTAGAAATTATTAATGGAATTATAAACCTAAAACATGTTCGAATTAAAATACCTAGTAAAGCAAATACTTTAGACGATGCTAGTTCAGAAAAATTACTTAAAGAAGTTGAAGAAAGTCTAAAGACCAAGTATTCATCATTAGGGTATTTAAACCAATCTAAAGAATTATTAAAAAATAGTATAAGAACTGCTCTTGAAAGTAAAGGTGAGTATATTGAAGAATATATAAATTTACTTACTGATATACAAATGACTTTACTATTAATAAAACTAAAATATTTTTCTAAGAAAAGATCAATATCAGCTTCAGAACCTAATTCAACAAATATAACACCCTCTAATTCAGAAACTTATCGTTACAATAATGGTAACGATAATACAGCTATTATGTCTCCAGATTTAATTTTAAAAGAATTATCTGATCTATTAGCTGACAATAAAGAAATAGCAAAAAATATAGTATATGAACCAGGACAGGCAAAAAAAATACTGATGGAGGCAGCTGTTGCAAAATGGAGAGCTGGAAAGTTTAAAGATAAAAATAAAGACATTGCCGGAAATATGAAAGCTTTAAATCAAGCAATTGAGACTTATTTACAAAAGCAAGAAACTAGTAATTTAAGTGTTATTCTCCAGGAACCTGAAGATAGCCCACCCGTTCTTGATAGCAAAACTAGAATAATTCTAGATATTAAAAGAATATTAGAAGAGCCAGGAAAATCTACCTCAGCAAGAAAAAAAGAAGCCACCGAAGCATTAACTCAATATTTATGTAGTTTTATAAATGAAACGGGTAGAACACTTGAAATTAGCAAAATTCAAGAAGTCTCCCGTAAGCAGATAAATGATATGTGGAAGATAATAAATGGAAAAGAATCTCTTCCTCATAAGCCACTTAAGACAAATCAATTTAAAGCTATAGAAAGATTTGATATCAATCCTTTGCGAGATAATCCAAAAATCGCCGCTAATTTAATAATATTACTCTTATCTAATAAATATATAACAGCTACAGAACTATATATGAATCACTTGATAAGGACTATAAGAGCAAAAACTTTGGGTGCAAACATCCCCAAGCCAAGCGTAGAATCTATTAAAGAATTCTCTATAAATAAAATTAAAAGTGCTAATGATGAGCTAATGAGAAGATTTGAAAATCCAGATCACCCTGATCATTCTCTTATACAAGCCACTGTTACTAAGTTACAGGAAATAAATTATAGATCTTTCAGAAAAACATAAATAGTATTATAAATATATGTTTTTTCAGGATAACCTGTCCTTAGATTTATTCCGGGATGTAGCATCATAGATAGTAGATCGCTGATCTGCTAAATTTAATAATTATTAATTATAGGCAAATTATTTCTTGATCTACTATAATTACCATTGACCATAATCAACTAAAAATTACAAATAAAGGAAGAATCTTAAGTAATTCAATAATAAAACTTGTTATTAAGTCCTTTATTTATTAATATAATACATGTTAATAAATTTACATGCAGAAAGAGCTTTTATGTTGAGTAAGCCATTAAATATTGAGTTAATAGATCGAAATATAAAATTTTACCAATTACTATTAGATCTAGTATATTTAGGCGATAATGATTCAGATAATCAAAAATTCAAAGTTGGACTTAAGCAAATAACTAAATATTATAATTCTTCAAACTTTTTAGATTTAAAAGAACTTCTTACTCCAATATATTTGATTTTAGCAACGTCACTTACTTCAAATGATAAGTTACCCAATCTTAATAATTTAAGATCACTAATTAGTTGTTTGGTAGACTGTAAATATGATCCACATGCAAAAAGTGACAATGATAGAACAGCTTTAAATATAATAGATGAGTTATCACCAAAGCATAAATATTACGATGAATATCAAGAGATTGGAAAAATATTAGATAAAAGTAGAACTGATAATAAAAATTTAAGCAGACAACTTAGCTCTAAAGTAAAATCTTCTAGAAATCCAGGTTCTTATAAATTAGCTCCCACATGTCATGTTCAGCTTACCGAAAAACAAAAAATAGCGGTTGCTACAATGTTACTTAGTGGTAGCAATATCAAGCATGCTAAACAACTTACTGAAACATTTATACTTACTAATTTGAGTGTTGTAAAAGAAAAACAAAATATAAAGAGTAGTGAGGAAGATTTAACTTTAGATCCTAATTTTAATAAACATATATCAACTATAGTAGATAATATCAGTGCCGCCATAGCCAAATCTAAGCAAAGAGAAATAAATGCATAGTAAATATATGAGAGAACTAAGAGCTTCCCGTTTCATTAGCTACTGCATCTCTAGCAGCTAGTTTAGTCCCAAGCAATATGCAAAAAGGATAACTAATCCATAATAACGATTAGATTTAAACTTAATCAAACAATCTTCGGGATTATTAATATCTAACGTTATAATTTGCCATAATAATTGGAATAAAGATAAAACTAAAATTATATAAAAATAAATATTTAAGCCGGCTATAATCCCCGTAAACCATAATAAGATATTAGCGAGGCCGTAAAAAATAAATAGATATTTTTTGGTATTTTCTTTTAAAGCTAAGGCTGTGGATTTAAGACCAATAAGTGAATCAAATTCTTTATCTTGATGGGCATAGATTGTATCGTAACCTAAAGTCCAAAAAAATGCTGCAAGATATAACAAAATCGGCTCTAACTCAACCTCACCCCTAATCGAAACCCAGGCAATTAATACTCCTAAATTAAAAACCAAACCTAAAAAAGCTTGCGCCCAATTGGTAATTCTTTTCATAAAAGGATAAATAATAATGGGAATAATACTTAAAAAACCTATTATTATTGCCGGCTTATTTAATAAAAGTAATAAAGATAAGGCTAAAAATAATAAAAGGGCTAATAAAATTAAAGCCGATATAGGTTTAATAGTATTATTAGCTAAAGGTCTATTTTTGGTGCGCTCAACCTTGGCATCTATTTTACGGTCAATAAAGTCATTAATTATACAGCCTGCGGCGCGCATAATTAATGCACCTAGAACAAAAATAATTAATAAACCGACAGAAAAATATTTTAAATCACCGGTAGCTAAAATTAAGCTCCATAATACTGGAAAAAGTAATAAATAAACCCCTGTTAGTTGATGCAGGCGCATTAATTCAAAATAGGCTTTAAAGTTTATTTTATATTTGTTAGGCATATTTTTGTTTTACTGTAAGCTCAAAATTTTCTGTACATATTATATTTTAAATTATATCAGTAAGAGTCAGTTTACAAAACAATATATTTTCTTTAAAGGAGAAAAAATGGAAAAAGCTAAAATTTTGGGTATGGGTGCTATAATTCTTTCGGCTTTAACTACAAGTTATGTAGCAAATGCTGCAGATACAGTTGATGCAAAATCTTCAGCGCCAAAAATAGAAAAATGTTATGGTATAGCTAAAGCTGGTAAAAATGACTGTGCTGCTAAAAATCATGGTTGTGCAGGACATGCGGTTAAAGCTGGAGATACTGCTGAATGGTTAAATCTTCCAGCAGGTCTTTGTGAGAGAATAAATGGTGGATCTACAACTGCCGGAAAATAATTTATTGATTTACTATAATTTTTGCCAATTATGTCGATAATTCTATGGTTAATTCTTAAGCATTATCGACATAGTCGGTTGTGAAAAAGTGTTTTTTTATAAAAAACACTTTTTTCCCAGTTGTA
>CAYZBM010000037.1:0-19651 GCA_964476705.1 uncultured Rickettsiales bacterium | reverse complement strand
AAGAATTTATAATCTATACGTAGGGCCTACCCTGAGTATAGATTATTCATTATTGCACTTTAAAAAATATCGTAAGATGTTTTTTCACGGGCAACTATATAAGATAGTTATTTGAATACTCTTAACACTCTCATTAGAAATTTACCTTCATACCAACATTACCTTGTTTGGTAGTAACGTTATTTAAGCTTTTTCCTGCAGCTAAGGAAATATAAGATGATAGATAGCTTTCTATATTATAGTTAGCGCCAATTTGGGCAAAGAAATTAGTATCATTAAAATTCCCTCGACTAAAGCTAACTTCGGTATTTTCAGCTTTATAATGAGAAGCTTTCCCACTTAATACCGTACGAGCATCTACGCCAATTTTTGACCAGAAACTTAAAGACTCATTTTGATTATGAGTAATTCCTATATCAAAATTCCCAGAAGTTTCGGTTAAAGTTCTATCTTTCCAAGAAAAATAAGCACTCTCATTATAACTTCCAGTATGTTGTAAGGCTAAATCTAATCCGGCATTTAAATTTAAAATATTTTTTTGATTTAATCTATAATTATAATGAGCATTGGGACCTACTAAAAAATCATAACTATTATAATTAGCGGTAACAAGGCTAGAGCCAGTATCACTAGTATTAGTTAAAACTGTTCTGGTTGCATCATTATCAGTATAGCCAAGTAATAATTTTCCAGAAATTTTTAGATTATTATAATCAGCTAAATCAGAAGCAAGTAAACCTACTTCTATAGATTGACTTTGTAGTTTTTGGCTTCCCTGATCAATATTTAAATCATTTTGCGAGATATTAACTATAGCATCTATTTTTTTATCGCTATTGAGCTTAGTACCAACTGTTATTCCTCTAATGCTTGAAGTATATTTATTCATAGTTGGCTCTGAGCTATCAGCCTCTCTAGTTTGTTTAGCGGCATATGGATCTAGCCAAATTTCATGACCATTATTATCTTTTTGAGAAGTTATATTATTTTCTTTTCTTTTTTCTAAAGAATTTTCTACTAAAGAATTTTTAAAATGTAGCATTTCATCGGCGGTTTCTTGAATACCAATACCTGCGGCTATCGCCGAACCTTTAATCACTGGCCTATTATCTAAATCAATTAGATTCCACTCCCCAGAGGTAGTGTAAGCATAAGATTTACCAGAGCCTAAATTTAAGGTTAGGGTATTGTTGGTGCCGGTGGTTGTAATATTACCAATAATAAGAGAACCTTCATTTAGAATTATATTGCCATTATTAGCGAAAGTAGCTATTGCAACACCATTAGCATTTTTTATAGAACCACTATTGTTTATAATAAAATCATCTCCGCTTATTTCTACTGCCGCAGCCAAAGTTCCAGTTGCGATTATAGAACCGAAATTATTTAATGTTAAATTACTTCCCGAGCTAATCATAGTACTACTTTCTTCAACGCTATTATTGCCATTACCATGTAATAAACCTCTATTATTTATCGTGGTTCCGTCAGCTTCGTTTAAAATAGTGGTGGCATCATTAGCAGTTATAGAACCATTGTTATCGACAATATTATTTGTGTCGCCGGAATTAATTATTATTCCTATCTGGTCGCCAGATGTTAGGGAGCTATTATTTGTTATAGTACCATCAGATCTTGTACTTTGTATAGCCGTAGAAGGGCTAGCATTTGCATTAATGCTAAATAAAATAATGCCAGTATATAAACTATAGATAATAAAATTATTTCTACTCTTAGTTCTCATGATATAGACCTTAAATTAAAGCATTTTATTAACAGATTATCATTTAAGATTTATTTTATAATGAGAATTATATTGCCCGCAACCTTTATTTGCAAATTGAAGACGCTTTACTACTCTACAGTTACAGATTTAGCAAGATTTCTGGGTTGATCAACATCTGTTCCTCTAATTACAGCGATATGATAGGCTAATAATTGGATAGGAATTGCGTAAAGAATAGGGGTTACAAAAGAATTTACTTTAGGAAGTTCTATAACTTTGCTTGAAATATCTTTAAGGTGACTAATGCCCTCATGATCACTTAAGAAAATTACTTTACCACCGCGAGCCGCGACTTCTTGAACATTAGATGCTGTTTTTTCAAAAAATTTATCATAAGGTGCGATAACAATAACAGGAACATTATCGTCAATAAGTGCAATAGGGCCATGTTTTAATTCACCAGCGGCGATGCCTTCGGCATGAATATAAGAAATTTCTTTTAATTTTAAAGCCCCCTCCATCGCTATTGGGTAAGAGGTCCCTCTACCGATATAAAAAACATCATGGGCTTTAGAGATCTCTTTAGCTAGTTCTTGTAAAGAATGGTCATGGTTTAATATTTCAACAACACGTGCTGGTACTTCAGCTAGAGCATAAGATAAGTTTTTTAATTCCTCAGATAATATAGCATTTCGTACTTTAGCAAGATTTAAGGTTAGGCACGCTAGGGTTACTAATTGGGTTGTAAATGCTTTGGTTGAGGCAACTCCAATCTCAGGTCCTGCTATAGTTAGTAATACCGCATCAGATTCTCTGGCAATTGAACTTTCAGAATTATTAACAATTGACAATATACTTTGTTTTTGTTCTTTGGCATAACGTAAGGCTGCTAAAGTATCTGCGGTTTCTCCAGATTGTGAAATAAAAATACATAAACCATTTTTTGCTAGAATTTTTTGGCTATAACGAAATTCGGAAGCTATATCTATATCTGTAGGAATTTTAGCGATATTTTCTAACCAATATTTAGCAACATTTGCGGCATAATATGAAGTGCCACAAGCAACTATAGTTATTCTTGATATTTTCTTTAACGAAAAAGGAAATTTAGGTAAAGCTATATCTTTAGTTACTGGATTATAGAAACAGTTTAAGGTTTGGCCAATAACGCTAGGTTGTTCGTAAATTTCTTTTAACATATAATGCTCGTAATCACCTTTACCAACATCTTGGTCGCTAATCCTAATAGGCTTTATATCACGAATAACTTTTTTATTATTCTGATCGTAGATAGTTACTGAAGTTCTGGTGATTTCGGCATAGTCGCCATCATTTAAATAAGTAACTCTTTTAGTAAAAGGTGCTAAAGCATAAGCATCTGAGGCTATATACATTTCACCGTCACCATAGCCTATAGCTAGTGGTGAACCGCGTCTTGCTGCCATTAGTAAGTTATCTTCGCTGGTAAATAATATACCCAAAGCATAAGCCCCTTCCAATTTTTCTAAAGTTCTGGCCACGGCTTCTTTTGGAGATAAATTTTGATCTAAGAACTTAGTAATAAGTTTTGGGATAACTTCAGTATCAGTTTGGGTAGTAAATTTATAACCTTCTTTTTCTAGTTCATCACGGAGTATTTTAAAGTTTTCAATAATTCCGTTATGAATTACTCCAACTTTATCAGTTATATGGGGGTGAGCATTGGTAACTGTTGGTAAGCCGTGTGTTGCCCATCTAGTATGGCCAATACCTAATGTTCCTTTTAAGGGAGTTTTGCTTAATTCCTTACTTAATTCTAATAATTTCCCCTTGGCTTTAGAGCAAAATAATTTTCTATCATATAATGTTGCAATGCCTGCTGAATCATAGCCCCTATATTCAAGTCGTCTTAAACCTTCGATTAATAAAGGAGCAACTTCTTTTTCGCCAATAATTCCAATTATTCCACACATGTAAGATAGCCTATGATTGCTTAAATTTAAGTTAAATATATGTATAAGATTTTACATTAAGGGAATTTAATGCAAAATTTTCAACAATACCAAATACTAAACTATCAAAGGAATTGCAATTACTACAGTTGCTATGCCAATCTACAGTTGTATATTTGCAGTGGTTACAATACCAACTGGAGTCTTTCTGGGCTTGTTTTTCTCTTTCTTGCCAATGATCAATAATAGCATCACCACTATCTAATCTTTTTTGTAAGTCTATCATTAAGCTGCATAGGAGCTTAGTTTCTTTAATAGAAAGGGCAATATCAAGATGATTTTTAGCGTTAACATAGTCACCGAAATCAATATATAATCTAGCTAAATATAAATGACCAACTTGATCATGCTTATGTATAGAAATTAGCTTATTTATTTTACCAATTTTAGTTGAATTTGGCTCGTTATATAAAGCTAAAATATAACAATTAATAATATCGGGATGAGAGGTTTCTTTCCAAGTATTAAAAAGAATTTTTAAGGCTTTATTCTTTTCGTCATTTTTTAAAAGAATTCTAGCTTGATTTGTTATAGCTGGTACAAAATTAGGTAGAAATTTTAGCGCTAATTTAATGTTTTCTTCAGCCTCTTTTATATTATTAGTATTTAAATTGGCTTGTGCTTGGCTTAAATATATAATTCCTAACATTCTTTCAGTTTGTTTGTTATTTAGTATTTTACGTTTTGTAGCATTATTTATCATCTCTATGGCATCTGACCATTTTTCAAGTTTAGTATATAACTCAATGAGTACGGTTATACCCCAAGCGGCGTCAGGTCTTAGACTAAGAGCTTTTTGTGCTAGAAATATGGCTTTATTTAGATCATTTTCTTTTTGTGCTTCAATTAATAGGCCTTTGATAGCAATAATTTCTGTTTCTTTGTTATCAAGTAGGGCGGTATAATGACTTTTGGCGGATTCGGTGTCACCATTAAGCTGTGCAGTTTGGGCTGCAAGTATATGTGTAATTGGAATCTTACCTAAACAAGAAGAAGCTTTTTTACTAAATAACTTAGCTTGTTTGGAGTCGCCAGTGGCTATGGCCACCAAACTCTCGGTAATTGCTAAAATACCAGCTTTACGTTTTTTTTCTTTTTGATGCTGCTTATAACGTTTTGGTCCATTTATCAGCCAGAAGAAAAATTGCATTAATGTTAACAGAAACATTATCAATATAGAGCCAGCAAGTAAGGTAAAAGAAGTAGAAGTCTGAATTCTATAACCTAGCCACTCTACTACAACCGAGCCATCATTATCTAAAAGCCACGTGCAAGAAATTGCAGTTATGGTAAGAATAAGTAAAAATATAGCTGAACGAAACATTATAGTATTCCCCATTCCTTGCGATCGGTAAGTAATTTAAAATAAATTATTTATTATTATATACCAGTGTTTTTATATATTCCAATATGCTATTTATCGTCTTGTGATATTCGACATAATCAGAAGCTTTTTCCTGCCATGGATTTAGAACCTTCTTTTGCTCACTGGGTAATTTATTTAATTCTTTTAAAGCTAAGGTAACATTCCCGTCTTTTAAGAGAAAATCTGTTCTAGCTAAGATAGATCTAGCATCTTGATTGTTATTATTATGATCAATTTTTTTTATTTTTACTGTGGAATAAAAATAGCTGGTAAATTTTTGTAAAATATTATTTGAAGGGGTGCTTTTTAAAATATCACTATTTATGGTTGTGGATACAATATCAAATTCGCCTTTTAGGGAATTTAAGCTGGATATCCCAGTGCTGGAAATATCTTCTAATGCTCTAATTTGGTCCTTTAAATCAGGAAAATTTTTTGCGATTACTTTAAAAGTTTGAAATTCTCGATTAAATTCTTTACCTCTATTTGCCGAGTCTTCTAAATCTATTACTGATAGTAATAAGTGAAAATTAAGTTCATATTTATTATTATCATAAATTTTATTATCTTTGGCTGTACTAATAATATTTTTATTATTATTGATGGGTGAGGTCTCAGGATTAGAATTTAAATTTAGATTTTTTGTTCTGCAATCATTTAGTTTTTGATTTATATTATCGATTAGAGCAAGTTGATCCTTATGGATACGCTCTTTTTTTATTTCACAGATAATTTTACTTCTATAAATATAATAACCCAATGACGAGCTAACTACCCAGCCTAATATTCCTATAATTATAATAGCTATCTTTATTTTTTTTCTTGAGCAGGATAATTTAGGCTCTTGAATGGCTTCATTCTCTTGCATTTTATTCTCCATACTTATTTTTGAATTATAGTAGATTAAGAAAGAATTGACAGTAAAATACATTCATTTCAATTAAGAAATACTATAAGATATTATAGCTATTTATCATTTCTAGCAAAGAAGTTTGGTTAGGATATTCTGCTGCCTCTATTTTTGCAAAATCTATTTTACTATTTTTTATTATATTTTTTATTTTTTTACTTAAAACGCAGATTGTAATTTTCTTAGTGTATTTAGATATAGCTAATTGGTCTGATATATTTTTTAGTAAGGATAAGAATGTCTCTGCAGTATAGCTCGAAAAAAAAGTTATTATAGCAATATTATTTCTAGTAAGATTGGTAATAAAGTCTTCTGAAAATCTTAAGGAGGCTTGCATTTTCTATATAGGAATCCTGATTATATTATATCCTTTATTATTTAAAATAATATCTAAATTCTCAGAAATTTTTGTAGATGAAGCATAGAGAAATCGATATTCACTTGGATCGTAATTTTTATTTATATAATCAATTAAATCAAAAACATTATCTTTGGCAAATCTAACATTACTAAATCCAATATCTTCAGCTCTTTTTGCCGATTTAGCACCGATGGTTATAATAGGAATATCTTTACTTATACCGAATAAATCTAATGCTTTTATAGCGTTAAAACTAGTTACTATAATTGCTTTTTCTTTATTTTGAGGACTTAAAGTATAATTTAATACACTAGTTTTATTATCTGTTAGACTTAAGAATTCTAACATGGGTTCAATGATCGAGCTATATCCATAATTATTAAGAGCTTTTTGGGTGTAGATGCTATCATCTATTGCTCTAGTTAGGACTATTAAATTTTGGTTAGGTTTAGACAAAAAGTTTTCCTCCAGATTCAGCTATGAGGTTTTTTGCAATATTGAGGCTTACATTATGAATATCAACTATAGAGGATGTTTTGCTTTGTCGAAATATTTTGGTTCCATCTAATGAGGCGATAAGACCGGTAAAATTTATGGTAAGATCATCAATAAATTCAGCGAAAGCTGCAATAGGAGTTTTACAAGAAATAGTAGTGAAGTGATTTAGAAAATTTCTTTCAGCATTAACACAAATTGCACTTAAATTATGATTAAGTTTGCTTGCAATATTTTCTGCAAATTTATTATTTTCATTAATCTGTATTCCAATAGCTCCTTGCGCTACAGCCGAGAGCATCTCTGTGTTGTTTAGGGGATACATAAAATTTTGATCAAAGAGATTAAGTCTTTTAAGTCCAGCTAAAGCTAATATAGTTGCATCACATTCTTCTTTAAGTAGTTTGTCAATTCGTGTGGGAACATTACCTCTTAAAAGAACGATATTAAAATCTGGCCTTAAATTTAAAAGTTGCGCACTGCGTCTTGGTGATGAAGTTCCTATTTTAGCATTTTTTGGTAAAGAACTAATTGAGTTGCCTAAATTTGAAATTAAAACATCTCGAGCATCTTCTCTTTCTAATATTGCGGCTATTTTAGTTCCTGGAGTTAAGATAGGTGGCATATCTTTCATTGAATGTACGGCGAAATCAATTTCACCTTTATTTAACATATGTTCCAGCTCTTCGGTAAAAAGACCTTTGCCGCCAACATCATATAAATTTTTATCTAATATTTTATCACCTTTAGTTATTATCGGAATTATTTCTACATTTTTAATTTGAGAATTATTTAAAATATGATCTTTAACTATATTGGTTTGAATAAGAGCTAATTTGCTAGCTCTTGAGCCGATATAAATAGTGTCTTTTTGCTTCATAACCAATCTTCTTTGTGTATATGCGTAATAACGTATAGAGGGGCTCTATATGTGGATAATTTCTAGATAAATGTCAATAACTATATTTGCATTAAATCCTTAATATATTAAATAATTACCACTTATAACCACGATAATATGGTATAATATAACTATTAATACAGTTTAACACAAGCAAAGGAGACTATTATGCTAGATATTAAAAAAATAGACCTGGGACATATCGGTTCGCTGGTACTGCTAGGTGTAATTCTAGTGTTAGTTGCTTATGCTATAATGCATTTCGCGAGTCCACTACTAGTGACCTCCGGTATTATAACTAATGCTCTAACATTAACAGATACACTGTTACTGCTAATATTAGTCAGAACTTTTGCTAAGTAAGCTAAAATAATCTAATTTAATATTAAGTAATAAAAATTAGAGCTGGACTCCCTGATTTACGGAGCCCAGCTTTTTTTATAACTTATCAATCAAGCTTGCCATAATAAACCCATCCAAATCACCATCAAGTACTGCATTAGGATCTGGTGATTGATATGATGTTCTTAGATCTTTAACCATTTGATAGGGTTGTAATACATAAGAGCGGATTTGGTGGCCCCAGCCAATTTCGGTTTTCTTTTCATTATTCTTATTTTTTTCTTCTTCTTGTTTTTGGAGTTCAAGTTCGTACAAACGTGATTTAAGCATATCTAGAGCTTCAGCTCTATTTCTATGTTGCGAACGACTGCTTTGGCATTGGACCACTATATTTGTTGGAATATGAGTAATTCTTATCGCGCTATCAGTTTTATTTACGTGCTGACCACCGGCTCCAGAGGCTCTAAAAGTATCAACCCGAAGATCTTTATCATCAATAACTATATCTATAGAATCGTCAATTAAAGGAAAAACCCAAACACTGGCAAAAGAAGTATGTCTTTTGGCATTACTATCAAAAGGGGATATTCTTACTAAACGGTGAACACCACTTTCAGTTTTAGCCCAACCATAAGCATTAGTTCCTGATATTTTTAAAGCAGCCGATTTTATTCCGGCTTCTTCGCCATCTAATCTATGAATTAATTCGGTTTTAAAATTATGTTTTTCGGCCCAACGTAAATACATCCGTAACAACATTTCAGCCCAATCTTGGGATTCTGTACCTCCAGCCCCAGCATTAATTTCTAAAAAGCAATCATTGCTATCTGCGGCTCCTGAAAATAAACATTCAGTACATCGTTGTTTAATTTCTTTATGAAGTTTTTTTAAAGATGCTTCTATTTCTTTGATATTTTCATCGTCTTTTTCCAGTTCGCTCATGGCTAAAAGCTCGATATTGTCAGCAAGTTCTTGGTTGGAATTTTTGTAATTATCTAAGGCTGTTTGAATAAAATTTCTTTCTTTTAAGATAATTTGCGCCTTTTTTTTGTCCGCCCATAACTTATCATCTTCACATAAGATATTAAGCTCATTTAGTCTTTTCTGGGCATTGTCTAGATCAAAGATGCCTCGCAATTAAATCGAGGTCTTTATTCATTTCGGTAGTAATTTCATTTATTTCTGGTTTCATAATATATATCCCGTTTCAATGGGACTATAATATATTCTAGTATATGCCGTCAATATTTAGTTCCCCAGAACCAGATCTTGAGTCAATACCTTCTTCTTGCTCTAGTAGTTCGGGGCTTATATCATCAGAAAAACTACTTCTTTTTGGTGCTACGTTACTAATACTAGAATTACTTCTAAAGCTTTCAAAAATAATATTTTCTTTTTGTGAACTTGCAGTTGGCGGGAGTCCGGTTGTCACGTCTAGTTTTACTAATTTTACGCCATCTGGCATTCTAAATGGGGTATCCGGCTGATCTTTAAGGGTTTTTTCCATAAAATCAATCCATATAGGTAAGGCAATAGTTGCGCCATATTCATGATGCCCTAGGCTAGATGGCTCATCAAAACCTGTATATACGCCAACAACTAAATCTGGAGTGAAGCCGATAAACCACGCATCAAAACTATCATTTGTTGTTCCTGTTTTTCCACCAATAGTATGATGTAAAGATAAGGCTTGTTTTGCAGTTCCTCTTTGCACTACTCCCTGGAGCATAGAAACAATTTGGTAGGTAGCCACTGGATCGGCTATCTGCTTTCTATTATCTATAAGTATAGGAGGGGAGATATTTTCAATATTGAGATTTGCTGGGTCCATTTTGCAATTGCTGCAATCTCTGGAGTCGGTTTTGTAAATAGTATTTCCTTTACGATTTTGTACTCTTTCGATTAAGGTTGGTTTTATTTCCTTACCTCCATTTACAAGCATAGCATAAGCTGTAGTTAAATTAAGTAAGGTTGTTTCCGCTGAACCTAAAGCTATAGAAAGATTTTTAACCGGATTAGCCTGAATATTAAATATTTTTGTAGTATCTGAAATTTTATCAAGTCCAACCATCATCGCTAATTTTACAGTTATAACATTACGGGATTGTTCTAGGCCAACCCGTAATGGAGTTGGGCCATAATAAAGTCCTGTATGATTTTTTGGCATCCATAACTTATTACTACCCTGATTCAGCTCTATAGCTTCATCAACTACAATAGAATTAGGTGAAAAACCATTAGATAGGGCTGTTAAATAAACAAAAGGTTTGAATGATGATCCGGGTTGCCGTAAAGCTTGTGTTGTTCGATTGAACTGGCTACCACCATAATAATATCCACCCACCATAGCCAATATTTTTCCGGTATGTGGATTAATAGCTATTAATCCGCCATTTATTTGAGGAATTTGGGCTAAATTATATAATTTATTTTCTTCTTTTTGCGAATCTTTATTGTTTTCTAAATTTTTTTGTTCTTCAACTAAAATTACATCTCCAGATTTTAGGACCTCTGATATTTTTTTTATATTTGCTCCAACGCTATCGCGACTACGAAATTTTCTGGCCCAACTAACTCCTGATAAATTTATTTTACCTTCGCTATCATCAGTCAGAAGAATATTGGCTAATTGATCATTAACTTTTGTAACTAAAGCTAGCTTCCATAATTCTGGATTGTAATGATTAGGTATTTCTTTAAATTCTTTATGCCAATCTTTGCTATTTAAATCTAGATGTTTTACAATATTTCTAAAGCCATGCTTATGATCGTAAGCAATTACTCCTTTAATTAAAGATTGCTCAGCAATTTGTTGATAATTTGGATCTAAAGTTGTTTTTACGCTGTAGCCATCATTCATTACGGACTCTTCGCCATATAACTTAATTAGGTCTTGTTTTACGGCGTCGGTAAAAAAACCTGCATTTACTAGTTCTAAGGTGGTTACAGAAGATAATTTAAGAGAAGTACTCATGGCTTTAATGGCTTCTTCATTGCTTATATAGCCTTCTTCTTGCATTCTGGTTATAACCCAATTGCGTCTTTCTGTAGCTTTATCTTTAAATCGCCATGGGTCTAAACTACTTGGAGCTTTAGGGAGAGCAGCTAGCATTGCAGCTTCTTCAATAGTTAATTCTTCTATGGATTTATTAAAATAATATAAAGCTGCAGCAGCTATACCATAAGTTCTATTGCCTAAATAAATTTTATTCAAATAAAGCTCTAATATTTTATCCTTAGGAAAAGCTCTGGTTATTCTGAATGATAAAATAGCTTCACGAATTTTACGGGTTATAGTTTGTTCATTAGTTAAAAGAAAATTTTTAACTACTTGTTGGGTAATGGTTGACGCTCCAGATAAAGATTTAGTTTGATTGTAATGGATGAGGTTGTTTACAGAAGCGCGGATAATCCCAACTATATCTATACCTGGATGCTGATAGAAATTTTTGTCTTCAGCGGAAATAAAAGCATTAACTAAACGTTTAGGTATTGCTTCAATTGGAACAAATAATCTTTTCTCTTCGGCATATTCAGAAAGTAATCTGCCGTCTTTGGCATATAATCTGGTTACTGTTGGGGGGTCGTAATTTGCTAATTGGCTATAATCAGGAAGATCTTTGCTATAATGATATACTACAAAAGCTATAGCCATTATAGATGAAATAAAGCCTAAGCTTAATAAAGCAAATAGAGTGGCGATAGTTTTTTTAAGGCTCATATTTAAAACTGTATCGATTTTTTATATATAATATATATTAAAGGAATAGTCTTGTTGAGAATAGACTAATGGCAATCCTATCATATAATTGAAAAAGTTAAATAGTAAAGCTATTTACAAAAACTAGTTTTATAAGATCATTATTATTTGGTATTTTGTTTGAAATAAGAATCAATAGATTTTGCTATCGCCGAAATTATTTTCTCTTCATAAGTCTTATTAAGTAATAAATTTTCTTCATCTTTATTAGACATATATCCTAGTTCAATAAGTACAGATGGAACACTTGGGCTAGTTAAGACTCTAAATCCTGCGAAACGATGAGTATTGTGGAGTAAATTAACATTTTTTTTGAGGTCTTTAACTAAAAGTTCTGCAAAAATAGATGATCTGTTTTTTTTATCTCTTTGTGCCATGTCTAAAAGTAGGGAGGTTATTTCAGAATTAAGTTTTTCATCTAAAATGATATCACCTATTTTCCCTGAAGAATTAGCATCTATAGCTAGTTTCTCAGCTTCTTTATCTGAGGCAGTTTCAGATAAAGTATATACAGATAAGCCACGTATATTTTTATCGGGATGAGAATCTGCGTGCAGAGAAATAAATAAATCTGCTTTCTTGTTTTCTGAAATTTTTACTCTCTCTTCTAGAGGAATATATACATCTTTATCTCGAGTTAAATAGATATTATATTTATTCTTCTTATCACTTAGAGTATTTTTTAACCTAGTTGCGTATCTAAAAGTTATATTCTTTTCATAGGTTTTTAAAGTAGATCCTATTGCCCCAGAATCTTCGCCGCCATGGCCTGCGTCTATAATTATTATAGGAGCTAATTTAGCCTTCAATACTGGAATTGGTATAAAAGTTGACGTTGATTTTGTAGGTTGAATTTTATTTTTTAAAATAGGGACTAAATTTTCAATGACCATAATTATTTCATAATATTTACCACTTCCATTTTTTCTTATAATGCTTTTTTTAATCAAACTATTTTCTTTATTTTCTAATACTAGGCGTAATGTTTTATTATTGTAGAAATAGCGAATAGTTTTTATTTTCTTATGGTTATTAAAGGAATGGAGCTCGTTTTTTAGTTTTGCATCCTTTATATCTACAACTAAACGACTGGGTTTATTTAAAGTAAATATGTTGTATTTACTTTTTTTATCTAGTTTTATGGTAACAATAGTAGATATGGATCGGTCTTGTATAGAAATATCAACCACGTTAATACTAGCTATTGCGGCATTACGCATACTGCATATGACTAAAAAAACTAGGATATAGGCTATTTTAATTATATATTTGCTCATTAACTAAAAACTTGTTTATTTTCATGTTTATTATGTGTATATCTAAAGGAGCCGGTAGGCAATAGATAGATTTTTTAAAGCTTTTTTGCAAATTCTTTGTTTAGAATACTGTGGTATTGAGAGCTAATTTATCTACTACAAGATTTAGATAAACTTGGCTTTGTAGTCGAGAAATTAAATATTTTTATACATTTTACAATTTTTATTAATGGTTTTAAAGTAGTGAATTACATTATACCGTTACATTTAATTAATTTAGTAGCCGTTACGCTTGTAGTTGTGCGTGGGATTAAATTCTCTATCGCAGGACGTCATCTAGCGTTGGTTGCTACAAAAGAACAAGAAATGGAGTTATTATCCAATGAGAAGAAGGATTCTGATCGACGCTTCGCACAAAGAGGAAACTCGTGTGGTGGTGTTGAACAATGGTCGCGTGGAGGAATTCGAGTCACAAACCTCTATCAAGCAACAACTAAAAGGAAATATTTATTTAGCTAAGGTTACAAGAGTTGAGCCGTCTTTGCAGGCGGCGTTTGTTGATTATGGAGGTGACCGTCATGGTTTTTTACCTTTTTCTGAAATGCATCCTGATTATTATAACTTACCAGTTGCCGATAAAGAAGAGCTATTAGCGTCTTTAAGAAAGATGCGTTCTTCGTCTTCTGATGATTCTGAAGATCGAGACGAAAAAGATTTTAGTGATTTTAATGCTACAGATGAAGAAAAAGAGCAGAGGCGATTAGCTCAAGAGGAATCAAAGTCTCGGGCTAAAGATGAAGAGAGTAATGATTATCATGAGAATTTTGATGATAATTTAGATCATTCAGATGAGCCAAATATTGATGTTATAGATAATGATTCTGATGTAGATGCTGATATTAAAGGTAAGTTACCAGACCTAAATCTATATAAACGTTATAAGATTCAAGAGGTTATAAAGCGCAATCAAATTATTCTAGTGCAAGTTGAAAAAGAAGAGCGTGGCAATAAGGGCGCTTCTTTAACAACTTTTATATCCTTAGCGGGAAGATATTGTGTCTTGATGCCCAATTCTTTAAGAAGTGGTGGTGTTTCAAGGCGAATAGGTAGTTTTGAAGATCGTAAACGTCTGAAACAAATTATTAAACAGCTAAAAATTCCTGAGGAAACCGGTCTTATTGTTAGAACGGCTGGTTCCGGAAAATCTCATGAACAGATTAGGCAAGATTATAATTATCTAGTTAATTTGTGGAACCATATTCGTCAAGAAACCTTAGAATCAAAAGCTCCTGCTTTTATTCATGTAGAAGGCGATATAGTTAAGCGTACCTTAAGAGATTGGTATGATGAGAGTATAGATGAGCTTCTAATAGAGGGCGATGACGCTTATAAAGATGCGCATAATTTTATGAAAGAAGTTATGCCAGAGCAATCTGCTAAAATAAAACATTATAAAAATAGAGTGCCTTTATACAGCAGATATCGAGTTGAAGAGCAAATGGCTCTATTATTTTCACAACAGGTTTCTTTAGAATCTGGTGGGTCTATAGTTATTATGCCAACTGAAGCCTTAATTTCTATTGACGTGAATTCAGGTAAACTTACTAATACGCGAAATGTTGAAGATACGGCGACTAATACCAATCTGGAAGCGGCAAGAGAAATTGCACGGCAATTACGTCTGCGTAATTTATCTGGGCTAATAGTTATAGATTTTATCGATATGATGGATCTAAAAAACAAAAAAGCTGTAGAAAAAGAACTAAAAATAGCTTTTGCAACAGATAGAGCCAAAATTCAAATTGGTAGAATAAGTACTTTTGGTTTACTTGAAATGTCTAGGCAGAGGCTTAGCCCAAGCTTTATTGAAATTAATACAGTTGTTTGCCCTTCTTGTAAGGGGGTTGGCTTTGTAAAAGATGCAGGTTCTATAGCGGTCAATTTGTTAAGGTCTCTGGAGCATGAAATTGGTAGAGGAAAAGAGCAAAGTAAAATTAATGTTTATCTAACATCATTAGTAGCTCTTTATATTCTTAATAATAAAAAAGCTCAGCTTAGTGATCTAGAAAATCGGCATAATATAAAAATTATCTTAAATTTTGATGAAAATTTAGGGTTGGAAGGATATCGTATTGTTTCTTCCCAACCTTATAATAATCGGAATAATAATGTAGAAAATTCTGCGAATTCTAATGATAACGTTGTTGATATTTCTGATAACAATAATAAAAATCAGTTTAAGAAGCGTGATAAAAATAAGAAAAATAAAAAGCCAAAAGACTTTAGAGAGCAAAATAGACCAGAATATGATACTGATTCAGATCAGGTCGATAATGGAGCTGATAATGCTGAACCGCAAAATAAGCCTGCTAAAAAAGCCGTTGTGGCTAAGGTTGGATTGTTTGAAGGTCTTTGGCAGAAAATCATCGACTAAATTGATTATTTTGGGTAATTTTGTCGTTGAATCTTATTTAGCTGTCATAACCTAGGTTTGTTTACGCCTTAGTTATCTAAATAACCTTCGCATAAAAATTCCTCAAAAATAATCTAAATTTTTATGTTATAAGTTATAGTGAGTTTGTTATGCGTCCTTGTACTTCTTTGAGGAGTTCTCAATTAAAGGCTGTTATTGATGTTCCCGGAGATAAATCTATCTCGCATAGGAGTTTGCTGATTACCTCACAAGCTAAGGGAATAAGTTTTGTTTCTGGTCTGCTTGAGTCTGATGATGTTTTTGCAACTATGGAAGCCTTGAGATTATTAGGAATAGACATAGTAAAATTATCCGATGAAAGATGGCAGATTACAGGTAAGGGAATTTCAGCATTTAAGCAAACTACTGAAATTTTAGATATGCGTAATACCGGAACAGGAAGTAGGCTACTGTTGGGTTTAGCTGCAGGTAGTGCAATAGCTACTAGTTTTACTGGCGATGAAAGTTTAAAAAAGCGACCTATGGGAAGAATACTTGAGCCTTTAAAGTTAATGGGAGCTAAGGTTTTGTCTGCTGTTGAGAATGATAAAATGCCGCTAACTATTTTGGGTAGTGTTGATTTAAAGCCTATTGAATATGAATTACCGGTAGCATCCGCTCAAATTAAGTCGGCAATATTATTTGCAGGTTTAAGCGTTGCGGGAAAGACCATAGTTATTGAACCGCATCCAACTCGTGACCATAGTGAGAAAATGTTGGTTGGTTTAGGCGCTGATATAAAAACAGAAGAATTAGCTGATGGTAAAGTCAAAATTACTTTATGCGGAAGACCAGAATTAAATCCAGCTAATATAATAGTTCCCGGGGATCCATCATCTGCGGCTTTTTTAGTTGTTGCTGCTTTAATTACTAAAGATTCTGAACTTTTAATTAAGAATATTTGTATTAATAAACATCGAATCGGTCTTTATATTACTTTAAAAGAAATGGGTGCGAATATTGAATTTGTAAATAAAAGAATTGTAGCTGGTGAAGAAGTTGCGGATATTAAGGTTAGGTCAAGTAAACTTCATGGAGTTATAGTGCCTGAAGAAAGAGCTCCAGCAATGATTGATGAATATCCGATATTAGCAGTAGCTGCAAGTTTTGCTGAAGGCGAAACAGTAATGCTGGGCCTTGCTGAATTAAAAGTAAAAGAAAGCAATAGGTTAGAAGTTGTGGCTAATAACTTGCTTGCATGTGGAAGTAAAGTTAAAGTAATCGGTGATGATCTTTATATAACAGGGCAAGATAAAATCAAAGGTGGAGTTACAGTTAAAACCTTTATGGATCATAGAATTGCGATGTCTTTTTTAGTTATGGGACTAGTTACAGAGCAAGCAATTACTGTAGATGATATAAGTATGATTGATACTAGTTTCCCTACTTTTATTACTCTGATTCAGAATATTGGAGGAAGCATAAATTTAGCATGACAAAAAAACCGTTATTAATTGCAATTGATGGACCTGCGGCATCAGGCAAGGGGACTTTGGCTAAGAAAGTTGCTGAGCATTTTGACTTAGAATATCTGGATACGGGTAAAATTTACCGGGCATTAGGTAAAAAAATACTAGATAAGGGTTTTTCCTCAGAAAATAAAGATATGGCTGTAGAGCTTGCTAAAACCATAAATTTGCAAGATATGAGTCAGGATGGATTATATAATGAATATATAGGAAATGCGGCCTCAATTGTTGCGGCAATACCTGAAGTTAGAGCGGAATTGCTAGAATTTCAGCGAAAAGTTGCCAGGTCCCAAAAAGGTGCAGTTTTGGATGGTAGGGATATAGGAACTGTCGTTTGTCCTGAAGCTGATTTTAAATTTTATATTACCGCGTCCATTGAGGCTAGGGCAGAAAGACGATATAAACAGTTGCAAGAGAAAGAAAATTCTATTATATACCAGGACGTGTTTGATGATCTCAAGAAGCGTGATGATCGGGATGGTGGAAGGAAAGTTGCTCCTTTAAAACAAGCAAGTGATGCTATTTTTATAGATACCACCAATATTACTGCAGAGGAAGTTTTGTCTAATATCTTGGATATTATTAGTGCAAGAAACAAGCAGTAATTTCTTTGGCAATATCAGTTGTCTTAACTAGAAGTTATCAAGCATAAATTAGAAACTATTTTGGATGGTCTAAAATAGTGTATTTTATTAACCTTTTAAACTAAATGAGAATGATAATTTTATGGCAAATTTTAGAAATGCTAATCTTGTAGAACAATATTCAACTGGTGAAAATTTTGCAGAGTTATTTGAAGAATTTATAAAAACAGAAAAACAAGAAGGTTCAGTTATAAGCGGTAGAGTTATCCGCATAGAAAATGAGATAGTAGTAATTGATATTGGTCTTAAAACTGAAGGTAAAGTTTCAATTAGAGAATTTGCTACCCCAACAGGTGAATTAAAAGTAAAAGTTGGTGATACCGTAGATATTTATTTAGAAAAATTAGAGAATTCTAATGGTGAAGCAGTTATTAGCCATGAAAAAGCTTTAAGACAAAGAGCTTGGAAAAATCTTGAAGCTAACCATAAAGATGGTGATATTATTCAAGGTATAATTTTTGGTAGAGTTAAAGGTGGTTTTACAGTTGATGTGGAGGGTGTTGTTGCATTCCTACCAGGTAGCCAAGTTGATATTCGTCCAGTAAAAGATATTGGTCCATTAATGAATATTTCTCAACCATTCCAAATTCTAAAAATGGATAGTAAGCAAGGTAACGTGGTCGTATCACGCCGGGCAATTTTAGAAGAATCAAGAAGAGAAGAGCGTTCTGCAATGTTATCTAATATTTCGGAAGGTTTAGTTCTTGAAGGTACTGTTAAAAATATTACGGATTACGGTGCATTCGTTGATTTAGGAAGTGTTGATGGTTTATTGCATGTTACTGACATTTCATGGAAAAGAATTAATCACCCATCTGAGGTTTTAAGCTTAGGACAAAAAATTAAAGTAAAAGTTATTAAATTTAATGATGAAACTAAGAGAATTTCTTTAGGAGTTAAACAATTAGAAGGTAATCCTTGGGAAGGTATTGTTGATCGTTTCCCTAAAGGTTCTATGCATAAAGGTGTTGTAACTAACATCACTGATTACGGTGCTTTTGTTGAAATCGAAACTGGTATTGAAGGACTTGTTCACGTTTCTGAAATTAGTTGGACTAAAAATAATGCTCATCCAAGCAAGTTTTTAACTCCAGGTCAAGAAGTTAGAGTGATGATTTTAGAAATTGATCCAACTAAACATCGCGTGTCTTTAGGCATGAAACAATGTGATGAAAATCCTTGGGAAAAATTTGCTATCAATAATCCTATTGGGACTGTGATAAGTGGCGAAATTAAAAATATAGTTGATTTTGGTCTATTTGTTGGTTTAAGTAATGGTGTTGACGGTTTAGTTCACGTTTCTGATCTTACTTGGGAAGATAATCCAGAATTAGAAATTAAAAAATATGCTGTTGGTCAAACAATAGAGGTAAAAGTTCTGGGTATTGAGGCAGCTAAGGAGCGTATTTCTTTAGGTGTTAAACAAAAATCTGAAGATCCAAAACAACAACTGGTTGAAGGTTTGAAGAAAGGTGCGCAAGTAACTTGTGTAGTTTCTGATGTTAAAGAAGAAGGTATTGAAGTTACAATTAATGAAAGCATTAAAAGCTTCATTAAGCGTTCTGATTTAGCAAGAGATCGTATTGATCAACGCGCAGATCGTTTTGCGGTCGGTGATAAAGTCGATGCTAAAATAGTTACAGTTGATAAAGCTAAAGGTAGTGTAAGTTTATCAATTAAAGCTTTAGAAGTTGCTGAGCAGAAAAAAGCTATAGCTGAATATGGCTCGGCTGATTCTGGAGCAAGCTTAGGAGATATCTTAGGTGCGGCTCTTGAAAGTTCAGCAAGTAAAAATAGAGAAGAACAATAATATTTTCTTTTTAATACAATATAGAAATGGCTGCAAAAAATTATTTTCTTGCAGCCATTTTTTTGTTTTTTAGGATCAATAATCCAGCAAATTATTTTCTATAGTATTTCATGATTGAAATGACCTATATTATGGATCCTGAACAAA
>CAYZBM010000036.1:0-19873 GCA_964476705.1 uncultured Rickettsiales bacterium | reverse complement strand
GTTTAAGATATTATTGTTTTATTGGATATTAATATTTTTTAATGAGGTAGCCCTGTATAGACAATCTTACCACTTTCTATGAGTAGTTCGGTGCTATTTGCTGAAATCTTAGCTTGCATAACTGACCCTGACCAACTAATTTCACCAATCTCACCAGCTTTAATTGCTGTATTATAAACTGTTGCTCTTTGGCCAATAATATTTAAAAATCCCTTTTTGTTAGATTTTAATTTTTTAAAAGGATACCACAATATTCCGGTCCATATAAGTGAGCAAAGAATTAAAATGGATAATTGGCTGAAAATACTAGGATCTTTTATTATGTTATAAACTAGTAACCCACCTAAAGAAATAGAGCCTAAGCCAATAAAAATAAAACCAATACCAGATAGGCCAAAAATTTCTAAAGCTATAAGAATAATACCAATTACTATCCAGATATAATGTTGATCGCTCATGCTAATAAATCTCCATAAATAAATTATGATCGTGGTAATAATACTTGAATATTACTTATAGGCATAAACTAGCTTTACAAAATGTTATTGCTAATTTTGTTCCAAATATTTAATCACATCAGCAATTTCTTTTGGATCTTTTAAGCCAGCGAAGGTCATTTTAGTTCCAGCTATGAAGCTTCTTGGTTTGCTTAAGAACTTAAATAAATTCTCGTGAGTCCAATTGCCACCTATTTTTTTGGCATCGTCAGAATAAGCAAAGTCAGCATGATGAGCTATAGGTGCATTTACTACCCCATGAAGATTTGGTCCAATTCTATGACCTGCACCTGCAACATTAGTATGGCAGGTACCACATCTTTTGAATATTTCCTGGCCTTTATTAGCATCAGCTTTGCTAAGCAATGCTTTAATATCAATAGGAGCTTCTTCTTTAGCAGCATCTTCTGTAGCTGCAGTTTGTTCTGTGTTTTCAATTTGAAAGCCGCGTTTATCTACAATTTTATCTGGCTGATATAAAAAATTAGCAACTTTACCAGAAACAAGGGCGAGAAGGCCTGCTACTAAAATTGCTGCGACTATTTTGTTATTTTCAAGATCTTTCACAAAATTTCCTTTAAATTTAAGTAATATAAAGTAATATTATTAATATAATAATTAACGCTTACACTAGGGTAGCTCTAAAGAGTCATATATAAATAAAAATGCTTCAAAAGCAATAAAAATGTAAGTTATTAAGTTATTATTTGTATATTTTGTAATATTGTCTTAAATATTCAATTCTATTAAGCTAGTATTATTCTTTTATTTTTGGAGAGAACTTACCATGTCGCATGTGTTTCATCGTCATAACAAACAAAATTTTCCCACAGCAGTTAAAGGTGATGGGGTATATATTATAGATAATAAAGGAAAACGTTATTTAGATGGTTGTAGTGGGGCCGCGGTGTCTTGCTTAGGTCACAGCCATCCTAAAGTTATTGAGGCTATAACTACGCAAATTAATAAGATTACTTATGCTCATAGCGGCTTTTTTACTACAGAGCCTATGGAAGAATTAGCAGATTTTTTGATTAAAAAGGCGCCTAAAGGTTTAGACAGAGTCTATTTTGTCTCTGGTGGTTCTGAGGCCGTAGAGACAGCAATTAAATTAGCTAGGCAATATTTTTGTGAAATTGGCAAGTTTGAAAAAAAATATGTTATTGCTAGGTGGCAAAGTTATCACGGTAATACTTTAGGTGCCTTATCTGCTGGAGGTAATAAATGGCGAAGAGAGCAATATAAGCCTGTTCTGGTTGATATGAAGCATATTTCTGCTTGTTATGAATATCGCGGTAAACAAGATAATGAGACCTCTTTTGAATATGGTCAGCGTGTAGCCAATGAGCTAGAAAGTATGATTCTAGAATTGGGAGCTGAAAATGTGATGGCTTTTTTTGCAGAGCCGGTGGTAGGTGCTACAATAGGTTGTGTTCCCGGAGTAGATGGTTATTTAAAGCGAATTAGAGAAATTTGTACTAAATATGGCGTATTATTGATTTTAGATGAAGTAATGTGTGGTATGGGTAGATGCGGTACTTTGTTTGCCTCAGAACATGATAATGTTATTCCAGACATAGTAACTATAGCTAAAGGCTTGGGTGCTGGTTATCAAGCAATAGGTGCTACAATTTGTTCTGGGCAAATTTATGACGCCATAACTAATGGTACAGGTTTTTTTCAGCATGGACATACTTATATTGGTCATGCTACGGCCTGTGCAGCATCGCTTGCGGTGCAAAAAACCATCGAAGAAGATAATTTGCTAGCTAATGTCAATGATATGGGTAATTTACTTAAACAGGCTTTAGTTGATAAATTTCAAGCTCATGAGTTTGTTGGTGATATAAGAGGGCGTGGGTTATTTTATGGTATTGAATTTGTAAAAGATAAAAAAACTAAGGAACCTCTTGATCCTAAGCTTAAATTTAATGCTATAGTTAAGGCAAAAGCTATGGAAGAAGGCTTAATGTGCTATGCTATGGGTGGGACCATTGATGGTAAGATTGGCGATCATATTATGTTTATGCCACCTTTTATTATTAATAAAAATCATATAGATGAGATCATATTTAAGCTGGATAAAGCTTTAACTGAGGCTTGCAAGACTATTTTGTAAGCTTTAAGTTAAATGTTCTTGTTCGAACTGGAGTATTATGTTAAAACTATAGGGCTTTATAGGGTTCTGTACTTAAGACTGCTTTTGAGGCTTATTTTTGAAGTTTTTATTTAGATTTCTTTTTAGTTCGTAAATTTTTCAACGAGGAAAATCGATGAAGTGTATTAAATTTTTGAAGGCTATAACATTTTCGGCTGTTATGGGTGTTTTATCTACGGTTGTTATTCCAGCTAGTGCTAATGCGGTAGAGATTTTTACTATAGGTACCGGTGGTGTAACTGGAGTATATTATCCAGCAGGTGGTGCTATTTGCCGTTTATTTAACGGAATGAAAGAAGAAAACCGTCAACGTAAAGTTAGATGTACTGTAGAATCAACTGGTGGTTCTGTTGATAATATTTTGGCTCTACGCGCCCGTTCAAATAAGAAAAATAGCTTGGATGATGAAAATAGAATAGATGTAGCTATTGTTCAATCTGATTGGCAATATAATGCTTATAATGGTACTGGTCCTGAAGAATTTAAGCAGGCTGGTCCTTTTAAAGATTTACGGTCATTATTTTCCTTGCATACCGAGGCTTTTACTTTGGTAGTAAGGGCTGATTCTAAAATTAAGACCTTAAATGATTTACAAGGTAAAAAAGTAAATATTGGTAATATGGGTTCAGGTAATCGTGCTACTATGGAAGTGGTAATGGCGATTAAAGGTTGGACTAAAAATAACTTTAAAGAGGCTGTTGAGCTAAAAGGTTCTGATCAACCACAAGCTTTATGTGATGGTACAATCGATGCCATGGTCTATAGTGCTGGTCATCCAAATGGTGCGGTACAAGAAGCCGCTACCTCTTGTAATGTTAGAATAGTTACTATTGATGATCCGCAAATAGATAAATTAGTGAAAGAAAATTCATATTATGCTTATACAACTATTCCAGGTGGCATGTATGCAGGTAATCCTAATGATATCAAAACTTTTGGGGTGAAAGCTACGGTAGTTACTTCTGTCGATTTAGACGAAGATTTAGCCTATTCAATTGTTAAATCAGTCTTTTCTCCAAAAAATTTCAAAAACTTTAAAACTTTACATCCGGTTTTTGTTAATCTAGACCGCAAAAGCCTAGTTAAAGAAGGTAATACTGCGCCTTTACATCCTGGAGCTGTGAGATACTTTAAAGAAGTAGGTCTACTATAATTGGATTAATTCAAATTTATTCTTTTTAAAATAAAGACCTGGTTTCATTTATCTCTTAATTTGAGAAATATCTGACTCCAGGTTTTTTTTAAGTTTTTTTATATTATATACTATATAGGTTGTTTGTATGTTTAAGGGTATGGAAGCTGAGCTTGAGAATGTGGCTAATCTTTTGCTAGAAAAAATGGATAATATTCTTCCTGAGTCTAAAGATGAACGTAAAGATCGTTTAATAGATGCTATGCGTTATTCGGCTTTATCTATTGGTAAAAGATTAAGACCTTTTCTTACGGTAACTACAGCTAGCTTATTTGGTGTAAGTAAAGAGTCCGCATTGCAAACTGCTGCTGCTATTGAGTTTATCCATACTTATTCTTTAATACATGACGATTTACCGGCTATGGATGATGATGATATGCGCAGGGGGCAACCAAGTTGTCATATTAAATTTGATGAAGCTACCGCTATTTTAGCAGGTGACGCACTACTTACTTTAGCTTTTGAGATTTTATCCGATCAATCAACTCATCATAGTCCAGCTATTCGCTGTGAATTAATTAAAACTATTGCTAAAGCTGCCGGCTTAGGTGGTATGGTTGGGGGGCAAATGATTGATATTATTTCTGATAATGAAGTATTAAATATTAATGAGATAATATATTTGCAACGCCTTAAAACTGGTGAGTTATTTGCGGTTTCTTGTGAGTCTGGAGCTATACTTGGTAATGCCGCGCCTAATTTACGTAAATTACTTAAAAACTTTGCTTACGATGTAGGTTTAGCTTTTCAAATTACTGATGACTTACTTGATGCTGAAATTGCTAATGATGACAATATATCGAGAATTGATAAATCTGCAGGTAAACCTACTTTTGTGAGCGCATTAGGTAGAACGAAGGCAAAAGAACAAGCACGAATTTTAACCGAGCAAGCTATTGGCCATTTACATACTTTTGGTAAAAAAGCTGATTTGTTACGTGAATTAGCATTATATACTATTGAACGTAAGTTTTAATTATAAGGACTAATATATGAGCTTAAGTGAACTTTTATTATATTGTTTTACCGATAGTTTATTGGTTGCTTTATTATTACCAATTCAGGATTATACGGCAATATTAGCAGTAAAAGCCTTTCATAGTTATAGCATTCCTTTGGTAATTATTAGTTCTTTTTTAGGTTTAAATTTGGCAGTTATAGTGAATGTTTTTCTAGGTAAATTTTTTATGTTGGCCTTCAAAATTCCAACTCCTACTGATGATATGACAACTAAATTTGCTAAGATTTCGAAATTCTTTCGTAAATATTTATCTAGTCTATTAATTTTTGCTCCATTTCCTATTTTTGGTGCATTAGTTGTAGTATTTTTTGGAGCGATATCTAAAAATTTAAAACAATTATTTCTGATTTCGCTGAGTGGGAATTTGATTTATTTGGTGGGTTATTTTTATTTGTACTAAGACTATAATGTTAAAAAAATTCTCAACCCGGTTTAAAAAGCAAACCTTGGTACTGGACATAAATCTTAACGTAATTTAATAACTAAATAACTACTAATATAAACATCTAAATTGCTATTTTTCCGCAAAGTTTGCAAAAAACGTCATCCCTGTATAAGTTCACTAATTCGGTTCCCGACTTGATCGGGGGCGGTATGCGGATTGGAGGGATTTACTTAGTTTCCGTCAATTTTTCCTTAAGGTAACATTATTGATTGTATTAATTTTTATTCGCGTTAAGATTTATGTCCAGTACTAAGCTTATAATACTATTTATGTTTACCTAACCTTAATTATTAAAAACTAGCTCAAAATTAACCTAATTTTAGCCTAAAAACTAGAGAAATCTTAAGGTTCCTAGTAATTATTTTAAATATAAAGAATCTAAAATCTCATTAACTGTTTGTTAAATAATTAAAGATATAATTACCTATGCTTAAATAGTATTTTTAATGATTTATGGAGATTAGTTGTATGTCTAATGAAAAAGGATTAAATCCAATTCAAGAAGTTAAAGAAGAAGAGAACGAATCAATAGCACCTCCAGCAAGCCTATGGGCAATAATCAAAAGTTTTTTATTTAACAAACCAGAAACAACTAAGCAAAATTTGCAAGATGGACTGCCTATAGGTGGAACTACTCCATCAAAAAACCATGCAGACGTAGTATATGCAGACGTAGTATATGCAGATAATGCATATGTAGGTAATGCATATGCAGATAATGCATATGTAGGTAATGCATATGCAGATAATGCATATGCAGGTAATGCATATGTAGATAATGCATCTGCAGCCGTAGCATATGCAGGTAATGTACCTGCAGCCGGAGTAGGTAAAGCACCTGACGGGGGTTTTTTATCAAATCGTGTAACTCCTAGTATGTATACTATTTCTAACAAAAAAAACAAAAGCGAATACGTCGTGGGTGATGCAGCTGACCACTCCCAAGAAGAAATAAATAATAAAAAAAATAGGCCTTTTCTAGATCAACAGGATATATGGGTTAGCAATAGTACGAAATATGGTGTTAAACTGCATATGCATTGGATGGGTGACGGCCATATGGATGTCCCGAAAGACGAGATAGTTGTCCCGCAGGAATTTTTAGATTCCAAAGGTTTATCCTATATGAGCAGTACTGATGCTAGTGTTAAAGCAGGTTCTTGTTATGAGCGTGCTTGTATTGTGGATAGCATGGGGAATATAGTAATACTTACAGAAGTTTATGATGGCTTACAGGAGTGGACAGAGGATAAAAAATCTAAAACAGATACTCCTGCAACAGCTGCTTCTACAACTGCAGCCGCAGGTGCTCATGATGCTGTTGAGCCATTACCTAAAGCAGGAGGTGGATCACTGATGTCTAATGAGGCCAACCAGAAACCTAAAGCAGAAATAGATAATAACTTAAGCAACTTAGTTAACGAAAGCGCACAAAATGCCGTTCTCACTCAGACTGCTACTCAGACTCATCAGCCGTCGGGTGGAATTAGTAGATAATCATAACCCTACAGCTACTACTATAGCCAAACTGTAGAGTAGTATCTTTTGCTGATTTATATTTTTTCAAGTTAGATCATTGCTCTGATCATTTTAACTATCTGGTTAACATGCACTTTGGTTATGTTATGCAGGGCGATACTTAAATTTTGTACTTGTTCTTCGGGAGTGCCGGGAAGTAATGATAATTCAGTAGAAAAACTATCTTCTAAAAACTCTGTATCTTTTTCAAATAATCTTCTTAAATATAATAGGCTTTCGGCTAATATATAAAAATTTGGCCGATTTTCATCAGCGGCAATTTCTTTTAATTTTAAGTAAATAGTATTGTAATATTCATTAGGCTCAAAAAGCGGATTAATAGTTTGCTTTAAAAACTGATAAGTTGATTGGGGGAAGTTACCGTAAATATTAATTACATTCTCAATAGCTCTAGTTAAAGAAGCAAGAGGTACCATTAAAACACCAGCTGGTAATAATTGATGAGTTTCGACATAATGCAGTACTAGACTTTTAAGCCAGGGTTTTGCACTATAAAAATTTAAGGGGATAGGCTTTATCTCAGTACTTTTGTCCACCGGCATTTTCTTTAATTATAAGGTAACTAAAACAACTAGCAATTAATTTAACTACTATCTGGTTATACCACCATGTTTACCGTTGTCAACACTTGTTCCGTTCACTTGACTTGCTACTGCGGGATTGTTTAATTCTATCCCTATACCTTTAAAGACTGCTAGTTGCTGACTACTTAGATGAGCCTCCATTAATCTACTTTGAGGCCCACTTTTTTGTAATTTAGAATCAAGTAGACCCTTCTCATAAACCCTATCTGATATGGTGCTAGTTATGCTCATATGATAAATACCTAACCTTTTAAAAAATTAACTTTAATTCTTAAGTTTTTAATTTTATATCTCATAATTTAAATTGTAACATAGACAGTCAAGTAAGGTACAGAGAATTATTTGCATAATTAGGCTATTTATTTTTGAAATTGTAATAATTTCTTCATAATTATGTGCTAGCACTTATATAGAGTAAACAATCTTTTTTACGCTAGCTTTTGCTATATTTCCCAGGGTTTATGCCGTTTTTGGCCCTTTGCACTAGTTATTTTTAATTCTTTAGTTCCTTTAGTAAAATAAATTGCCACACTTCCGCATTTATGAGTATAAAAATTATTTATCATTTTATTTTCACTATCATAATTATAGTAGCTATAGGGAATTAAATTTATAAGTAGATTAAAAACTTCATTTTTTTGTCCTATTTTATCTAAAAAACTCTGATGTGTTGCAATAAGCACAGTTTTGTTATTTTTTTTAAAAGTGCAACCATTATTTGTGCAGCTAAAATAATTGCTCTTATAACCGTAAATAGTTTTAAGTTTATTATTATTTTTATCTAAAATTGGCCAACTATTTTGAATTATTGTGGGGATATTTTTACTAGAAAATATTAAATTATTATGCTCGTCTTTTAGGGCAAAAATTTTGCCATTTTCTCCTATAATAATATCCGGCAATTGTGCAGGCTTTAAATTATAAATTAAGCCAATTATAATTAAAAGCAAACCGCTTAATCTTAATTTGGTTTTAAGTAGACATAATAATAATCCGCCAATAGTTATTATAATAATTGCTCCATCACTTATTTGGGTATAACTGGTTTTAGCAAAGGGAAGAGTGCTTACATATTCACCCCAGCGCATTAAAAGAAAAATCGAAAATTCAGCAAAATCTAAAACTAAATTTGTAATATATGAATGAGTAAATGGTAGTAAAAATAAGCTCATTAAGATTAATGGCATTATTACAAAAGAACTAAGTGGTATCGCCACTAAATTAGCTAATACTGCTACATTAGAATATTGTTTGAAGCTATAGATACTATAAGCGCTGGTGGCTAAGGTTGCTAAAATTGAGGAAAAAATCAGCAGTAAAAAATAATTAAAGATTTTATATAATAAACTTTGATCAATTGATTTTTTACTATATTTTTTTAAATAATCATAACCTGTAACTAAAACCACTACGGCGGCGGCTGACATTTGAAAACTTGCCGAGATAACTGCTTCTGGCTGAAATAATAAAATAATTATAATAGCTAAGGTTAGTGAGCGAATTGGGGTTGCTTTGATGTCCAGCATTATGGCGATAAGCACTAAGGCTGTCATGATAAAAGCCCTAATTGCAGGAATAGGGTAGCCTGCGAAAATTAAATAGATAAAACTGATAACTAAAGCGATAAAGGCAGCTATTGCTTTAATATTATAATGTAGATTAATTTTTGGAATTAAGGCTAAAAATAAACGACTTAAATAAAAAACTATTATAGCCACTAATGATAAATGCATACCGGATATTGATAAAATATGCGCCAGGCCACTATTTCTCATAGTTTGATAGTCTTTTTGGTATATAGCTCCTTGATCACCAACTAATAGCGCTATTGTGATGCTGGCTCCTTCATGATCCATTAAGGCAAATAATTTTTTACTTAAATCATTACGGAAATTATTAATAATATTTAAAATAGTAATTTGTTTTTTATGCGCGATGATTTTTATTGGTTCGGAGTTAAAACCTATGGCTCCTACCTGATTAAAATAAGCATCAATTCTACTATCATATCCTCCGGGGATAAGCGGCAATTGTAAGGGATATAGCACGGCTTTAAATTTGACTAGATCGCCAATATTTAGTTTTTGATCTTGGTCTTTTAAATAAATATAAATATTTTTCGGTGTATCTTTGGCTTTTAAATGCGGGATTACTATGTCACTTATTGTTAAGCGATATTTTTCTGGTCTTAGTTCAATTTTTTTGATGACGCAGGTAATGTAAGCGTTGTTAATTTTGTGCTTTAAAATTGGTTCTTTAATTAAATTAGCTTTGAGTACTATACAGGTAATTCCTAAAAGAAAAAAAATAATAAATAAACCAAGCCACAGTAATAAAAAGTTTCTATGAAGAAAATATGTAAAAATTAAAGCTATTAAAATTGTGGAAATTAAAATATATAAGTTAAAATCATAGTCATTTACAAAATAAAAAATTATCCCTCCAGCCATAAACCAGGGTAAAAATAGGAATAATTGTAGGCTTTCAAGGCTTAAAAGCTCTTTGAATTTTTGCCAATAAACTGTAATTATTTTGGATGTTATAGCCGGTTTTCCTAACATAGGGAGATAAAATATTTAAAGTTTGCTTTTAATCCGGCTTTATCTTTATTTTATAGTAGAACTTTGCTATATATACAATATAAAAAAGTAATAAAAAAATAACAAAATATTGGAAATAGATAAAATGGTTATCACAAGATTTGCCCCATCACCTACTGGATTTTTACATATAGGTTCGGCAAGAACTGCATTATTTAACTGGCTTTTCGCCAAGGCAAATAACGGTAAGTTCTTACTTAGAATTGAAGATACTGATAAAGCCCGTTCCACAAAACCAGCAATAGATGCTATCTTTAGTGGACTTTCTTGGCTGGGTCTAAATCATAATGATAATTATGTATTACAATCTGATAATCAAAAAAGACATGCTGAAGTAGTTCAAATGTTGTTAGATAAGGGCCAAGCTTATTATTGTTATACAAGCCCTGCGGAACTTGATGCTTTAAGAGCTGAAGCGGTAAAAAATAAAACTTCATTTCTATATCCTAGAATTTGGCGGGATAAGGATCCTAAATTAGCACCCAAAGATGTAAAGCCGGTAGTTAGAATTAAAGCTCCACTAACTGGCAAAACTATTATCTATGATAAGGTACAAGGTAAAGTTGAAGTATCTAATGAAACTTTAGATGATTTTGTAGTGCTCCGTAGCGATGGTACTCCAACTTATATGTTAGCTGTGGTTGCTGATGATCATGATATGAAAGTAACTCACATTATTAGAGGTGATGATCATCTAACTAACGCTTTTAGACAAAAAGTAATTTATGATGCTTTAGGTTGGGAGGTGCCAATCTTCGCTCATATACCACTTATTCATGGGATGGATGGCGCTAAAATGTCTAAAAGACATGGCGCGGTTGGTGTTGATGCTTATAAGGATATGGGATATCTACCAAATGCTTTACGGAATTATTTATTACGTTTAGGTTGGAGTCATGGTAATGATGAAATTATTGATGATGAACAAGCGATAAGTTGGTTTAACTTAGAAAATATAGGAAAGTCGGCAGCAAGATTTGATTTTGATAAATTAAATTCCTTAAATTCTCATTATATCAAACAAACGGAAGATAAAATTTTACTTGATTTAGTTTTAGCGCAATTAGAAACTAATATTGATGAGTTGTCTCAAAATAGATTACTTCAAGGTATAAAAGAGTTAAAACAAAGAGCAAAAACTATTAAAGAACTTGCTGATAATTCATTATTTTATATATCAAAACCTAAAAATATTACCGATAAAGCGCAAAAAGATATTATGGATGCTAAAGATATTTTACCACAGCTTTTAGAGTTATTAAAAACTATCAATGAGTGGAACAAAACTAGCTTAGAGGAAAATTTACGTAAATTTTCTGAAATCCATAGTTTAAAATTAAATCAAATTATGTCGCCACTTCGGGCTTGTATAACTGGTTCTCATATGTCACCAAGCATGTTTGAAGTTATGGAAATATTAGGTAAAAATGAAATTATAGAAAGGGTAAAAATATGACAATATTACCTTTAGTAACCGCACCAGATCCTAGATTATTAATCTGTTCAGAAAAAGTTACTAAAATTGATGATAAACTACAGAAATTTATGGATGATATGGTCGAGACCATGCGGCATGAAGAAGGAGTAGGTTTAGCTGCAGTACAAGTTGGAGTACATAAAAGAATTCTAGTTATGGAAATTGCAGATAAAGTTTATCACTTAATTAATCCAGAAATAATATCGGCTTCAGAAGAAAAAAATATTTATGATGAAGGTTGTTTATCATTTCCTGACCAAAGAGCTTTAGTTACTCGGCCTAAAATAGTAAAAGTTAAATATTTAGATTATAATGGTGCAGAGCAAGTTATGGAATGTGATGAGCTGCTAGCTACCTGCGTTCAACATGAGATTGATCATTTAAATGGGATAGTTTTTATTAATCATATCTCAAAACTTAAACGTGATGTTATTATGCGGAAGGTTAAGAAAATTAAGAAACTAGCATTAAAAAATTCTGATTAATAAATTTTAATTAAGGGTCTAAAATTGTGAAAATTATTTTTATGGGAACGCCTGATTTTGCATGTCATGCTCTGCAAAAATTATTGGCAGAAAATAAAAATGTTATTGCTGTATATACCAAGGATCCTAAAGAAGCAGGGCGGGGCCAAAAAATAAATAAGTCACCTGTACATATTTTAGCCGAAAATAATAATATTCCAGTGTTAATTCCAAGGAGTTTAAAATCTGAGGAAGAGCTTGAAATATTTAAAAATTTAAAAGCTGACTTGGTAATAGTTGCAGCTTATGGCTTAATTATTCCACAAGAATTCTTAAGTACAGCTTTGTTTATTAATATTCATGGATCTTTATTACCCCGTTGGCGAGGAGCAGCCCCAATCCAAAGAGCTATTTTAGCTGGAGATAAAGTGACCGGCATTACGATCATGAAAATGGAAGCCGGTTTAGATACGGGTGGCATGATTTTAAAAGAAGAAGTAAAAATAAATGACAATATGAATGCTTCAGAACTTCATGATATTTTAGCTAAAATTGGCGCAAATCTTTTAATTAATGCTATAGAGCAAATTGCCGAAAATAAATATATAGTAGTTAAACAAGATGACTCTCTGGCCTGTTATGCTAAAAAAATAGATAAAAAAGAAGCGGAAATAAATTTTGATAATAAAGTAGAAGATATTTATAATTTGATCAGGGGCTTTAATCCTTATCCTGGGGCTTGGTTTAAGTTTAGGGGTGAGAGAATAAAAATATTAAAAGCTGCTTATGAAAAATATACCAGTAATTTAGCTCATAATGTTACCGGTCAGGTTATTGATGAGTGTTTAACTATAGCTGCTAAAGATGGAATTATTAAACCGGAAATAATCCAAAGAGAAGGCAAAAAAATTATGGCAATCGAAGATTTTTTAAAAGGATATAAACTATGAATTATGATTTGCTGATTAAAAATGGCTCTTGTGTATTGCCATCTGGCATTAAAATTGCGGATATTGCAATTAAAGATGGTAAGATAGTTGATTTTGGTGAGCTTGATGCCAAAAAAGCTGATAAAGTAATTGATGCTAAAAATCTACATATACTTCCAGGAATGATTGACTCGCAAGTTCATTTTAGAGAGCCGGGATTAGAACATAAAGAAGATTTGTTTCATGGAACTAAAGCTGCAGTTATGGGCGGTATTACTAGTATATTTGAAATGCCTAATACTAATCCGCCGACCACTAGTGTTGAAGCCTTACAATATAAATTAAATAGTGCGGGAAAAAATGCCTGGTGTAATTATGCTTTTTATATGGGTGGAACTCCTGACCCTGAAATAGATTGGCATAAACTTGAAATGCTCGAAGGTTGCGCGGGGATTAAAATCTTTATGGGTAGTTCAACAGGGAGTTTACTAGTTAAAGATGATGAATATTTAAGAAATATTTTAAAACAGGCCACCCGCCGCGTGGCTATTCATGCTGAAGATGAAAATAGATTAAAAGAACGTTTTCATATTGCCGAAAATGGTAAGGATCCTAAATTTCATCCTATATGGCGAGATGAAGAAACAGCTTTTTTAGCCACTAAAAGAATTGTAACTATAGCTAAAGAATTAGGTAAACAAATCCATGTTTTACATATAACTAGTAAAAAAGAATTAGACTTTTTAAGTCAGCATAAAGATGTGGCCACAGTTGAATGTTTACCTCAGCATTTAACCTTTACCAGTGATGATTATTACCGATTGGGCACTAGATTACAAATGAATCCACCAATTCGAGAAAAAATTCATCAAGATGCTTTATGGCATGCAATAGATGTTGGAGTAGTTGATGTTTTAGGTTCTGATCATGCGCCACATACTTTGGAGGAAAAAGCAAAAGAATATCCTGCAAGTCCATCGGGTATGCCAGGAGTGCAAACTATATTACCGGTTATGCTTAATCATGTAAATGAAGGTAGATTAACTTTAACGAGATTAGTTGATTTAATGGCAATATCTCCAGCTAGAGTTTTCCAGATGGTAACTAAAGGTAGGTTAGTTGCAGGTTATGATGCGGATATTACTATTGTTGATATGCAAAAAAAATATGTAGTTGAAGATAAAGACATGAAAACTAAATGTGGCTGGACTCCTTTTCACGGGATGAAATTACAAGGCAAGCCAGTTTATACTATAATTCATGGCAATATAGTTATGAATAATGATGAGTTAATTGGTGAGCCTTTAGGTAAGCCCGTGCAATTTATACCAACATTAAAAGCCTTGTAAGAAAAGACTTTTAGTGATGAAGAATAATCTTGTATTTTAAGAAATATTTTAGAGGTTTGACTATGAAAGGGTTTTTAAGAAAAATGATTTTATTCTATCAATATGGAATATCGCCATTATTTCCGCCATCATGTCGTTTTGATCCGGTTTGTTCTTCTTATGCCCTACAAGCAGTTAAAAAATATGGCACTATAAAAGGTGGTTATTTAGCTTTAAAAAGAATTATCAGATGTCATCCTTTTGGTAAAAGAGGTTATGATCCGGTACCTTAAATAAATTAGGAGTTAGAAATATGTTCACTTTATACCCATATCAAGAATTAGGGAGTGCAGATCATGGTTGGCTTAATGCGCGCCATCATTTTAGTTTTGCCAGTTACCGAAATCCCAAAAGAACTGGCTTTGGTAATTTGCTCGTAATTAATGATGATATAATTTTAGGCCAAAGTGGTTTTGCAACTCACCCTCACGATAATATGGAAATAATTACCTATGTCAGAAAAGGGGCTATCACTCATAAAGATAGTATGGGGAATGTTGGTAAAACTAGCGCAGGTGATGTGCAAGTAATGAGTGCGGGCAGCGGTGTTAGGCATTCGGAATATAACTTGGAACAGCAAGAAACTAAATTATATCAAATTTGGATTAGGCCCAATAAATTTAATGTAGAACCAAGATGGGAAGCTAAAGAATTTCCTAAAGAGGCTATAGCTGAACAATTATCTTTGTTAGTTTCAGGAGATATTGCTGATAAAGAATCTGGTGCTTTATTTATCTATCAAGATGCTAAAATCTATGGTGGAAAAATTAAACAAGGTACTACTATAAAACAACCAATTAAAGATAAAGCTTATATACTTGCATCATTAGGCAGTTTGGAAATTAATAATAATAAAATGCATGAAGGTGATGGCGCTGAGATTGTTGATGAAAATTTACTAACTATTAATACCGTAACAGATGCAGAAATTTTGGTGATTGTAGTTTAGAAAAATAGTCAAATGAAGCTAAAAAAAGTAGCAGGTATATTAATAATAATGGCTTTTGCAGCTTTGTTATCAGCCTATCTAGCTAATCAGTGGTTTGAAAAGGAATCTTCTGCTGAAATAAAAAGAGAGCATATAAGTAATGGTTCTGTCAACGCTATCAAGCACGCATATGCCGCAAGTCTGGTATATTTTATAATAAGAGATATCGGGATTGGTAAAAATGCCGCCGAGAAAATAGTAATAATACTTGGCAACACCAATGAAATAGCTGAAAGAATTTTTTTTCAAGGTAAACATAAAGATAGTACCTTAGAAATTATAAAAGATTTACATAATAATTATGTTGGAATAAAAAGTGCCAAGTGGCTTGAAGATAATAAAGATAAATATACCAGGTTGAATCTTATAGCTAAACTTGCTAGGGATAAAATACTGATAATTTCGGCTAATGAGTATAATCTGGAAAATATAGATAAATCATCGTTGATAATTAGCTCTGATCCCTTGCTTGCAATGAAATGGTTTGAGAAAAATAAATATGATATAGATAAAAAAGTTGATGAGTGGTTGGGGAATGAGGGTAGGTAGAGTTGGCTATATATAGGTAAAGTATAGTAGATTAAGAAAGAATTGACAATAAAATACATATATAATAAATTTAGCAGATCAGCGATCTGCTATCTATAATGCTACATCCCGGAATAAATCCGGGACCAGGTTATCCCGAAAAAACATATACTTATAATACTATTTATGTTTTGCTGAAGGATCCATAATATACGTCATTTCAATCATGAAATACTATATTATAATTGTTATTAATAATATTTTTTGTTTATCAAGTCCGCCTACGCTCGCTATGACTTAAAATTTAACTATATCTGAAAAAATAAATCTTACTTTAGTTGTTTGAAATTGCTGATATTAGCTTAGTCGCGACATCCGTCTCTCTCGCTTTGTCAGCTCCTTAGCTACCGCTCGTCGTGCCGAAGCGTAGCGAAGGCGGATGGTGATCCCGGCGCGACTTGAACGCGCGACCCCCTGATTAAAAGTCAGATGCTCTACCAACTGAGCTACGGGATCATTCTGCCTTAAAAGAGTTTGCAACATACGTGGTTGACTCTGTGTCGTCAATAGTAAATTTAAAATAAATGAAATTATTCTTATTTATTGCTAAAAAGGAGGTTACAAAGCTGGTTTAATCCTCTATAAGTCGGGGGTGTTTTTAGCATTTTTTATATAGTATTTATTAATTTAAATGAATGTATTTATGGATCCTTCAATAAAACATAAATAGTATTTAAGTATATGTTTTTTCAGGATAACCTGGTCCGGATTTATTCCGGGATGTAGCATTATAAAAATGATTGATTATATGTATATTTTGTAGTCAATCATTTTTTAATCTACTATAGTTTATAATAGTGTTTTTAAAAGGTTTGTTTATGTCTTCTAACCCAGATACCGTCATTATTATCCCCGTAAGAATGGCTTCGACCAGATTACCTGGTAAGCCTCTGGCCGATATATGTGGTAAACCAATGTTTATTCATGTTGTAGAGCAAGCAATTAAAAGTAAGGTCGCAGATATTTATATAGCGTGCTGCGAAGAAGAAGTTGCTATAACGGCGAAATTTTACATGCAGAAAGCTGTACTCACTAATCCTAAGCATATTTCGGGCACTGATAGAATTTATGAAGCTTTGGATTTTGTAGATAAAGCTAAGCGTTATAAATATATTATTAATTTACAAGGTGATTTGCCAAATATTGAACCAAAATTGATTGCTAAAGTTCTTGAAGTATTAAAGCGAAATCCAAAGGCTGATATTGCCACTCTTTGTGCTTTAATTGAAGATAAGCCAGATGAGGATAATCCAAATATTGTGAAGCCGGTTATTACTTTTCATAATAGAAAAGGAGAAGTAGGCAGGGCACTTTATTTTACCAGAAGTAGAGTTCCATATGGTGAAGGTCCTATATATCAACATATTGGAATTTATGCTTACACACGTGAGGCTTTAGAAAAATTTGTGACCTTAACTCCAACTTATCTTGAAACTAGAGAAAAGCTTGAACAATTAAGAGCTGTTGAAAATGATATGATTGTGGATATAGCTATTGTTACTGATACGCCGATAGGGGTTGATACTATGGAAGATTTAATTAAAGTTAGAGAAATGTTAGGTCATGAAGAATAATCAGAACTTAAATAATATTATAAAAAAATATGATATAGTCGCTGTAGGTAATGCTATAGTTGATATACTAAGTTTTGTGGATGATGGCTTTATTCAAAAAAATAATTTTGCTAAATCGGGAATGGTTTTAATTGATGAAATTAAGGCCGAAGAAATTTATACTAATATGCCGCCGGCAACTGAAGTGTCGGGAGGATCGGCAGCAAATACTATTGCAGGTCTCGCCTCACTAGGTAGTAAAACGGCTTTTATCGGTAGAGTACATGAAGATATTCTTGGGGATATTTTTATTCATGATTTGAAATCATTAAATGTGGAAACTTATGTAACTAAAGTTAAAACTGGAGCTAAAACCGCCAGATGCTTTGTTGCGGTAACTCCAGATGCAGAAAGAAGTATGGCAACATATTTGGGTGCTTCTACCGAGATATCAGTTGCTGAAATAAGTGAAGATGTAATAGCTCAAAGCAAAGTAATTTATATTGAAGGTTATTTGTGGGATAAAGAGCTCGCTAAAGCCGCTATCGAAAAAATATTTATTATGGCAAAAAAACATCAAGTTAAAATAGCCTTTACTTTATCTGATTTGTTTTGTGTTGAACGTAACCGTGAAGATTTTATAAGGCTGCTTGATAATATAGATATTTTATTTTGTAATGAAGCTGAAATAAAGGCCTTATATCCGAATGAAGATATGGATGTTATTATTAAAAAAATTAAAAATAAATGTGAAGTAATAAATATAACTTTTGGCTCTAAAGGTAGTAAGATTATAGGTAAAGAAAAAGATTATGATATTCCTGCAAGTAAAATTGGGACGTTAGTTGATACCACAGGAGCGGGGGACCTTTATGCTAGTGGGTTTTTATATGGATATGTAAATAATTTTGCTTTACCTATATGTGGAAAAATTGCTAATCTAGCTGCAGGAGAAGTGATAACACATATAGGTGCAAGGCCATTATGTAGTTTAGCTAGTCTTATTAAAAAAGAGGGAATAATTGGAGAAAATACTAAATAATATCATAAGAAAAAAAGAGCAATTTTTTAGCTGTTTTAATTCTAACATGCTAATTATCCTTTGTTTTGGCTTTATTAGCGGGTTGCCACTTACTTTAACTAAATCAACTTTAGTTGCCATGCTAACCGAGCATGGGTTTAGTAAAATAATTATTGGTTATGCGGCGGCCTTTGCTTTACCATATTCCTTAAAATTTATTTGGGCCCCGTTGGTTGATAATTTTAAGATCCCTTTTCTTTATAATAAATTAGGAAGACGAAGATCTTGGCTGGTTGCAGCGCAAATATTTTTATTTATTTCAATCATTGGAATTTCTTATAACGTTCAAATTAGTAATATTTACTATTTTATTTTATTTGGTTTTGCCTTAGCTTTTTTTTCGGCAACTCAAGATATTGTTATTGATGCTTATCGAGTTGAATTACTTAAAGATAAAGAGCAGGGTACAGGAGCTGCTTTTAGTATTTTTGGTTATAGAGTTGGAATGTTAGTATCTGGTGCTGGCTCTTTATATATTGCTAGTTTTTACGATTGGCAAATAGCTTATTTTGTTATGGCCAGTTTTATTTTAGCCAGTTTAGCGGTAACTTTGGTGGCTCCTAAACCTAATATTCACTTAGAGCCAGAAAAACATCATGATATTTTTACCCTTGCTTGGCTTAGAATTAATATAGTTGAGCCTTTTGCTAATTTTATAAAAAATAAAAAATGGGCTGCAGTTTTATTATTTATTATTTTATATAAAGCTGGAGATGCTTTTTTAGGTTTATTATCTTATAATTTTTTCTTATCTATAGGTTTTAGTAAGATTGAAATTGCAAATATTGTTAAAATATTTGGCTTCCTAGCTTCAATTATTGGTAGTTTTGTTGGCGGTTACATTGTTTATCGTTTTAGTCTATTTAAAAGCTTATTATTTTGTGGAATCTTACAAGCTTTATCTAATGGGGTATTTATTATCCAATATTTTGTAGGACATAAAGATTTAATGCTAGCTACTACTATTGCTGTTGAAAATATTACTGGTGGAATGGGAGCTGCAGTTTTTGTGGCTTATTTAAGTAGTTTATGTAATCGAAAATATACAGCAACGCAATATGCTTTAGTTAGTTCTTTTGCATCTTTAAGTAATGTTTTACTTACTTCTTTTTCGGGCATTAGTGCAACTTATATGGGGTGGGTAGGATTTTTCTCTTTAAGTATTTTTATAGCGCTTCCGGCGCTGGCTTTGTTATTCTATATTAAAGATACTATATTGGTTATAAGAAAAACTTGAGATATATAGGTCATTTCAATCATGAAATACTGTACTATAATATGGCAGTTAAAGCTTGTGCTTACCTAATTTTTTTATATATAGTCGGTTGTGAAAAAGTGTTTTTTATAAAAAACACTTTTTTCCCAGTCG
>CAYZBM010000035.1:0-20220 GCA_964476705.1 uncultured Rickettsiales bacterium | reverse complement strand
AAGAAAAAAGTGTTTTTTATAAAAAAACACTTTTTCACAACCGACTATTTAATTATTAATATCTATAAGCATCAGGCTTATACGGACCATCAATATCAACCGCAATATAATCAGCCTGCTCTTTAGTTAATTGAGTTAACTTTACTCCTAATTTATCTAAATGGAGCCTAGCTACTTTTTCATCTAATTTTTTGGCCAAAATATAAACTTTATTTTGATAATTATTACTATTCCATAATTCAATTTGCGCCATAACTTGATTGGTAAAAGATGTACTCATAACAAAAGAGGGGTGACCAGTTGCACAACCCAAATTAACCAACCTACCTTTAGCGAGCAAAATTATTCTATGGCCATCAGGGAAAGTTATTTCATCAACTTGCGGCTTAATTTCAGTCCATTTAAGATTAGCTAGAGCCGCAACATCAATCTCATTATCAAAATGACCAATATTACAAACTATCGCTCGATCTTTCATCCCGCGCATATGATCTAAAGTAATAATTCCTACATTTCCAGTTGCAGTTACAAATATATCTCCTAAACTTGCAGCAGTCTCCATAGTAACTACTTGATAGCCTTCCATCGCCGCTTGCAAAGCACATATTGGATCAATTTCGGTAACTAAAACTCTAGCCCCTTGATCTTTTAGAGCCGAAGCGCAACCTTTACCAACATCACCAAAGCCGGCAATTACAGCAACTTTACCCGCAATCATTATATCGGTAGCTCTTTTTATACCATCTGGCAAACTTTCCCGACAACCATATAAATTATCAAATTTAGATTTTGTAACTGAATCATTAACATTAATTGCTGGAACTTTTAATTGGCCTTTTTTTTCCATCTCATAAAGTCGATGAACTCCAGTGGTAGTTTCTTCAGATACACCTTTAATTCCTGCTAAAATATCAGGATGTTTAGCATGAACAATAGCAGTTAAATCTCCACCATCATCAAGCAACATATTTGGCGTCCAACCATCTTTACTTCTTAAGGTTTGTTCGATACACCATTCATATTCGCTATCTGTTTCACCCTTCCAAGCAAAAACCGGAATGCCCGCTGCCGCTATTGCAGCCGCGGCTTCATCTTGAGTTGAGAAAATATTACAAGAACTCCATCTAACTGTAGCGCCAAGATCTATCAAGGTTTCAATTAGAACTGCAGTTTGTACTGTCATATGCAAACATCCAGCTATTTTAGCACCCTTTAATGGTTTATTATTTGCATATTCTTTACGTAAGGCCATAAGCCCAGGCATCTCAGATTCAGCTAAACTAATCTCTTTCCGGCCATATTCCGCTAGGTTAATATTAGCAACTTTAAAATCGGTGAAGGGCAAATTACTCATTCTTTTCTCATTCTTATATAGTTTTAACAAATTTTTCGTAATATAATGTAACTTAAAGATAATAAAGGCTAATATCCTGGCTGAAATATCAAGGCTATCCTTGCTATTGTCAAGCAAATCATGTTAATTAGACCATAAAAAGGCCAAAAGTTAAATATAATAAAATATTAAAATAACAAGATGGGGTTTAAAGATTAAGAATGAAAAAAGATACCTTAATTACCAGAAGTGGAACTATCGACGAAACTCAATATGGTTGTGTAAATGTACCAATTTATAGATCTTCAACTATAATATTTCCTACTATAGAAGATTATAACAAAGCCAGTAAAGGTGAGGCTTTTTATAAAACTTCTGAAGGTATAAGAAGTAGAGATTTTTCATATGGCACGTCTGGAACTCCAACCACTCACGCTTTACAAAGAGCCGTAGCTGAACTTGAGAATGCTAAATATGCTTTAATTTCACCATCAGGGCTCGCCGCTATAACCAACAGCTTATTGGCTTTACTTAAAGCAGGAGATCATTTGCTAATGGTGGATTCAGTTTACGGACCAACTCGTAGATTTTGTAACAATGTATTAAAAAACTTGAATATTGAAACTACTTATTACGACCCAAGAATTGGTAAAGACATCCAGAAATTAATCAAAAAAAATACCAAAGTAATTTTTATGGAATCTCCTGGCTCATTAACTTTTGAGCTTCAAGATATTCCGGCTATTTGTAAAGTAGCTAAACTTAAAAATATTATCACTATAGTCGATAATTCTTGGGCTACCGGACTTTATTTAAGACCAATTGACCTAGGTGCAGATGTATCCATACAAGCTGCAACTAAGTATATTGGTGGCCATTCCGATCTACTTTTAGGAACGGTATCTGCAAGTGGCGAGGCTTATGATAAAATATCAGCAATGCATCATAATTTAGGCTCTGCAACTAGTCCCGATGATTGTTATTTAGCTTTAAGAGGCCTAAGAACCATGGCAACTAGACTAAAACGCCATGAAGAAAGTGCCAATTTAGTTGCCAATTGGCTTGAGAAACGTAAAGAAGTCAGTGCAGTTTTATACCCAAATCTTAAATCCCATCCTGATTATAAAATATTCAAACGTGATTTTAGTGGCGCTACTGGTTTATTATCTTTTATTTTGAATGAAGAATATAATTTTGATCAATTATGCAACATGATTAACAATTACGATATATTCAGGATTGGCGCTTCTTGGGGTGGATTTGAAAGTTTAGTTATGGTTTTTGATCCTAAGCCAATTAGAACTGCTACAAAATGGACTAAAAAAGGTCTATGCGTCCGTTTATATATTGGCCTCGAAAACAGCGAAGATATTATAAAAGATCTCGAAAATGGCTTTAAACGTTTAAAAAATGCTACTAATATTAAAAAACCTAAAAATAAATAATTAAAATAATTATATGTATACAGAAATTATAAAAAATCTAAGATTTAACCAAGATGGTTTAATTCCAGTAATTGTTCAAGATCAAGATAAAAATATCTTGATGTTTGCCTGGATGAATAAAGAGTCAGTTAATTTAACCTTAGAAACTAAATATCTACATTATTTTTCGCGTTCACGAAAAAAACTTTGGCGTAAAGGGGAAGAATCAGGTCAGATTCAAAAATTATTAGAGTTAAGAATAGATTGTGATGATGATTGTTTATTAGCCATTATAAAACAAACTGGAGTAGCGTGTCATACCGGTCGTGAATCCTGCTTTTTCAAAACGGTTAAAGAAAATAATATAATAATTAATCAAGAGGTAAAAATAGATCCTAATGAATTATATGCCAAAGATTAAAAATTTCAATCTATCTATCTCACCTAATATAATGTTGAATATAATTTTCAATCTAATCTTGCTGTTTTTACTAACAACAGCAAGAGCTGCTTACTGCACAGAAATTAAAGATAGCACCAACAATTTAAGCATCCTAGCTGATGCCAGCATGAGTAAGGCCCTAACTGAAATTATTAGAGAATATTCTCGCAAAAATAATGTCTCAATTACCTCATCTTACGATGATTCAGCGACTCTTGCCGACAAAATAACTGCTGGTGAAAATGCTGATATTTTTATATCCTCGCATAAACAATTTATAACTAATTTACAACAAGAAGGACTAATAGATATATCTTCTATTAGCAATTTATTTAAAAATAAATTAGCCTTAGTTAGCCCAAAAGACCTACCTTTAAATAAGAAGTTAAATAAAAAAGCTAATAGTTTTATACAATTACAAAATGTCAGTCGCAGGTCACTAATAGTAATGAGTGATCCAGACACTACCTCCTTAGGCTTATACAGCAAGAATTCTATAAATAATTTAGGGCAAAAAAATAATTTTCCATTATGGCAAAATATTGAAAATAAAATTATTCGGGCTAATGGTGCGACAGATACCATATATCTTTTAACTTATGGAAAAAATCCTGGTATTGTTTTTTATAGCGATGCTTATAATAATAAGGATGTCGATATTATTTCTATATTTCCCGAGAATAATAAAGACCCCATAATTTATCAAGCCGCAGTAGTTGTTGGCGAACATACTAAACTTGCAAAGAATTTTTTAGAATTTCTTAAATCAGAAACTGCAAAACAAACCTTTAAAAGATATGGTTTTACTCCCATATAAAATATAAATAGATTAAAATCAAAGCTTATTGAAAGAGCACAGAAAATGTCAATATTATTAAGCATCTTAGCTTTCATAGTCATAGTATTATTGCTGCTTTTATTATTTTATCTTCTGCATAAAAGAATAAAAAATGAAAATGATTCTATTCTTTCCGAGCAAGAAGATTATAAATTAGAAAAACAAGAAAAATTATACATAAAACCTACTGAAGAAGACGACGAGAGAAAACTCGAGCTTGAAGAAGATAAAATAGTCGGCATAGTTGACCCTATTGGCTATTGGACCAATAAAATATTTTCTGAAAAAATGGGTTTCTTAAATGCCGATATTGGCCCAGAAAATGAACGTAAAGGTTATTGGCAAAAATTAGTCTTAAGAACTAAAGCTGCTAGTAAAACACAGACCAAGTCATTAAGGTAAGTAAAATATATTTTATTCTTTACAGACAAATTACAATCATGGTAAATTGCATATAGGTTCTTATAACATAAATATGAATAAAGATTTTATAAAAGTAGATTCTTAAATATATGAAAAAATTCTCTGTTCCTTGTATTTTTGGTAATGTTAAGGCTCCATTTACTGTCTATATAGGCAACCCAGAGCCCGAACATCATCCCTTACATTTTCAATCAGAATGGCTCTCTAAAGTACGTGGTGGAACTATTAGCAAAGAAGTTATGGATAGTATTACCAAATTATATGAATTATCAAAAAAAAACCATATTCCTTTTGAAGAATTATGTGTCTACGCCTTTAACGAAGAGGAAGCTCATAAAGAATTAGATATCGATGAACCACCTATTCCTGTTTAGATAGACTAAAAAATTATAGTTAAGATATAACTATAGTAGATTAAAAAATGATTGACTGTAAAATACATATATAATCAATCATTTTTATAATGCTACATATCCTGAAAAAACATATACTTATAATACTATTTTATGTTTTATTCAGGATCCAAAAATACATTCATTTCAATTAAGAAATACTATAATTATGGGTAATAGAAATAAAAAACAAAAGCATAAGCAAGGTTTTAGCTTAATTGAATTATCAATTATTATTTCAGTTGCCGCAATACTTATGGTTGGTTTTTTAAGTTATAATAATTCAAGTATAATTAGTGACGCTGATAAAACTATTATCACTCAAAAAAGAATTGAAACTATTGCTACCGCCCTGGAAAATTTTAGAGTAAGACAGGGAAGACTACCTTGCCCAGCCGACCCATTAATCCGCGAAGATAATAGTTATCTAACATCAAGCAATGATGATTTATATGTAAATAATTTTGGCCTTGAAGATTTAGATACAATCCAAACTAAAGTTAATAACACTACAACTTTAGGTATAGATTGTCCCAACAATATTGGTTCAGTGCCTATCTATTCAATTGGTCTTGATATAAGTTATCTTTTAGATGGCTGGAATCGAAGATTTACTTATCATGTTAGTGATAATCTATGTGGCCATGATCAAGGTGTAGAAGTAGTAGGAGCTAATGCCAGCAAAAATAAAGGTTGTACCCAAGAAGATTATCAAAATAATAATGGTAATATTACTATTTATGATAAAGATAGTAATATAATTACTAAAGTTGCAGCCTTTGTCGTTTTAAGTCATGGCAAAAATGGTTTTGGTGCAACGTTACCTAGCTCAGAAAATGTAGGAACTGGAGGCGGAAGCTTTGATATCGAGAATTACAATGGCGACAATTCTTATATTTATTCTCAAAGCTCTAATAATAAAAATAATGATGACTTACTTTTAAGTAGAACTAAAGTTCAAATTGAACAATTAACTAATAAAAAAGATTCTATAGTTATTAGCAAAGAAAAATGTGAAGCTAATTCTACCTCTATAGCTAACATAACAGCAGATTATATGGCTGGAGTAAGAACTGCCCTACCTAATTACGAACAACAAGGTTTAAATACTGGCGATCAAGTTTCTTTAGGTATTTTTTTAAGTTTGCAAGAAGTTTGTGTTAGTTATTATGGTGTAGATAGTACCGCAGATATTTGGAACGGTGCTAGATGCCCAGGGACAGGCTTGTATAATTCAATTTTACATTCCTGTGACTGCCCTACTGGTGATTGGACTAATTGTTGTCCTGGAGATGATTGGAGTGCTTGCCTTGATTCATAGATTATTAGTATTTATTTGGCAAAAAATTAGCAAAATAAAAAATTGCTCTGGTTATACTTTAGCCGAATTATCTATATCACTTACTATAATCGCCCTATTAACTTCAGGAGCTTTAGCTATTATTGCTGAAAGAAATAAATCAGGGCAAATAGCTTTAACTAAATATAGACAGAACGTAATTCAAGAAGCTATAAAAAGTTTTATTCAGGCAAAAAATTATCTACCCTGCCCGGCCCTCCCTCAACTAATAGAAAGTGATGATAATTTTGGCAAATCTGATGGTTTGACAACCAATTCTACGGTTAGTAATGCTAGTATGTATAATACTACAACTCACATATGTACTAATAATAATTTAACTAATGAAGCCGGGATGGTTCCAGTCAGAACATTAAATTTAGATGATGAATTTGCTTATGATGCTTGGGGCAGAAAATTTACTTATCGTACAGCTAGTTATTCTGGTAATTTTGAAGATTTTAGCGAACCAAGTTTTCGTGGCGATATAAATATAGTTGATCTCTCAGGTACTCCCAGAACTAATGTAGATAATGCTATAAGCAACAGCGAAGGTGCTATTTATGTTCTAGTTAGTTATGGCGCTAATGGTGGGGATACTGCTTGGCGCCGGAATTTTGTTTATGCTGAAAATGGTAGTAATTATCCTGGAACTACCAATGGAGTAGAGAAACAAAATACCTTACATAACGCGGCTAAAATTTATATTCAAGACAAAGAAAATAGTTATTTTGATGATATAGTAGCTTATTCAACATTAGCCGGAATCATTCAACCAAAAAATTATGAAGCGCCAATAAAAATTGATAATATTGTTTGCAATAATGCCAAAGCTATAACTAAAGATGGCTCAACTAATCTACAAAACGCCTTAAATGATAATAGTTTTTCTACTAGTTTATATGGGGCGGCAAAAAAAGTAACTAATATGTGTGATCATATGCCAGAAGGTTATATTGCATCAGCGAATCCATCCTCCATACCAAGTATGGTAGCCTGGTATGATGCCAGCGATTTATCAACTGTTTGGGCAAGCAACAATTGCAGCTCAACTATCGCCAATTTTGAAGATCAAGTTGCCTGTTTAAAAGATAAAAGCGGTAATGGCAACAATGCTTTAAGTACAGAAGGTAGTAGACCAATTTTTAAAGAAACAGCTTTAAGTAATGCTAGCTCTTTATTATTTAGCGGTAATGAAAATATGTTAATTCAAAATTCTGGAGCAAATGCTAAAGATGAAATAAGCCTACTTGCCAGCAATACAAATGAATATTCAGTTTTTATTGTAGGTCAAAGTGATGATAGCGGGGCTTTAGTCTCACAAAATGGAACCATAGCTGGATTTAGAACCTATATAGAAGATACCCCTAGTTCATTATTCAAAGTCAATTTGTTAGGTGCCGCAGAAGCGCAAACTAGTTACGATAACAAACAATTTGTACTTGCAGTTTCATGGGATAAATCTACTGGTAAATATTATACTAAAGATAATAATTATTCACTTTCAACTTCTGGAAGTACTAACATAAATGGACAGAAAATTACTCTTGGTGCAAGTGATAATGGTAGTTCTGATAAATTAACTGGCTATATCTCAGAAGTAATAATTTATAACCGGGCTCTACATCCTCGAATCATGAAAGGAATAAAATCTTATTTAGCCAGCAAATGGAATATTGATGATGGTACCGGCAATAGTAATTGCCCTACTGGCATGATTTTTACCAAAACTAGCTCGGATCCAATAGGTAGTTGTCATTGTCAAGAGACAGGTAAACAAGTAATTGATAATATGAATGTAGTATCCGCATGCTTCCCGGATAATACCGCTTTGTCTAAATGCTTAACTCGCAAATTAAGACCTTTTTACGATCCATCACCAATTACTTCTAATTTAAGCTTATGGTTAGATGCCAATGATTGTACAACTATTAGTCTTGGTAACAATATGAGTGTTACTAATTGGCGAGATAAAAGCATCAATGGCTATAATGCTACTGCAGATAATGATACAGCTCCACTTTACCATGATGGTTCTTTTACTAATGCTTCTGGCACAAATTTAGCCGGAATAAAATTTGATAGTACTTTAGGTCAATATTTTACTTTAACCACCGATAAAATTATTGAAGATAATAATTTATCACTTTACGCTACAATTATCAGCGGCGATACCAGCAGTCGTATGGCTATTTTTTCTAACCGAAAAGATAATGCTGAAAGCTCTTGGCAAATGGAATATGGTACCAGAGATACTAGATTAAATAGTATGAGTATAACCGGATTATTTTCAAATACCGAAATTTGGGTAGCAAGAAGTGCTGATAATATTTTATTTCCTGGAGTTCCTTATATATTTGAATATTTCCGTTCAAATACCGGGCAACAAATATTTATCAATGGCATTTTACAAACTTTAACTGATGATAATGCAACCGGAAATAATTTCCTTGGCAATAATTCTGTAAAATTAATTGGGACCGGACCTAATCTTGACGAAACACAAATGTTTGATGGAACTATCGGCGAAATTATGGCTTATAGTTCTAGACATGACGATACTCAACGCGCTTCTATGGAAAATTACCTCTCCGGAAAATGGGGAATAAATTTATCTATACCTACTAATCCTTATCCTGGTAGCATTGCGCTAAATCCAGTTATTTGGCTAGATGCAAGCAAGCCAAATCCAGGAGGTTCTAACCCTAATGATAATGATACTATAAGCTCTTGGAAAGATCGGGCTACAAATACGGTATATACCGCGCAGGGCGCCCCTATCTATAAAACTAATCAACAAAATGCTCTAGCAACTATACTATTTCCTACCACTGATAGTTATATTATAACTCAGGATGCTGCAACTTTATTTAATTCAGGAAATAGCAGTATTTCTTTAGTTTATAGTAGCACATCTTCAAGCCAAAATCGCGCTCTTTTTGGTACATATACAAGTGGCGGCAGAATTTTTGCTTATCATTCAGCTACTAATAATTTTATGGCGGGTTTAATTAACCATGATCAAAGTGATGCAATTAACTCAAGTACAGCTTTTTCTGGCATTAATAATTATTCAATAAATACTATAATAGCAAGCAGTGGTGGCCAAGTTAAATTATACCATAATGGCTCATGGCAAAATGCAACTTTAGCTGATGCCGGATCTTTTGCCGCTAACTCTTTTTTGGTTGGCTCACTTGACGATGGTTCAAATAATTCAAGTAATATCGCAATTGCCGAATTTGTTGCCTATAATGCTAAACTTACTAAAGAGCAGCGTAAATCGGTTGAAAACTACCTTTCTGCTAAATGGGGGATTGGGTTGTAAGTTATAGGACTAAGAGCTGTTTTAATACATAATTAGCTTAATAAAAGCCTTAAAAGTAGCAATATCCGAAGTGCTACTCCTAAAAAAGAAGGAGAATCTGAATTAGCACTACGGATTTCCCAGTTTTTTATTTTAATTTATTTCTATAGAAATGGATCTTCCATAAGTATAGTATCTTCACGCTCAGGAGAAGTAGATAATACTGCAATCCTAGCTTCAACTAACTCTTCAATCCGTTTTACATATTTTACTGCTTGTGCGGGTAACTGGCTAAAGCTCCGAGCTCCGGCAGTAGATCCAGACCAACCTTCAAGCTCTTCATAAATAGGCTCAACTTTATTTTGAATATTGATATCTGCTGGTAGATAATCATAATGCTGATCTTTATATTTATAGCCAACACAAATCTTAAGCGTTTCCATACCATCTAAAACATCAAGTTTGGTTAAGGCAATACCATTAATTCCAGAAATTTTTATAGTCTGTCTAACTAAAACGGCATCAAACCAACCACAACGTCTTTTTCTACCAGTTACAGTTCCAAATTCGCGACCCCGGCTCCCTAATCTTTCACCGATCTCATTTTCTAGTTCAGTTGGAAAAGGTCCACTACCTACGCGCGTAGTATAGGCTTTAGTAATTCCTAAAACATAACCTATTTTACCCAAACCCAAACCAGAACCAGCAAAAGCTTGACCGGCGACCGTTGAAGATGAGGTAACAAATGGATAAGTACCATAATCAACATCAAGTAAAATTCCTTGCGCACCTTCAAATAAAATTTTCTTACCTTCTTTATAAAGCCTATCTAGTTCACGCCATACTGGTTTTCTATAAGGTAATATTTGCTCTGCAATTTGTTCTAATTCCAAAAGAATATCAGCAACTTTAACTTCTTCAGCGCCAAGTCCTCTACGGATCACATTATGATAATCAACTAAAGCTACCACTCTTTGCTCTAATAATTCTTTATCGGCTAAGTCGCAAACTCTAATTGCTCTTCTACCTACTTTATCTTCATAAGCAGGTCCAATACCGCGGCCAGTAGTACCTATTTTGCTCGCTCCACGTCTAGCTTCGGTGAGTTTATCTATTTGATTATGTACACTTAAAATTAGTGGAGCATTTTCTGCTACATATAAATTATCTGGAGTGATAGTAACTCCTGATTCCCGAATAATTTTAATTTCATTTAATAAAGCAACTGGATCTATTACGACACCATTACCAATTATTGAAAGTTTATTTTTTCTAACTATTCCTGAAGGTAGTAAACTTAATTTATAAGTAACACCATCTATTACCAAAGTATGTCCCGCATTATGCCCACCTTGAAATCTTACTACTACATCGGCTTTATTTGACAACCAGTCAACAATCTTGCCTTTACCTTCATCTCCCCACTGTGAACCAACTACAACTACATTCGACATAACTTTATATAACTCCACGTAAACTTATAATATTCAAGTTAATTTATTAAATGACAATCTAACTTAAGCGCCGCCAATCTAACTAAAAATCATATAGTTAGCAAGAAAGTTATTTTAATAAACTAAATTAAGGTTATAATGCCCACTCCCATCTGAATAAATTTAAACTCCCTAACTTTTATAGGATAAAAAAAATGAGAATCTTAAGTAGGTTAATAAAATTATTATTTTTTATCCTTATTTTTCAATCCCAAAATAGCTTAGCAGGTAATATCCAAACCACAGATCAGGCAGAAGTAAAATTAACCTTGGGTAAGAATATTAATGGAGAAGTTCAAGCTTTAGTTGAATTTAAATTAAAAGAACATTGGAAAATTTATTGGAAAAATCCTGGTGATAGTGGTTTCCCAATCCAAATAAAAGTAACAAATCCTACAACTAGCAATTTACAAATTTTATGGCCAACGCCAAAAAGAGCAATAGATGTATTTGGCGATATAAAGTCAGAAAGCTATGTTTATTATGATTATGCAGCGTTACCAATTATTATAAAAGGTTTAGATCCTATTAAAACTAAACAAATAGAATTTAATATAAAATATGGAGTCTGTAACGAAGTTTGTATTCCTAACGAAGCTAATTTTACTCTCGATACGCCAAATAATTATTCCAATCCAGAAATTACACATAATATCGAAAGAGCTAGTAGTTTAATTCCACAAAAAAATGGCTTTAATAAGCTTTATATCGATCAAGTTAAATTCATCAACATTGATTCAAAACAACCTTATTTAAAATTATACGCACATAAGGATGAAAAATTTAATAATCCAGATTTATTTTTAGATGGGCATGGTTTAATAAATTCTAGTCAGCCAAAAATTACCTTTTTAAATGATAAACATAAAGTTATTTTTGTAGCTCCCCTAAAAATATTAGGCACAGTTGCAGATCTTAAAGATTTAAATTTAGATCTAGTAGTTACTAATGATAATTATAGTGTTGAAAAAAATATTACCAATAAGGATATTATTTATGAAAATAAAAATTCAGTAATAAAAACTTCAACTCTCAAAACAAAACCTGCAAATTTATCTTATATTATTATACTATCTTTAATTGGTGGTTTAATTTTAAATTTAATGCCTTGTACATTACCGGTACTTTCGATCAAAATTTTAAGCGTGGTTAAAAATAACCGACAAGACAGAACAGAAATTACTAAAAGTTTTTTAGCTTCTTCCTTGGGTATTATTTTTTCTTTTTTAAGTTTAGCTTTAATTTTAGCTTTACTTAAAAGTTTAGGCCAAACTATTGGCTGGGGCTTTCACTTCCAGGAACCTTTATTTTTAGCAATATTAGCTATTATCACTATATTTTTTGCTTTAAATTTATGGGGAATATTTGAAATTAATACCCTAAATATAGTTAATAACTTAAGTGCTAAATCTAGCAATTCTACAGCAACTTCAAATAATAAATTTTTGAATAATTTTTTAACTGGCTGTTTAGCTACTTTACTTGCAACTCCCTGCACTGCTCCTTTTTTAGGAACAGCAGCTGGTTTTGCCGTTAGCCAAAAAATTCCGGTAATGATTTATATATTTGTAAGTATGGGATTTGGTATGGCCTTACCTTATTTGTTACTAGCTATTTTTCCTAAATGCACAAATATTTTGCCAAAGCCTGGTAGATGGATGCTCATTCTTAAAAAGATTATGGCGATATTTTTATTTATCACAGCAATCTGGTTAATTTGGGTTATATCTTTTCAATGGGGAAATTTAAGTGCTTTTACTATTTTAGGCTTTAGCTTAATTACTATAATTAGCAGTAATTTTGAAATAGAACATAAAAAAATTACTCTTATTATATTGCTTATAATTGGACTTAGTTGTGGTTATATAAATCAAAATAAAGCAATTAAAATGTTACCTAATGAAACTAATTGGCATAAATTTTCGGAACAAAAAATTGCCGAATATAATGCCCAAGGCAAAATAGTTTTTGTAGATATTACAGCAGCTTGGTGTTTAACTTGCAAAGCCAATAAACTTATTACTTTAAATGATCCCGAAATCAAAAAATTATTGTCTGCAGATAATATTATTTTAATGCGCGGTGATTGGACTAATAAGGACGATAAGATTACTAAATATTTGCAAAAAAACCAAAGAGCCGGAGTTCCTTTTAATAAAGTCTATTTAACCAATGGCCAAGGTGAAATAATTTTGCCAGAGTTATTAACCAAAGATAGTATCAAAAAGGCTCTAAAGTCCTTAAGATAGATAAGGTTTTTAGCAGTATTTTTTAAAAAATACATTTTTCTGCTTGCATATTTTGTAAAATAGCTCTAGATAAGTGGCCTTCTTATTTTATAAGATAAACGTTGGCATATAAGGCACATTTAGTCTTACAGCGAGCGGGCGTAGCTCAGGGGTAGAGCGAAACCTTGCCAAGGTTTAGGTCGTGGGTTCGATTCCCATCGCCCGCTCCACTCTTCGCTCTTTAAAGCTTCCGGTGGCTTACGCCAACATGCGCTTAGCGCATGTGTAGGCTACACTAACGATTTTAGACGAATAATTGTCAAACGAAGCTAATATCAGCACTTTCCAAGCATTTAAAGTAAGCTCCTTCATTAACAGTTATAATCCTATATTAAAGTCCTAAAGAGCTTAAGAAGACTTCTTAAAATTCATCTCTTATCTTTAGTACATTTCTTAATTAAAAAAACAATAATATTTTTTTATATTGTTCTTCTTAAATTAATTATTTAATATAAATTAACAATGTTGTTTAAATTTTAAAGATTTAGGGGAGATAAAAACGTGACCACAGTTAATCAAGAAATATTTCAACGCCAAGCAACCGAGTTAGATGTTATAAGTATTTTTGGACTAGAATCTTCTCAAGATGTAAACCAAACTCTTAAATTTCAAAAAGTTATCTTTGGACCTAAAATAATCGGAATGAATAAAGAATGCTATCTTGGTGGTGATTTTTCCGGTTGCAATTTTAGTGAAACGGTTCTTTTAAATACATTTATTTTAACTACAGATGTTGAAAAAAAGGAAGCTGCTGCCGCTGCAGCTATAGCAAATGGAGCAGTTAGTTTAGCAACTTCTCTATTAAGCACTTTTAAAGCAAGTCATGCAAATCAGAGAAGTAGAAAATCTCAAAAACAATATGGGGATGCAGTAAGAGAACATTTACTATTATTGCATGAAACTGCCGATAATCTAAACAAGAATCTACATAATGCTATCTTTACTATTGATGACGCAATAAGAAAAATAAATACAATTACTTCGCAAAATAACGAACTTAGTCAAGATAAAGAAATATATTTAAAAGGTTTAATCGAAGCCAGTCTTTACAATATTAAGCATATACCTGTACATACCGAAAAAACATGTAGGGATTTACGAAATAATATAACCGAAGTAATGGGAAAATATGATAAAATATTTTCTCAAGAAATTAATATTAACCCTCCGAGATACTCTAATTTAGTAGAACATTATAAAGAGCATATTCTTCCTAAAAAATCTCAAAATTTAAATGTACCACCCTCCTCCACAGGAGCAGCTTCAGAAAATTCACCTCAAACTCAAGCCAGACATCCAGAGCAACCTAGTCCTGCAGAAGACCTAACTGAAGCCGCAAAATCTGATGATGAAGATGATAAGGATAAAACTAAAGGCCATGACCAATCTCGGCGTGGATCTGGCGACAATGTAGAAGAAACAACTACTACTGCTCCAGATCAGCAATCTCAATCCCCGCACACAAAGGAACAAGACGCAACTACATTACCAGACGGCGATACAGCAGAAACAAGAGGACCTGTCACAGCAACACCAAATGCCGCAAGAGCGGTGGCATCATCGGCCTCTTCCACAGAGAAAGATGATTCTACCCCTACTTCAGAATCCTCAGAAACTGCACTAAAATCCAAGGCCCCTGATGGCGCAAAACCAGAAACTATCACGCCTGAACGAGACAAATCAGATGCAGTTGGTAGCAGTCCAGCTAGCAAAGTTGCTGAAGCTACTAGTCCTGGACCAGCTGGTGGGAATAATGGAAATGGTAAAAAAGGAGGAAAAGGAAAAAAAAAGTAAAATAAACCCAGGCCCTTTAATTTTATTGTTAAAATCATTACAATTTGCTATTTTAAATAATATATAAAAGTGGTGAGGAGTTTAAGTGGACCTCTATAATTTTCTCACCCTCCACCTTTAAATCAAACTCAAATGAACAGCCAGCAACTTACCTATCTTTCACCTTTTAAATATGCAAAAATCATTAATGAAATGGCACAAGATTTTGTACTGCTCCATTCCTCATTAAGTAATGATTTTACCGGTAGATATTCGTATTTGGCTTTTGGGACTAACCATGAAATTATCTCCGATAATTTTGCCGAGTTTGAAAATGTAGCAAAATCATTTAACTCTAATATTAAAGATAAATTTGCAAATAATTGGTTTGGCTTTTTAAGTTATGATCTAAAAAATTCTTTAGAAAAGCTTGTAACAGAAAAACATGATAGTTTTATTAGCCTTCCCAATTTATGGTTAGTTAATTTTAATAATATTTTAGAATTTGATCATAATACACAAACAGTTACACTTTATAGTAAAGATCTTAATTTAGATTTAAATATTTTTAGTAATATAAAAAAAGAAACTACTAATAATGTTACTCCTCCAGAGGTAGAAGATATTAAATCTAACATGAACAAAGAAACATACTTAAAAAATGTTGAAGTTATATTAGATAAAATTAGAATTGGAGAAATTTATCAAGCCAACTTAACCCGTAAATTTTATGGCCATTTAAAATCTGGTTATAGTCCATTAAAGATGTTTGAAGATTTATGCACTCTTAGTCCTTCACCTTATAGCGCTTTTATAAAATTTAAAGATAATTATATTTTATCATCATCACCAGAACAATTTTTGAGCTCTGATAATCAAGGCAATATAAGTACAAGACCAATTAAAGGTTCAGCCCCTCGTTTTGCTGATAAAAAATTAGATCTAGAATCTTATGAAAATTTAAAAAATAGTCCAAAAGAACAAGCTGAAAATCTAATGATTGTTGATTTAATGCGTAATGATTTAGCTAAAATTTCGCTAGATTCTAGCGTCAAAGTAAAAAATATGTTTGAGATAAGTGCTTATAAAACTATTTATCAAATGTCTTCTACTATTACTGCGCTTAAAAAAGCTAATATTTCTAGCCTTGAGGTAGTTAAAGCCTGTTTTCCTCCGGGATCTATGACTGGAGCGCCAAAAATTAGCGCAATGAATATTTGTAGCCAATTAGAACAGCAAAAACGCGGGCTTTATAGCGGGGCTATCGGTTATTTTTTAAGCGATGGTACTGTGGATTTATCGGTAGTAATTAGAACTTTAATTATTAAAGATAATAAATTTGAATTTCAAGTAGGCGGGGGTATTGTTGCAGATTCCAACCCAATAAAAGAATGGCAAGAAACTATGATTAAAGCTAAAGCTATTTTACAATTATTAAATTTACATTTAAAGCAAGATTTAATATTCTAAGGGTATATAGCAGTTAAAGCTTGCGCTCCTTAAATTTTTTTTACAGATCCCGGAATAAATCCTGGATCTGTAGCATCATAGCAATGATTTATGTAAGTAATTAAAGTGAAAAATCATTGCTTGATCTACTATAATTCCAATTACAAGAGTTTACATATGAGTGAAAAATTAGTCCAATTACGTAACAATATTGATCAGATAGACGAGCAAATAATTGAGCTTTTAAAAAAACGACTAGATTTTGTCCATAAAGTTGGTGAAATAAAAAAACAAGAACCGCAAAAATCTTTTCTCAAGCCCAAACGCGAAGCAAGCATGATAATAGAACTGGTTAAAAAAGCCGAAGGTTATTATCATAAAGAAACAATTTATAAAATTTGGCGGGCTATTATCACCGCCTCACTTAATGCTGAAAATCCCTTAAATATTGCTTGTTATATAGAATTTGAAATAGAAAAAAATGATAGTTATTTATTAACTCGTGAATATTTTAGTGATTTTGTTAATATCGAAATTTATACTAATATAAATGGCTTAATAGAGTTTGCTAAAAAAGATCCTAATAATATTATAGTAATTGGTGATCTAGCTTGGTGGAGATATAATTATATTATTAGAACACTTAATGCTAAAGTTTTTGCTACCATGCCTTTTATAAGATCTAGACATAAATTAAATTCTCAAGCATACGCTTTTTCTAATATAGAATATGAAGAAACTGGTCGCGATAGAACTATCATAGACATAAAATTTAAGCTAAACCGCGAGTTATCGAAGCCTTACTTAGTAGATCTATTTAAAGAATATCAATTAGATATTACCAGTATGTCGTTTGGTGGAGAAGACGCCCTTTTGCATCTAGATGGCTATATAGATGCAAATAATCCGGAAATATTACAAAAAATTCTTAGCTTCCATTCAAAAGATATTATTGATATAATCCATATGGGCAACTATGCTGCTCCAATTTAAAGGTTTTATATTTAATATTTTATGTTTTTACTCATCGATAATTATGACAGCTTTACTTATAATCTCTACCATTATCTTTTAGAAATTGGGGCAGAGGTTGAAGTTATCCGCAATGACGCAATTACAGTTGCTGAAATAAAAAAACGTAATTACGAAGGTATAATTATTTCTCCGGGACCTGCCACCCCTAATGAAGCAGGAATTTGCTTAGAGTTAATCGAAAAATTATCACCAACTACTCCTATATTAGGTGTGTGTTTAGGCCACCAATCAATCGGTCAAGCTTTTGGCGGTAAAGTTATTCGCGGCAAAGAGCCAATGCATGCCAAGATAAGTATTATAGAGCAACTAGGGAACAGTAAATTATTTGCCAATATTCCTCAGGAATTTAAAGCTACTCGTTATCATTCATTAATTGTTGAAAAAGACAGCTTACCTCAAGAATTAAAAATTACGGCACTTTCTCAAGATGGGGTTATCCAGGCTATGGAACATAATAAATATCGGGTTTTTGGCGTACAATTTCATCCAGAGAGTATTACTTCAGAATATGGCCATCAGCTCCTAAAAAATTTCCTCACAATTAGTCGGGATTCCAAATAATGACCAGTAAAACTAAAGAAAATTTTATCCACGATTATAATCAAGGTAAAGGTCAGTTAATTTATAGTAAAATTATTGCCGATACCGAAACTCCGATCACCGCAAGCTTAAAATTAATGCAAGATAAAGAACCATTTTTTTTACTAGAATCAGTAGAAAAGGCCGGAAATATTGGTCGTTATTCGATAATTGGTTTTAAACCAGATCTTATTTTTAAATGCGACAAAGACAAAGCTGAAATATCTTATAATGGGCAACCCTTTATAACGCAAAAGACAGATTCTATCTCAGCTTTACGGAAATTATATAAAGAAACTAAACTGGATATTCCTGATGAGTTGCCACCGATGGCTTCAGGATTAATTGGTTATTTATCATATGATGCTATCAGATATATTGAAAAAACCATTCCGGATAACAATAAAGACAACATCAATATTCCCATTGGCATGTTTATGCGGCCAACTATTATGGTAATATTTGATTCAGTAACTAGCAGCATTTTTATTACCCGCACTACCCATCCACAAAAAGATTTAAGCGCGCTAGATGCCTATAATCAAGCTCATAATGACATAGAAAATATCAAAAATAAATTGAGCACCAATATTAATCAACATGGCGATAAAGAAAAGCAACTAATTGCCTCTAAGCAAAAATTAGATTTCAAACCTCATGTAACTAAAGAACATTATTTAAATTTAGTAAATAAAGCTAAAGAATATATTTATGCTGGCGATATTTTTCAGATTGTGCCTTCGCAAAGATTTTCAAGTGAATTTAATCTTCCGGCCTTTGCTTTATATCGCTCTTTGCGCAACCTTAACCCCTCACCTTTTTTGTTTTTCTTAAATTTTGGTGATTTTCAATTAGTTGGTTCAAGCCCTGAAATTTTGGCTAGGTTACGCGATAATAAAGTTACTATAAGACCACTAGCAGGAACTAGAAAACGCGGCAAGAATAAAGCAGAAGATGAAACTCTAGCTAAAGATCTACTTTCTGATGAAAAAGAAATCTCCGAACATTTAATGCTTATTGATTTAAGCCGTAATGATGTCGGTAAAGTTTGTAAAGCAGGCTCGGTTAAAGTTACTGAACAAATGATTATCGAATATTATTCGCACGTTATGCATATCTCATCTAATGTTGAAGGTGAAATTGATCCTAAATATGATGCACTTGATGCGCTTTTTGCAGCACTTCCGGTAGGTACCGTAAGCGGCGCCCCTAAAGTTAGAGCTATGCAAATTATTGATGAGCTGGAGCAAGAAAAACGTAGTTTTTACGCAGGATGTGTGGGTTATTTTTCGGCCAATGGCACAATGGATACTTGCATTACTTTAAGAACAGGCCTCGTTAAAGATCATAAACTTTATCTTCAAGCAGGTGGCGGTATAGTTGCCGGATCCGATCCAGAAAGCGAATATCAAGAAACTCTAAATAAAGCCAAAGCCCTGATGCGCGCAGCTGAAAACGCCCATGAGTTTGTTTAAGAATTAAAATTAAATGCCAGTTTTTCTTCTCCTACTTTATAAGCGCTAGGAGAATCAAAATTTGAAGATACTGGTAGATCTTGGAATGTTTGCGGTAATGGCGATAAAGACAAAGTTAAATGATGGCTAGAATCTTTAGCCGGAAGCGATCCCAACTTATCTAAATCTTGTTCAGAAAATTCAATCGTTTTATTCCCTTCATGAACAGAAATAGAATTATCACCAGAAGAAATAAAAGATTGTCCTCTGGAGAGGTTACTATCTGTTACCTGCAGAAAATCAGATCTATCTACTACAGTAACTACCCCCGAATCCAAGTTAGGCTGAGGTTGTTGAGTAACAGATATTCGATTTTCACAGACAAAACTATTAAATAAATTTCTCATTTCCTCATTTTTATTAAGAACATCATTACATAATTTTCTTAAAGTATTATCAACAATAAAATAATCGATGATGCCAGCAACCTCATTCTTACCTTCAACATTATTATTCTTCATAGCTAACAAATATTTACTAGCAACGGTAACTATAAAATTAGTCTCAGTAATTAGTTCTTTTTTTTCTTTAGTTTTTAAGGGTATGTTCAAATAACTGTGTCAAATAGTTAATCATATAACGTATAATTGT
>CAYZBM010000034.1:0-20244 GCA_964476705.1 uncultured Rickettsiales bacterium | reverse complement strand
AACTAAAGTTAAAATTTAATAAATCTAAACAAGTATTATCTTTTTGTGCATTTTCATTAGAAAGAATATTTTTACAATCCTTATAACGCAACATCTTTGATTTAGACATAAAATCTTTAACCTTTAAAAATGAAGACAAAAGATCTCATTATAATTGATTTTTTGTCTTTTTTAAAGCTAATAATTAATTTTTTAACTAACTAAGCAACAAGCTGGGGGGATATTCAAGCCAAGATCACATCAAAAAAACAGTCAATATACTGACATATAATAATATTTAAAGTTATCTTAACTTATTATCAACAATATCTTCTCTATATCCGCATCGACAATAATTTCACTTTCTGGGCGGGAATGTAGATTTTTAAGGAAATTTGGCAAGGGAGCAGCTGGGATTTTAGCCTTGGTTAAGGCCTCAGGGAATTTGGCCGGATGGGCCGTAGATAAGATAATTTGGCAATTAACCTTAAATTTTAAGTTATTTAAAGCAGCAAAACCAGTTGCGGTATGTGGGTCTATAGTAAGTCCGGTATCTTTATAAATATCTGCGATAGTTTCGCAAATTAACTTATCATCAGCAGCTCCACTTGCAAAAACTTCTTGGGCTTCTACTAGTTTATCAGGAGCTATTTTTAAGGACCCAGTTTTTGCAAAATTTGCCATTAAATCCGCAATTAACTTACCATCATTATTATGTAAGTTAAAAAGCAATCTTTCAAAGTTACTTGACACTTGAATATCCATACTTGGGGATAAAGTATGTTTTAAAGTTTCCTTGCTGTAATCATTATTGGTTAAAAAACGATGTAAAATATCATTAGCGTTAGTTGCTATTACTAGTTTTTTAATGGGCAATCCCATTTGTTTGGCCACAAAACCCGCATATATATCGCCGAAATTACCGGTAGGTACTGAAAACACAACTTCCTTTTCAAGTGCGTCTAATTTTAGCACGGCATGAAAATAATAAACTATCTGGGCCATGATTCTGCACCAATTTATCGAATTCACCGCTACATACTTATTACCATCACGTTGGAACAATTCTTTAACTATATTCTGACAATCGTCAAAATTACCTTTTACGGCCAGTACATTAACATTATCGGCAATTATAGTAGTCATTTGCCGTCTTTGTACTTCAGATATACGTTCATAAGGATATAAAATAAATAATTCTATATTCTTACTTTTATAGCAACCTTCAATAGCTGCAGAGCCAGTATCTCCGGAAGTTGCGCCAATAATAGTAATTTTTTTATGGGATTTTTTTAAATAATAATCAAATAAATTTCCTAAAAATTGTAGGGCAAAATCTTTAAACGATAATGTAGGACCATGAAATAATTCTAGCATATATTGACCAGGATTTATTTCTCTTAAAGGCGCTATATCAGGGTCACTAAAATTTTTATAAGATTTTTTAATTAGTTCGTGAAGTTCTGAATGAGAAATAGAATCATCAATAAATAATTTAATGATCTCAAAAGCTAAATCTACATAGCTTAAATCTTTTAATTTTTTGATTTGCTCTAAGCTTAATTTTGGCAAATTCTCAGGTACATATAAGCCGCCATCCGAAGCAACCCCAGTCATTACAACTTCGGCAAAAGTTAAAGTCTTGGCTTTTCCTCTAGTGCTAATATAACGCATTGGAATCTCTACCCTAAATATCTACTAGTTAAATGATTTTTATAAACATCTAAATCAATAGTTTTACCAGTGGTAGAATTAATTAAATCTGGAGTCTCAAAACGTGAAGCTTTGTCATGAAGATTTTTATTTAACCAAGAAATAAGATTAGTAAAATCACCTTGAGTTATATCTTCACCTAAAGTAGGTAGAGCTGTTTTAGCGGTTGCAAAAATTTGCGATGCATAAATAGCACCCATTGCATAAGTTGGGAAATAACCAAAAGTTCCATCCATCCAGTGAATATCTTGCATGCAACCATTTGCATCATCGGTTGGCACAACTCCTACAAATTTCTCCATACCTTGACGCCAAGCATCTGGCAAATCTTCAACTGTCATATCGCCAGAAATTAAATATTTTTCAATATAATAACGTAAAATTATATGACCGGGATAAGTAACTTCATCAGCATCTACTCTAATTAAAGACGGCTCTACTTTGTTACAAATATTATAGAGATTATCCGCAGTCCATTCATCACCTGTAACTCCAAATATTTCTTTAAGTTTAGGGGTGATAAAATTCATAAATTCAGGACTACGACAAACTTGCATCTCTATTAATAATGATTGGCTTTCATGAACACTCATGCCCCTAGCTTGGCCTACTGGCTGACCTGACCAATTTTCAGGTAGTCCATTTTCATACATAGCGTGACCTAATTCATGCATTACCGCCATTAAAGATGACATAAAATCATTTTCATTATATCTGCTAGTTATTCTGATATCACCTTGATAACCACCACAAAATGGGTGATGACTTTCGTCCAATCGACCTTTATTAGTATCAAATTTCATAATTTTTAATAGTTCACCAGCTACTAATTTTTGTTTTTCAGTAGAAATTTGAGCATTAATTGGAATAATTTTATTTTCTTGTTTTTGCTTTTCTGTAACTTTAGCTACAAAATCAGGTAGGAAATTTTTTATGTCGGCAAAAATAACATCTAAATTTTCGGTACGTAATCCTGGATCATATTGATCAATTAAAGAATCATAAGCAGACATTCCTAGAACTTCACCTTTTATCTGCGCGATTTCTCTAACTAATTCTACTACTCTTTTTAATGGTGCAACTAACATAGGAAAATTATTTTCTTTACGAGCTTGGCGCCATACCATTTCACAATGGGAACCTGCTTTAGATAATTCTTGAAGTAATTTCCGAGGAACTGCACTTGAATGTTTAAAAATTCTTTGTATTTCACGTAGATTAGCTTTTTGCCAACCACTTAAGTTACGTTGTTCATCTTGAGCTTTGGCGATAAGGTCTGATACACCTTGATCAGTTAAAATAGCATGTTGTAAGCTTTTTAAAGTAGCTAATTGCTCAGATCTAGCTCTAGCACCACCATTTGGCATCACCACAGCATTATCCCAAGATAATACGGCTTGAACTTGTTCTAAATCATTTAGTTTTTTAAAAATTTTCTCTAATGTCTTATAAGCGGGCATTTTATTTTTCATAATATTATAATCCTTTAAACAACTACTTAATTTTTATTTCTATAATTTTTTCTATTTCTACAAATCTATAGCTATTTTTTAGCCATTTTAGTCTTAACTCTTAATACCTAGTTTTCTCTTTCTTTTGGCGAAAACAACATACATAATAACTAGTATTAGTGCAAGAGAGTACCAGATTATTGCATATTCTAAATGATCATTACGATATCTGACCGTTTTATCCCCATAAATTGGGTATATATCCTGTTTAATATTTTGAGGATCTTTAACTAATCTTACAAAAAAATCCTCAGCTTTCTCATCATGCTGTACGTCGCTTAACATAGACTTAACATCTATAAAGAACCACATATTTTTTAAACTATCATTATCTGGAGTAAAATAGGCTTTTTTCTCCGACTTATGCAACATACCAACTAATTTCAATTCAATGGGAGATAAAGATTCATTTCTTTTACTTTGATCTTTAAATCCATAAGGAACCCAGCCCATATCAACTAAAATTATCTTACCTTGATTAGTTTTAAATGGAGTTAATAAATCATAACCCTGCCCACCACGGGGAGAAACCGACCCCATATAAAGATATTTTTCTTTATTATTTAGAAAATGACCATAAATTAGGACTAATTTATACTCATCTTTATTTATATCAACTTGTTCTAACTTTAATTCTTCTGGATTTGTGGTTAAACGTAATTCTATTTTATGAATTAATTCTAATTTCCACAATAAACGATAAACTTGCCAAGTACCCAATACCAATAAAATTATGGTGCTTAAAATAACCAAAGGTAGAGCAATTTTTTGTTTTATATTTGATATATTGGTCAATTTTTAACCCTCTTATAATGTACAAGTATAAACATTACTCTTAATATTCTTAATGAAAAAAGTGATAGCAGAAGTACAACAAAACTCCAAATCACAGCATGTAACCATAAGGGCCAAGCATAATTTAGCTCAACTATAACTGCAAGTATGGTAACTAATAAACTTGCAAAACAAATCCCAAAAAAGGCTGGACCATCACCAACATCGCTATCTTTAAAAGAATAACCGCAATTTAAACAATCATCTCTCATTTTAAAGATGTTCTGGAATATTTTGCCCTGCTTACAAGCCGGGCATACAGCTTTAAACCCGTATAAAGCTGATTCTATATTCAAGAGGCACCCCCGCCCCATACATAAACAAATAGGAATAAGAAGATCCAAACTACATCGACAAAATGCCAATACCAAGCAGCAAACTCAAATCCTAAATGACCTTCTTTAGAAAAACCACCTTTTTTAGCTCTAAGTAAGCAGATAGTTAAAAATATAGTTCCAATTAAAACGTGAGCACCGTGAAAGCCCGTTGCCATAAAAAAGCTAGAAGGATAAATATGGTTAGCCGCAATTTCACAATTAGTTGCAGCATGAACACTAAAACCTAATTTGCTAACAAAAGCATTAAATAAACCATTCATACAGAAACTTGCATGAACATATTCAACTGCTTGTAATAAAGTAAAGGTAATACCCAAACAAACCGTAATAAATAAAGCCTTAACTACATCTTTACGCTTGTCGTGCATCAAAGCATAATGAGCCCAAGTAACTGTTGTACCAGATAATAATAAAATTAGCGTATTTAAGAAAGGTAAATCCCAAGGATCAAAAGTATGAATTCCAACAGGTGGCCATACAGCATGAACTAATTCTTTAGCCCCGTCAAAAATATGCTCACCAGAAAATAATAAAACTGGACTTAATGAGGCTCTAAAGAATCCCCAAAAAAACGCAAAAAAGAACATAATCTCAGATACAATAAATAATGCCATACCTAATCTTAGGCCATGTTTAACTATTTTAGTATGATCGCCATGCTTGCCTTCTTTAATAACATCACGCCACCACATAAACATAACAGTAATTACAGCTAAAAAACCTGCCAGCAAAAGAAAAGGTCCAAAAGACTTACCATGCATAGTAAGTACTAAACCTGCAAACATAGAAAGGGCCGAGAAAGAGCCCATTAAAGGCCATGGACTTGGATCAACCAGGTGATAATCATGATGTTTTACTTCAGCTTTCATAACATTCCTTTATATTAATATAACGGCTATTCATATACTATTATATTTTAAAAAAATCTAGACTTTATTTGCCACTACTCCCATTTTTCTGGAGTTCTAGCGATTGGCACCGTTCGTATAATATTCTCCTACAGTATGGAAAGGGTCCGTAAGAAAAAAGGCCGGATCATAGCCATTTCGAGAATTTTCACCTCTATCTGACCAGGCATCTCTATTTTTTAAAACTTTATTTAGATCTTTTACTTTTTTATCTATAATATCAGAATCTATTTTGGTACCATCATGCAGTTCTAAAAAATATTTCTCCTCAAGATGCCCCCTAACCAAGGCAAAATCAGTTAAAGCTTCACGCATATTTGATATATCTTGGTTAATATCTATATGATGAGTTAAATAGGTCGTTTCTCCATCACTTACATGCTCCATAGATCCATGAATAAAAAAATTTCTATCTCGTTCTCCATGATAATTATCCCCTCTTCCTCCAGATAAAAATATAGCCCGCATATAAATAGAATATGGACAATTACTTTTAGCTCCAGCTTGGAAATAATAAAACATGGTTTGATAGGTTTCTAGATTATATTTTTCTTTTTCAGCCATATTGGAAAAAGATGCAGTGCTACGAGATTCTTGGTATAGCAAAGCCGCTTGATATCTATCATTAGCTTCTTGTGGATATTTTTTTTTCGCCATAAAAACTTTAAACTCCCTTTTATTCTACAGACTTATATAAGAGAGAGTTTTTAATATGAACTATAAGTTGAAAATTTAGGAGATATTGCTATTAAAAGCTATCGAATGCTTTTAAATTACCACTATATTTTAAAATATTAGGACTTAATGAATTTATCTTAAGTCGAGATAAGAAACCGATCTCCAACACCAAAATTATAGTAGATCAAGCAATGATTTTCCGTTTTAATTACTTAAATAAATCATTGCTATGATGCTACATATCCCAGCTACTTAGGCCGGGATCCATAAAAAATTTAGGTAAGCGCAAGCTTTAACTGCCATACTATAAATACATAACATAACAATCATTTTTATAATGCTACATCCAGGAATGAATCCAGAACAGGTTATCCTGAAAAAACATATACTTACAATACTATTTTATGTTTTACTGAAGGATCCACAAAATATAAATTTTTCAAACTAAAATACTATACCAAAAAGAATCAATTTCACTTAGCTTCAAAAAAAGTATAAGAAAGAGTGATAGTATCCACATTAGAGTAATGTTTATCTTGCTCAATCTTAGGATCGATAAAAAAGTAAACAGGCATTTTAACTTTTTGCTTAGGTTTTAAAGTTTGTTTATCAAAACAAAAACACTGAATTTTATTAAAATAAGTCGCAACTTGCTCAGGAATAACATTAAAAGTTGCAACACCAGTAATTTCTTTATCGCTATTATTTACCGCTTCATAATAAATTACTCTATTTTCCCCGGTTTTTATTTTGACCTGCTTTTCTACAGGGTAAAAGCTCCAATTTAATCCAGCATCAACATCAGCATTAAATCTAATAGTTATTTCTTTTTTACCAATTAAGGCACTTTTAGCTATTTGTTGTTTTGGCGTACCTGCATAACCAGTTACTTTGCAAAATAAACTATATAAAGGAAACATAGCATAGACTAAACAAATCATTCCAAAGGCTAAAGCGGCCATTTGTAGAGCTAATTTTTTATTGGGTGAAAATTTAGGCATGTTTTAACTTAAGTATAGTTGCCACAAAAATTAAAATTACTAAAAATAAAATCATAGCTAGCAACATATTGTTTTTAGCTTTCTTATTTTTATCATTATTTTTATCGTTGTTGTTCATAAAAATTCTTCTGTTTTTTGAAATTATATAGTACTTTAAGTTTGAATGGATCCTGAATAAAACATAAAATGTAATATATATTTTTGTTATAAGAATATGTTTTTTCAGGATATGTAGCATTATAAAAATGATTGTTATGTTATGTATTTATAGTAAATCATTTCTTAATCTACTATAGATATAACATAATAAATTTATCAGCTGCTAATAACACAAACAGTAAAAAGAGGTATAATAAAGAAAATCTAAACATAGCCCGCGATTTTTCTTCACTATACTCAATAAATAATTCATAAGCATAATAAAAAAACTTCACCCCTAAAACTGTAGCACCAATCGTATAAATAAAACCCGACATTTTAAAAACAAATGGAAATGCAGTTACTGCACATAACAACATCGTATAAATTAGCATTTGTTTAGTAGTGCCTTTTATTCCAGCAATAACTGGCAACATAGGAATATTTGCTTTTTTATAATCTTCATTTTTATATAAAGCTAAAGCCCAAAAATGTGGTGGTGTCCATAAAAATATAATTAAAAACAACACTATACTTTCAAAACTAATACTGCCGGTTACCGCCGCCCAGCCAATCATTGGCGGGAAAGCACCGGCGGCACCACCTATCACTATATTTTGCGGTGTAGTTCTTTTAAGCCAAATAGTATAAATAAAAACATAAAAACATATCGCCACTAATAATAAAAAAGCTGCCATAATATTAGTTACGATAAACATAACTATAACACTAAATAAAGCTAAAATAGCGCCAAATTCTATTGCATGATCTGGTAAAATTTTACCTAAAGGTAATGGCCGCCTTTTAGTTCGTTCCATTAAAGCATCAATATCTCTTTCATACCACATATTAATAGCGCCAGCAGCTCCAGAGCCAACCGCAATACATAAAATTGCTATAAGGCCTAAAAAGGGATGAATATGTCCAGGAGCTAAATATAAACCAACAACACCAGTAAAAACTACTAGACTCATTACTCGAGGTTTAAGCAGCAGAAAAAAATCTTGGATACTAGACTCTGCCTCTAAAACTATATCATCGATAATATTATTAGCAGAGTTCATTTTGGTACCTATTATATATATTAGTGCTTGAACCATGGATCCTGAAACAAGTTCAGGATAAAGTAAATAATGGAAGCGTCCTGGATTAATCCAGGACGCTTCGTTATTTACTTTACTTCAGGAATTTTATCATAACTATGAAATGGCGGCGGTGAAGTTAAAGTCCATTCTAAAGTAGTAGCACCAACTCCCCATGGATTATTAGAAGCTTTTTTACCAAATTTCAAAGCATGAAATATTACAAATAAAAACAATAAAACTGAGCCAAAAGAAATATAAGAACCTATTGAAGAAACATAATTCCAGCCAGCAAATGCATCTGGATAATCAGGAATTCTTCTTGGCATACCAGCTAAGCCTAAAAAATGTTGCGGGAAAAAAGTAACATTAGTTCCAATAAACATTAATATGAACTGAAGTTTGCCTAAAAATTCGCTATACATCCGTCCAGACATTTTTGGGAACCAATAATAAAATGCCGAAAAAGCAGCAAATAGAGCGCCTATTGACATTACATAATGGAAATGCGCAACTACATAATAAGTATCATGAAAAACTCTATCTAAACCAGAATTAGCCAGTACAACTCCAGTTACCCCACCAACGGTAAACATAAATATAAAACCGATAGCATAAAGCATAGGTGTTTTAAACTCAATTGAACCGCCCCACATAGTAGCAATCCAACTAAAAATTTTGATTCCTGTTGGAACTGCAATAATTAAAGTTGCAATAGTAAAATAAGCTAATGTATCAAAATTCATACCAACGGTATACATATGATGCGCCCAAACCACAAAACCTAAAACTCCGATACTAGACATTGCATAAGCCATACCTAAATAACCGAAGACTGGTTTTTTAGAGAAAGTAGAAACAACTTGGCTAATAATACCAAAGGCAGGAATAATAATAATATAAACTTCAGGATGACCAAAAAACCAGAATAAATGTTGATAAAATAATGGGTCCCCTCCACCTGCTGGATTAAAGAAAGTAGTGTTAAAATTTCTATCTGTAAGTAGCATAGTAATTGCACCACCTAGAACCGGTAAAGCCAATACTAGTAAAAAAGCCGTAATCAAAACTGACCAAACATAAAGTGGCATTTTATGGAATGTCATACCTTTACAACGCATGTTAATAATAGTTACAATCATATTAATCGCACCTAAAATTGAGGAGGCTCCAGCTAGATGTAAACTAAATATTGCCATATCTACAGCCATTCCCGGCTGATGAATTGCATCGCTAAGAGGAGGATAAACTGTCCAACCAGTACCAGCTCCACCATCAACAAATACCGAAGCTGAAAGCATTATAAGCGCAACAAATAATAACCAAAAACTTACATTATTCATTCTTGGAAATGCCATATCAGGAGCACCAATTAGCAGAGGAATAAACCAGTTGCCAAAACCGCCAAATAAAACTGGCATAATCATAAAAAATACCATGATAAAAGCATGGCCGGTTAAAAACACATTATATAATTGATTGTTACCACCTAAAATCTGCAAACCTGGATGCGCTAACTCCATTCTCATGATAATAGAGAAAATTCCCCCTACTAAACCACCAATAATAGATAATATAATATATAAGGTACCTATATCTTTATGGTTAGTGGAAAATAACCAACGTTTAATACCAACTGGATGATGGTCGTGCATAAAAAACCTCTATTACAATTCTAATAATTTTTTTCTTTATTTAGTTTTTATTTTAGCTTTATTTTCTGCAATTTGTGCAGTTTCTGAAGTTTCACTAGGAATATTTTTTTCACTTACTTCAGACTCTTTACCTTTAGTCATTTTTTTTACCCATTTTTTAAAATCAGCTTTAGAAACAGCTTTTATTTCAATAGGCATAAAACCATGACCCTGACCACATAACTCAGAACATTGGCCATAATAAGTACCAACTTTATCAATTTTAAGCCAAGTTTCATTTAATCTACCAGGAACCGCATCTTTCTTAACTCCAAGTGAAGGAACTGCCCAAGAGTGGATTACATCCGCTGAAGTTAATTGTACTCTAATGCTAGTATCAATAGGTAAAACTATTGGATTATCAACTGATAGGAGACGCTTTTCACCTGGTTTAATCTCATTATCAGGAATCATCATACTATTAAAATTTATATCTTGATTATCAGGATATTGGTAACCCCAATACCACTGATAACCGATAACTTTTACAGTAAGTTCAGCCTCAGGTATTTCTTCAGCCATTTTAAGCACTTTAATTGATGGAATCATTATAATTAATAAAATTATAACTGGAACTGCCGTCCAAATAATTTCAATAAAAGTATTATGGGTAGTTTTTGAAGGAACTTTATTAGCTTTAGCATTAAATTTAATAACTACATAAGCAAGCAATAACATCACAAAAATGCTAACAGCAACTATTATATATAATAATTCATTATGGAATTTGGTAAATTCTTCCATTAAAGGAGAAGCCGCATCCTGAAAGCCAATCTGCCAAGAGTTAGGAGCACCATCTGCTAGACTCAAATTTACAAAGCCAAATAATGTGCCAAAAAAATAAATAAAAAATTTAGTTAAAGATTTCAATTTTATTTCCTCAAACTTTATGTTAGAAACTGGTAGGTATTTTCACTATTAGTCTTATATAGTCGAAATATATAGCTTAATTTACTACAAAGTAAAGATCTAATCTTCAATTTCAAAAACCAGCATTATTATTGTAAATAGCATGACTCTTTCGCAAATATTTTTTCAAGAAACCGGCTTAAATCAACAAAAAGTTGAAAATCTCATCAATGAAACTTTGTTAGATACCGAAGATGGTGAATTATATCTTGAATCTACTTATAATGAAGCCTTGGTATTTGATGACAGTACCTTAAAAAATTCTAGCTACAATATAGCCAAGGGCTTTGGCATGCGTGCAGTTATTGGCGATAAAAGTACCTACTCACATTCTTCAACTTTAACTAACGAATCAATTGAAAATGCCTGCAATATAGTCAAAACTATCAAAGATGGTTATAATAATCATATCAAACTTGATGATAACATAGATAGCGGTAAACAAGCATTATATACCAATGTTAATCCTTTAAACCAGATTGATTTAAGCGCTAAAATAGCTTTATTACAAAAAATAGATAATTATTTAAGAACTAAAAATCCATTAGTAAAACAAGTTTCGGTATCTTTGCTTGGCAATTGGCAATTAATTAAAATAATCCGCAAAGGAGCCCAGCATATTGATGATACCAGACCTTTAATTAGGCTAAATATCTCAGTTATTACTGAACAAAATGGCAAAATGGAATCAGGCTCCCATGGATTGGGTGGCCGATATTTATACGACCTCTTATTTATGGAAGATACTTGGAAAAAAGCCGCAGATAAGGCTTTGGCTCAAGCTTTAATTAATCTTGAAGCTAAACCAGCCCCAGCCGGTCAAATGACTGTAGTTTTAGGCTCGGGCTGGCCGGGAATATTACTGCATGAAGCAATAGGTCATGGGCTTGAGGGAGATTTTAACCGCAAAAAAACCTCAGCTTTCTCTAACTTAATGGGCGAACAAATTGCAGCTCCAGAAGTAACCGTTATTGACGATGGTACAATTAGCGATCGTCGTGGTTCACTAAATATTGATGACGAAGGCACTAAAACCCAGCGTAATGTCTTAATTGAAAATGGCATTTTAAAATCTTATATGCAAGATCGGATGAATGCTAGATTAATGGGTAAAGCCCCAACTGGTAATGGTAGACGAGAAAGTTTTGAACATCAGCCTTTACCCCGCATGACTAATACTTTTATGCTAGGCGGTAAACATCACCCACAAGAAATTATAGCTAGTATCAAAAAAGGTATTTACGCGGTTAATTTTGGTGGCGGCCAGGTAGATATTACCTCAGGGAAGTTCGTCTTTAGTATGTCGGAAGCCTATCTAGTTGAAAATGGCAAAATATTACATCCGGTTAAAGGGGCAACTTTAATCGGTAATGGTCCAGATTGTTTAACTAAAATCAAAATGGTTGGTAATGATATGGCGCTTGATCCTGGAGTTGGCACTTGCGGTAAAGCTGGCCAAGGAGTACCCGTTGGCGTTGGTCAACCAACTTTGCTAATTGAAGGTTTGACGGTTGGGGGAACGGAGTAGTTTATTTACCCATATTCCTGCCTTTAACAACTAAGCCACCATTTGCCAGTACTGGATTTTCTAAACCACCAGGATTTTCTTCTAATTTGTCAATTTCTTTAATTCTGGATTGAGCCATTGGAGAACCCAACTTTTCTGCCTTATTAAACCATTCTTTTGCTTCATTTAGATCTTTTTCAACAAAAAAGCCATTTAAATAAAACTCGCCAATTTGAAATACCGCATCTTTATTTGGTTTTTCAGATGAAGCTAAAAAATAGTAAAAATAAAAAGACTCTTCTAGATTTTTCCCAATGTAATAATTAGAACCACTTTTAAGCCAATAAGCATATTTATCTAGAGCCTCGGGATGACCAAGGCCTGCAGCTTTTTTAAATTTTGCAATCCATTCTTCACCATTAGCAATTTTAGCTGCATCATAATATGACTGGGCATCGCACTTTTCTTTACCAAGATCTTTTAGAAGTGGCGGACTCATAACCTACCTACATTACTCTGATTAACAGCTGATAAAAAACAGCTCACCAAATAACTCAGATTAGGAATTTTACTTTCCAAACTTTCAATCTCTCTATCTGCTAATTCATGACCATTATCTTTGGCTAATTTATAATAAGTTAAGGCTAAAACTTTATCTTCTTCTACTCCTAAGCTAAAATTATAAAATTCACCAAGCTCAAATGCCGCATACGAACTATCTTCTATATTATTACTATTGGCCAAAAATTTTAGGCAATTTATTATATTGGTAATATTTTCTTGATTAAAATTATAAGTATTTTTAAAATTTCTTTTAAAGATATTAGTATATTTTTTTATAGCTTGCGGATTGCCAAGATTTGCTGCTTTCTCATAACATTCAATAGCATATTTAAGACTTTCAGGACCTTCTTGCTCATAAGACTTTCCCATTTCAAAATTTATATTAGCTGCACTATCAATGTCTTTAACCTGATCTCCAATACCCATATCAAGACTCTCTTTATAAATAGTTAATATTTAAACTAAATATATTTAACCCAGTATATGCAGTCAAGAAAATAGTAAAATAATTAACAGACATTAATCGAGAATAAATGCTAAACCACAAGCATTAGCTTTTTCAGAACGGAAATTATAAAGACCTTGATTGTTACTAACATCAATACAATCAGTATCACTAATTCCCGCTGTACCAACTGCGCGCATCATTCCCTCACCTGGCTTACCATCGTCAGCCTTAGCATCAAGCGCATAAGCATCTTGCACCGAAAACATTGGCGCAAAAGCTAGTTGACCTGGAACCTGCCCGCCAAAAATTATAATATTTCCGGTATGTTTACCATAAGCTTTAGCACCAGAATCTTCATAAATAGCTGTAATCCCCACTGATTTAATTTTAGATGCCGGAATATTAGTCCCCATAATACCTTCTAAAGATGATCCGACATTACTGGTACCTGTACCTGTAAATGACCCCGGATAAACCTCAGCTAAATTTAGATGTTGCCAAAATCTATAAGTTTCTACTTCCCGCTCATTTAAGCCATTAGCTTCAATTTTACGATTGCCATTACCGTTACATTCGTCAGCATTTCTGGCGCATTTTTCTCTAAAATAAGAAAAAGCATTATAATCATCACCAGGCAAGGCATTAAATCTTAATCTATAAGCGTTAACGGCCTGCTTTATTTGATCTTGTTCGGTTATAACCGCCCGAAGTCTTGCTTGTTTTACCAGATTTTGTCCAGCAAACACCCCACCTATAATTAAACCAATAATTACTAAAACTATAGACATTTCAACTAATGTAAATCCGTTATTCTTAGCTTTTAAACTATCACCAACCATAAATAAGCCCTATTTCCTTAGAAAAATTAATACTGCCTATATATAAGACTATATTTAAGATAATATCAAAACTATTATTGACTATAAGGCTTATAAGCTATATAAGGCTTGCAAAATAGTTACTTATCGTGAATTTTTTAGGAGTTTAATTGCCATGAAACGTACATTTCAGCCTAGCAATTTAGTACGCAAACGTAGACATGGTTTCCGCAGCCGCATGAGCACATTAGGTGGACGTAAAGTTCTTAATGCACGCAGGGCTAAAGGCCGCAAACGTCTTTGCGCTTAAGGTACAAGTTTTAGTATACTCCTTTGCTTATTTTTTGTTTTTATAAATTAAAATCTAAGCTTAAGGAGTGTATAATGCCTTTCTTTTTAATATAAAATAAGCCAAAATGTCACTCCAATCTATTAAGAAATCTGCAGATTTTGCAAAATTTCGTACAATCAGCGCGATAAGAACCAAAGGCCTAATTGTTAAAACCTTGCCAGAAGAGCAAATAACACCACCTATACCAGCATTAAATTCACAAAAAATAGGAATAATTGTCAGCAAAAAAATTGGCAATGCGGTAAATCGTAATTACGTAAAAAGAAAAGTTAAAGCACTACTTAACCAAATCATACCCAAATATGGTAGAGAAAATTATAACTATTTGATTATTGCCACACAGTATACTAAAGAGAGAGAATTCACTGATTTAGCAAAAGATTTAAAATTTGCTTTATATAATATGAATAAAACTAAAATCTTAGATAATAGTAATATAAATAATATAAAATAGTAGTATATAATCTTAGGTTATACTTCTAACTTAAATAAAATGGAGATAATTAAAAATGAATTTAAATGAAAATAACCGCTTACTTATCTCTGTTATATTATGTGTAGCTGTTTTAGCTTTATGGCAACATTTTTTTGTTAAACCAAAAGAAGCTGAATTTAATAAAAAAATGCAAGAATATCAGCAAACTACAAAAAAAATATCAACAACCAAAGAACAAATTGTAGAAAGTAAAAAAGAGACAATCGATAATCTTAAAGAAGAGCGGAATAAAACTCCTAAAATTACTATAAAATCGGACAAATTAGAAGGTAGCCTGGCTTTAAAAGGTTTAAGATTTGATGATCTAACTTTACTTAAATATAAAGAAACTATTGAAAAAAATTCTAAGCATGTAACTTTACTTTCACCTAATTATAGCGATCAAGTTTATTTTGCTGAATTTGGCTGGATTAGTAATGATAAAAAATTAGAATTACCTTCAGAAAATACCTTGTGGCAAACTAAAGATAAAATTTTAAGCCCTAATAAACCAATTACTTTAAACTGGAAAAATTCTGCCGGCATTGAATTTATAGTTAAAATCTCTTTAGATAAAAATTATATGTTTAATATTGAAAAACAAGTAATAAACCACTCTAAAAATGATATTAATATAGCTAGTTATGGTTTGATTAATCGTAAAGAACATATGTTTGATGGTATTAACGAAACATTAATTCATAAAGGCCCACTTGGGGTATTTAATAATGTACTTTCTGAATATTCTTTTAAAGATAGTAAAAAAGAAAAAAAAGTTAGTTTTAGTAGTGATAATAGTTGGCTAGGTTTTACCGATAAATATTGGTTTACAGCAATAGTTCCAGATAAAAATACTAAAATAAATAGTAATTTTAGCTCTTACTTAAAAGATCTCGAGGATAGATTCCAAATTGATTATAGTACTGATCTTACACTTGTTAAAGCTGGCGGTAATTTTAGTGATACTGCCAAATTATTTACCGGTGCTAAACAATTAAGTCTACTTGATAAATATTCTGAAAAATATCAAATCCCTCTTTTTGATCGGATGGTGGATTTTGGTTGGTTTTATTTTATCACCAAACCAATATTTTTAACTCTAACTATGTTTCATAAATTAATTGGTAATTTTGGTATTGCCATTATTTTACTTACTTTCTGTATTAAAAGCTTATTATTCCCCCTTGCTTACAAATCCTATGTTAGCATGCATAAGATGAAACAATATCAGCCAAAAATTACAGCGATTAAAGAACGTTATCCTGATGATAAAATTCTAATGAATAAAGAAATAATGGCCCTCTATAAAAGAGAAAAAATAAATCCTGCAGCTGGCTGTTTGCCAATGTTAATTCAAATCCCTATTTTCTTTTCTCTATATAAAGTATTATTAATTACTATCGAAATGCGCCATGCGCCTTTCTTTGGCTGGATTTTAGACTTGTCTTCTGCTGATCCTACTAGTTTATTTAATCTTTTTGGGCTCTTAAAATTTAATTTACCCGAGACATTACAAATTGGGGTTTGGCCACTAATTATGGGACTGACTATGTATTTACAGCAAAAAGTTAGCCCGCAGCCCGTTGACCCTATTCAAGCTAAAGTATTTAAAGCCTATCCATTTATTTTTACAACTATACTTTATCGTTTCCCAGCCGGATTAATTATCTACTGGACGGTAAATAATAGTTTTACCATAATTCAACAGCTTATAATTAATAAGCTGTTAGACAGCAAATATATTAAGGGCTAAAAAATGCAAGAAGATAGCGCAAAAAAAATTGATTTTGAATTTGCCAAATGGTTATTTAAAGGTAATTGTGAATTTATTGCTGGCGCGCAAGAAGTCAGCCAAATTCCTAAATATAATTTACCTGAAGTTGCTTTTGCTGGCCTTTCAAATGTCGGAAAATCAAGCTTAATAAATAGCGTAACTGGGCAAAAAGCACTGGCAAGAACTTCCAAAACTCCAGGACGTACCCAGCAAATAAACTTCTTTAAACTCAGAGATAAATTAATTTTAGTTGACCTACCAGGTTATGGTTATGCCAAAGTTTCAAAATCTAAAATTGAAAATTGGGGCGAAACTATTACTTTATATTTAAAAGGACGGCCTAATTTAAGAAGAGTTTATATACTTCTTGATGCGAGAAGGGGAATGAAAGACAGTGATTTGGCTTTAGCTAATATACTTGATGATTTTGCGGTAAATTATCAAATAATTTTAACTAAAATTGATGAAGTAAAAGAGTCAGAACTTAATGAAACTATCAAGCAAATCAAATTAAAGGGTAAAAAATCTATTGCTTTACATCCAGAAATTATTGCAACTAGTAGTAAAAACCATATAAATATTGATAAGTTACGTGGCGAAATATCTTTCTTTGCTGTAAAATAGAGTAGATCAAGAAATGATATATCTATAATAAAGAATTATTAATCATTTCTATGATGCTACCTAGTTGCCCGTGAAAAAATATCTTACGATATTTTTTCAGTTATAATAATGAAATATAAAATACATAAAAGTTTAGTAATTGGTAAAAATATGACAAACCCTATTGATATAAAAGACCTAATTCAAAAAGCTGAAATTTTAGCCGAAGCTCTGCCTTATATGCGAGCTTTTGCTGGGGAAACTTTTGTTATAAAATATGGTGGTAGCACTATGGGTAATGATGCCCTAGCGCAAATTTTTGCCCGTGACGTAGTACTCTTAAAACTAGTTGGTATTAATCCAGTGATAGTTCATGGTGGTGGCCCACAAATTAGCAAAATGCTTGAAAAACTTAAAATTAAAAGTAGTTTTATTGACGGGCTTAGAGTTACCGATCTTGAAACAGTTGAAATTGTTGAGATGGTTTTATCCGGCTCTATCAATAAAAAAATTGTAACTGATATTAATAATGCTGGTGGAACTGCCATCGGACTTTCTGGTAAAGATGGTAATTTAATTACCGCGCAAAAATTAAGAAGAACCAAAAAAGATCCAGATTCTAATATTGAGCAAATTTTAGATTTAGGTTTTGTAGGTGAACCTACTGAAATTGATCCAGAGACCTTAAATGTTTTAGAAGAATCTGATGTAATTCCAGTAATAGCACCCATTGGCAAAGGAGTTAATGGAGAAACTTATAATATTAATGCCGATAGTGTTGCAGGCGCCATTGCCTCAGCCTTGGGTGCGAGTAAATTAATTATGCTTACTGATGTTCCAGGAATTTTGGACAAAGATAAAAAACTAATTAGCCAAATAACCTCAGATGAATCAAAAAAATTAATCAAGCAAGGGGTAATCTCTGGCGGGATGATTCCAAAAGTTGAAACCTGTATGCAAGCAGTACAAAATTATGTGGATGCTGCTCATATAGTCGATGGCCGTATTCCGCATGTATTGCTTTTAGAATTATTTACCGAGCATGGAACAGGAACTATGATTACTGCGGAGAATAATTAGAATATAAAATCCTCCAATATGAAAGATTTGCATCTGGCTAGCCAAACTCTTTTAGATCTGCTAATATTACAATAATAATATTAGCAGATCAAAGGGGTAAATTATGGAACAAAAATCTAGCCAAATAATCACTATTTCCCATCCAGAATGGCAAAATAATACTAATTCTGAGGAATATATTAAAGCTTTGGAATCCGGTAAGGTTTTACATTTTACTAATTTAAAATTCCCTTTAAGTGGACCTGAGCTCAAACTTTTTACACCCAATATTCGTGATCCAAAATCACGAAATATTAGCCTTAATATCAAAGGTGAACTTAAAGGTGCGGTTGGTGATGAAGCAACTTTAGCTTTACTTACTGCTATGATTAAACGTTTTTCAAATAATGCCAAAGAATTAATTTATAGTTATTTTCCTAATTACCAAGAACATCTAATATTAGCACCAACCAGTTTTAGACCCAGCAATGTTGAAAATAGAAAACAATCTTGGCGAGGGGACGATAAAAGATTACATGTGGATGCTTTTCCCTCACGGCCCAATAATGGGACCAGAATTTTAAGAGTTTTTATTAATTTAAATCCCGATAATATTCCTAGAGTTTGGCGGGTTGGTGAACCCTTTTTGCAAACAGCTCAAAGATTTTTAAATGAAATTAAGCCTTATTCCCCTTTTAAGGCCAAATTATTAAATCTTTTTGGCATAACTAAATCTTTGCGCAGTGAATATGACCATATAATGTTAGGTCTTCACGACGCCATGAAGAAAAATCTTGAATATCAAAAAACTTGTTCGCAAATAACTATCCCCTTCCCGACCGGTTCGGTTTGGGTTTGCTTCTCCGACCAAACGGCCCACGCCGCTATGTCTGGACAATATATGATGGAGCAAACTTTTCACCTGCCCTATGATAAACAATATGATCTAAACTCCAGTCCAATTGCTATTTTAAAAAAAGCTACTGGCCGCGAGTTGATTTGATTTTTTTATAAATTTATTTACCTTTGTTAATTTTTATGCTTTAAATATAAGATATCATATTTAAATTTTAATAGTAGGAATTGAAGATGTCATTAAATAAATCTAGCGATTTAGAGCTCGGCAAAAAATACGCTCTATTCAATAATAATATAATAAATATCATAAATAAAATTAATACTGCTAATATTATAGACCCCAAAAAACCAATTGATTTAATAGCAATACTAAAGGCTATTAAATCTCCACAAACTCCTGATGATTTATCTTCTTCATCTCCTCATTTTAATGATGAATTAAAAAATCTTATAGTAAGCGCTAATAAAAGTTTAAATGAGGCTGGAGAAAATAAATATCAATATATTGAATTAATTGAAGGTGAAATTAGACAGGCCGAAGCTAAGAAAACAAGTACTAATAATCCTAGTTTTAGTTTTGATCAAGTTGGTGGAGCCTATCCTCAAGGTAATCCAGAAATGCAAGGTTGGAATTTTTAAATCTGATAAGAATATATGGTCATAGCACCACAGACTTTTTATGCCCTCAACATATTAGATTTTAATAAATTAACCAATTATCTCACAATGGGTACCGGTCTCCTTATTTTCCTTCAAAATATTAAAATATTTTGGGGAAATATAGGAACCGGCATGATGGAGGGGGAGAGTTTACTTAGTTACCGACAATTTTTTCTTAATTTAACATTATTTATTGTGTAAGTTATGAGTTTTTCTTGCACGTTAATATTTATATCCAGTACTAAGGGGTACTATGGTGTATTTTACTGTCAATCATTTTTTAATCTACTATATAGTTGCCCGTGAAAAAACATCTTACGATATTTTTTCAGTTACAATAA
>CAYZBM010000033.1:0-20286 GCA_964476705.1 uncultured Rickettsiales bacterium | reverse complement strand
GGGTCGCTATCCAGCTACTTTTTTTATGCCTCATAAAAAGTGTGGGGTACTATAAGCTCCCACACTAGATTTTCTTTTTACAGGAACTGCTCCATAATTATGTCTTGAATAAACTCGCAATTTATCTTGATTTTCTAATAGACTATTACGCACATTAGTTACAAATATTTCAAAATCAGTTTTGAAATTTTGATTTTTCTGAAAAAAAATTTCTACATCTTCAATAAATTTTGTGGCAGTTCGAGAAGCTGGGTCAGTTATATTTTTAAACATATTATCTTTAAGATAAAATCCTTTTTCATTTGTTTTTATTATATTAATAATAGCATTAAAAGCTGACTCAGATTTCAATAATTCTCTATTATCAGCGATTTCTGCATCAGAAAATTTATAATTACAAGATGATAATATATTAAAGAAGAAATGATCATAAGATACATCGAATTTTTCATACTCAGGCAATTTTATAGAACTATCTTTGAAAGATGCACTTCTGGCAGCTAAAAATTTAGCAGAGGAACTTACCTCAGAAGAATTTAAAGTTGCAGCAGGAGATTGTGGTGAAAAAGCTGATAGATTAGAATCATTTCCATCATTTTTTCTATTTTTACTCTTTTTTTCTACATTTACAATTTTTTGTAATTCCGTTATATGATCCAAAGTAGCATCAGAAAAAAAACTTTTCATTTCAGCAATGAATTTTTTATTTTTTATATTTAAATAGAACTTATCGTTATTAAAAGGACTATTACCAAGACTCAATATTTGTTTCATCAAGTTAAATAGTACAGTATTATTAAAACCTCTTCTTACTATATTACTTATAAAGTCGTCTTTGTTAAACCTATCTAATGTTTTCGGATCTAAATTTGCTTTATTATCTAGAAAGATATTATAAAAGAATTTATTATAAGACATACGTTGATCTTTTGTGTCATAAGGAAATTTACTCGCTAAATTACAACTTTTCTTAGTAGTAGATAATTTTCTTGGTAATTCTACACTTAAAGATCCAAATGATTGGTCATCTGGAGGATTTGCTGCTACATATGCAGCAGCTGCGGCAGCAGCTGCTGCTGCTGCAGCTGCCGGACCGGATAGTTTTACTGGTGCTGATTCTAATTTATGGTGATTTTGCGATGATAGAGATGATAGAGATGATAGAGATGATAGAGATGATAGAGATGATAGAGTAGAACTTGAAGTAGTCGGCAATTGGCCCAAATTATTTGAAGCAGGATATGAAGCCACTGCTGATCCTGGATTATAATTTGAATTATTTGGAGTTGGAGCTACAGCTCCATAAACACCAGCTGAAATACCATCAAATTGTTGAGGAGCGAATCCTCCACTAACAGGAGCATTCATTGAATCTGAAGCTCCGGTAGAATGGATTCCTCTAGCAGAAATAGTATTCTGAGCACTTGTTGAATTTTGATTCGAAATTGATGCTAAACTAACATCATCTAGATCTAGAAAGTCAAGATCTTGATAGACTCCATTACTTCCAGATGTTTGAGTAGTATGAGTATTATTACGATTAGAATCTATAGTACCATCTGATTTATTTGAAGGATGTTCCGCATTTACAGGGGCCAAACCTAACAATGAAACAAATAAGTTTCTATCGTTATTGACGTTATTGATTTCTATAGTTGTAGCAGTAGAAGTAGCAGTAGAAGAGAGACCTCCTACACTAAGTAAATTATCAAAATCGCTTCCACTAGCAGCAGTCGGCACTACTTGTGTAGAAGATGGAGCAGCTGGAGTAGCTGCTCCTGGCGTAGATTTAGATTTATGAGATTCTGCAAATTTTTCTAAAGCATCTAAAAATTCTTCTTTTTCTATAGACTGATCATTATTTAAAAGTTTAGAGAGCTCTATAAAACTATATGTTTTTATAATCCCTTTTAATTCTGATTCACTTAAAAGAAGTATTTTAGATTTTATAACCTTAATTCTCTTATAATCAGAAAGTAAATTGTCAAAATCTTTATAAAGATATTTTTCATCATCTTTTTTCTCTTTATTATACAAATGAAAAAACAACCACCTTGCTTGCGCTTTTTGTTCGTCAGTAGTTAGTTCTAGTGCCATAATAAATCTCTAATCATAATTATTTACAATATCGGTTACCTCATAGAATATTAATATGTTAACTAAAAGTAAACAATTTCTTGAAAAATTAGAGATGGCGAGATTTTAAAAACTTATAAAGTTTTTGGAAATTCAACAAAGATCTTCATTGATGAAAATTAAGAGCTAAAACTTAAATATAGGAATTTATTGGTATTTAGAGAAAAGTCTAGCTGATTCTCAAAGTTTCAAAATAGGTCCCGGTCTTTTCATTTTTTTAATATTAACATATTAAAAAAATAAAAAACCGGGATGACGGAGATGGAGGAAATTGCTTGGTTTTATTCAAAAACTGAGATTAATTTAAATAATTAAAAAATCACTCTTACAGTTATTTCAACTGCAAATTAACAAAATCCCAATTAACTAAATGATCTAAAAATGTAGTTATATAATCAGGACGGCGATTTTGATAATCAAGATAATAAGCATGTTCCCAAACATCAACAGTAAGTAAAGGTTTTTGCCCTTTAGTTAAAGGAACTTCAGCATTGCCAGTTTTAACTATAGTAAGCTTATCTTGATCTAATACCAGCCAAGCCCAACCACTACCAAATTGAGTTAGAGCGGCATTATGAAATTCTTCTTTAAATTTTTCATAACTACCAAAATCTTTATCAATTTTAGCAGCTATAGCACCAGTTGGTTTACCACCACCATTTGGTTTCATACAATTAAAATAGAATGTATGATTCCAAATTTGCGCGGCATTATTAAATACGCCACCGGAAGATTTTAAGATAATCTCTTCTAAACTTGCTACTGCAAATTCGGTATTTTCAATCAACTTATTTAGATTAACTACATAAGCATTATGATGTTTTCCATGATGAAATGATAAGGTTTTTGCACTTATGTGAGGCTCTAAAGCATCTTCTTTATAAGGCAGATTCGGTAAAGTGAATGCCATAATTTTATCTCCAATTTTATTATTAATTATTTTAAATATTTCTCAAGGACTATAGGCTAACCAACAACATACCGCAACCCTAATCTACATAAAATGCTCTCTCCAACCTATATTAAACCTATATTATAAGGCTTAAAATCAGCTATTTACTAATAAGTAATTAAACATTATATTCGTTTTTTGTAAAAGTAATAATAATCTAAAAGTTAGGAAAATATCATGTCATTAATAAATAGTGCATATGCCGCAGAAAAAGTAGAAAATATTAAAGATACGGCGCCAATAACTCCAACTGCAGATACTAAATCCATTGAACTTAATCAAACCTCAACTACAACTGCAATTATTCCAGAACCGCCACAACAAAATATTTTAACTTCTATTTTACCTTTGCTGCTAGTTTTTGCAATTTTGTATATGTTAGTTTTAAGACCGCAACAAAAAAAATACAAAGCACAAGCTAAATTACTTAGAGAATTAAAAAAAGGTGATAAAGTTATAACTATAGGTGGAGTAATCGGTACTATAACTAAAGTTAATGATGAAGAAAATCGCGCTGAAATAACTATAGCTAAAGATGTAGTTATAACTGTACTTAAAAGTAGCATTACTGATTTAGCTAAAAAATAGTTTATTTTCTGCTTTTATTTAGTTTTTAGGCTTTTTTATTTTTTATTAATCATTTCGTCCTTATTTTGTAATTATTTTGTTTAACATATGCTTTATTTCTCCAAATTAAAAATTTTTACTATATTTGCCATTTGTCTTTGTGCAATTTTAATTTTAGTTCCTAATTTTCTTAAAGACCCTGAAAAACTTTTAGGCAGCTTTGGTAGCCAAACAATTAAATTAGGCCTTGATCTAAGAGGTGGTTCTTATTTATTGATGGAAGTTGATTTTGATGCATATTTTAATGAGCAACTAGAAAATCTTAAAGATGAATTACGTTTAAGTTTTAAAAATAAAATTGTAGATGGCAGCAGAATTAAATATTCCGGCGGCTTACAAACTGTAAATAACAAAATAGCTCTAACTTTAGATAATGAGCAAATGCTGGATGAAGTAACTAAATTAGTTAAAGCTATTTCAAACGATCTCGAAATATCAAGCAAAGATAATAATGTAACTATTGGCTATAGTGACAAATATATAAAAAACATGCGCACACAACTACTGGCGCAATCATTAGAAATAATCAGACGTAGGGTTGATGCAACAGGGACTAGAGAACCAGATATTCAGCGTGAAGGTGACAATCGTATATTGCTACAAGTACCTGGACTTGAAGATCCTAAATATTTAAAAGAAATGTTAGGTAGAACAGCAAAAATGACTTTTCATTTGCTTGACTCTACAATGCCTTACCCAGATAATTCTAAATTACCAGTTCCTTCAGGATCTATCAGGGTAAAATCTGATACTGGCGATAGTTCATTTACTTTAATTAAGCGCGTAGCTATTGGCGGTGACTTAGTATCATCAGCTACAGCTGGCTTTAATCAAATGAATGGCCAGGCAGTAGTTAATTTATCATTTAATAGTTTAGGGGCTAAAAAATTCGCTGAAATTACTAAAAATAATATGGGTAAGCCTTTTGCTATCGTTCTTGATAACAAAGTTTTAACAGCTCCCGTAATTCGTTCAGCCATATTAAATGGCCATGCCGAAATTTCTGGTAGCTTTACTACCCAAAGCGCAGCAGATTTAGCTTTATTACTCAGAGCTGGAGCACTACCTGCCCCAGTTAAAATTGTTGAAGAAAGAACAGTTGGCCCAAGCCTTGGTTCTGACTCAATTTTAGATGGAACTAAAGCTGGTCTTTTAGGTATGGTTTTAGTTGTAAGTTTTATGGTGTTTTTCTATCGCTTATTTGGAATTTTTGCAAGTGGAGCTATGATTTTTCATATCGCCATGACCGTTGCGGTATTATCATTATTAGGTGCTACACTTACTTTACCTGGTATTGCCGGAATAGTTCTGGGTATGGGAATGGCAGTTGATGCTAACGTACTAATTTTTGAACGGATGCGTGAAGAACTCCATCTCGGTCGCAGTTTATTAGCCGCAATTGAAAATGGTTATAAAAAAGCTTTTACTACTATTTTTGACTCTAATATTACAACTTTAATTGCATCCATAGTAATGTTCTATTTTGGCTCAGGACCAATTAAAGGTTTTGCTGTTACTTTATGTATTGGTATTTTAACTTCTATCTTTACTTCCGTGTTGTTAACTAGATTAATAACTGTCTGGTGGTTACGGAAATTTAAACCAACTACATTACCGATATAACTATGATAGCTATAATAACTATAATAAATAAAGCGTTGAGATCCGAAGTTCTATTTCAAGAAGAGCTAGGAGAGGTTGAAGCTTTTACCCGCAGTGTACTTAAATGTACACGAGGACAAAAAGCAAGAACCCGACAACGCCAATTCTTGAAATAAAACGAGGATCTATGGATATAACTCCGCTGGTCGCAGATGATAGTAATATCATAAATTCATATGGTGATGGTGGTTTTACGGTAAATAAAATTCGTTATAATAATAGTATATTTATAACTCCCAACCTACTTATTGAATTATCTGATATAAAAACCTTCGCTGAGCTTAAGATATCCGACTTAGAAAAAATAATTTCCTATAAAGAGCCCATAGATATTTTATTAATTGGTACAGGTGAAAAACATTTTTTTATCCCACCCGAAATTAAAAATTTTTCGCTGCAAAACAATATCAATTGTGAAACTATGAATACTGGAGCGGCCTCTCGTACCTACAATGTTTTACTTACTGAAGAAAGAAAAGTGGCGGCATTTTTAATTGCAATTTAGTAGCTTAAAAAATATAAAATTAAGTTGCAAAATACAAAATATCCACACATCATATATGCATTTAATGTTCTTTTAGGAGGAAAATGCTATGGAAGAATATACTATAGTAGACCAAGGTTTTTTATAAAAAAACACTTTTTTACAACCGACTATTAAGGAAAACAGCACCTCAAAAAAGTGTGGGGTACTATAGTTTTTTTACAGATTTCTTATAATTTTTTATTCAAGTAGCTCTATCCCACCAACTCACTTATAGCCTTCAGAGCCCTAGTACAATATTCCTTCTTGCGCTCAGTTTTTTTAACCTTACGAGTTATTTCAGGAAAAAGGCCAAAATTAATATTCATCGGTTGGAAGGTTTCAATATTAGCATTACCAGTGATATGATTTAGTAAACTGCCTAGTGCTGTCTCTGCAGGTAAATTAGGCAAGTGAGTATCATTTAATTCAGCTGCGGCAAAAAGCCCAGCAAGCAATCCACAAGCCGCACTTTCTACATAACCTTCAACCCCAGTTATTTGGCCTGCAAAACGAATATTAGGAGAAGATTTTAGTCTTAAGGTTTGATCAAGTAAAATTGGTGATTTAATAAAAGTATTGCGGTGTAAGCCACCTAATCTTGCAAACTCGGCATTTTGTAATCCAGGGATCATTTTAAATAATTCGGTTTGATTCCCATATTTAATTTTAGTTTGAAATCCTACTATATTATATAAAGAGCCCAAAGCATTATCTTGCCTTAATTGTACCACCGCATAAGGTTTTTCTGTAGAATTAGGATTAGTTAAACCTACTGGCTTCATAGGTCCAAATCTTAAAGTTTCTATACCGCGCGAGGCCATAACTTCAATTGGCAAACAACCTTCAAAATAAGGAGTGTTTTTTTCCCATTCTTTAAAATCAGTAACGTCAGATGCTATTAATTTTTCTACAAAATTATAATATTGTTCTCGAGTTAAAGGACAATTTATATAATCTTTACCTTCATTTTCACCTTCTGTTCCCGGAGTTATTTTATCATAACGTGACTGATACCAAGCAATATTAAAATCTATGGAATCTTTATAAACTATAGGCGCTATAGCATCAAAAAATGCTAAATATTCTTCACCAGTTAATTTCTGAATCTCTAAGGCTAGAGCATTAGAAGTTAAGGGACCTGTAGCTATAATTACATTTTTATCTTTAAACTGAGCAAGATCAGTAATTCCCTCTCTAATTATTTTTATATTAGGATGATTGGTAATTTTATCTGTGATTTCAGCAGAAAATCTTTCTCTATCAACCGCCAAAGCTCCGCCAGCTGGCAATTTATTATTATCAGCACAAGCTAAAACTAGGGAATTAAGTAACCGCATTTCCTGATGTAACAAACCAATCGCACTATTATACATATCATCAGAACGAAAAGAATTCGAACAAACTAATTCAGCCAAACCATCTGTTTGATGCGCTTCAGTTTTTTGATCTTTATGCCTTAATTCATACAAGGTAACTTTTATATTTTTATTCGCAGCTTGCCAAGCAGCTTCAGAACCTGCCAAACCTCCACCAATAATAATCAACTCTTTACTCACAATTTATCTCGATATAATGTCTATAGTTATGTCTTGTAGCTCTTTCGATCTGGTGGCAATAACATTACCTTCAGAAAAACTATTTAACTCTTGCCCTTTAAAATCAGTTATAAAATAACCAGCACCTTTAATAACTGGTGCTAAAGCACAAAAGTCATGCGGTTTTAACCCTGTTTCTACAATAATGTCAATATATCCTGACGCAAGTAGACCATAATTATAAGCATCACCCCCATAAATAGTTTTATGAACCTTAGTGCTTAAGTTATTAAATTTAGATAAAATGTCCGCTCTTAACCAATCTGGGCCTGTTGTTGCCAAAACTGCGTCTTTTAAATTATGGGCTTTATTTGGTATAATTTTTTTATTTCCAAATAAACTATATTCATCGGTAACACCCACCCATCTATCGCCAATAATCGGCTGATCTATTAATCCTAAGATTGGTTTATTTTGATAATTAAGGGCAATTAAAGTAGTAAATAAAGGCTTACCTGCAATAAAAGATTGCGTACCATCTATAGGATCTATTACCCATTGATATTCGGCCATCTCATTTTCTTGGCCAAATTCTTCCCCGATAATCCCATGATTTTTATATTTACTTCTAATTTTTTCGCGAATAATTTCTTCAATTTCTCTATCGGCAATAGTTACTGGGGTTAAATCAGATTTAGTTATAAAGCCATCAAGATTGCGAAAATATTTTTTAGCTATTTTGCCTGCGCTATCTGCAAGTTCATTAATAAACTCTAGATATTCTTCTATATTTATTTTAGCCATTTACTTCCTCTAAATTTTTAGTAAAATTTTTAAGTTCATACATAATATCTAATGCTTCTTTTGGTGATAATTCGTCTATATTTACAGCTTTTATTTTATTGACTAGCAAATTATTTATTTCATTATTAGCCAAACTTAACTGCTCTTTATAATTATTATTACCCTCATCACTTTTACTACTAATATTCCTAGTATTAGTTTGATTTGCGAATAATGGCAAGTTATCTACAAGTAATTTTGCGGGATAATTATGTTTAGTTTTTTCTAGTTCATTTAATATTTCATTAGCTCTTTTTATAGTAGTTTTAGGAAGGCCAGCAAGTTTAGCTACATGTACACCATAAGATCTCGCAGCAGTTCCTGGTATAATCTTATGCATAAAAATAACATCTTTCTCCCATTCTTCAACTTTCATAGTATAACAAACTAAATAAGCTAATTGAGCATTAAGTTCGGTTAACTCATGATAATGGGTTGCAAATAAAGTACGACTTTTATTATGATTATGTAAATGTTCAATAACAGACCATGCTATAGCTAAACCATCATATGTCGAAGTGCCTCTTCCTATCTCATCTAATATTACTAAAGATTTTTTGGTCGCTTGATTTAAAATTATTGCAGTCTCAATCATTTCAACCATAAAAGTTGAATGACCTTTGGCCAAGTCATCTGAGGCCCCTACCCGACTAAATAACCGATCTACTATTCCTATATAGGCTTTTTTTGCTGGAACAAAAGATCCTATTTGGGCAAGTAAAGCTATTAAAGCATTTTGCCGTAAAAATGTACTTTTCCCGGCCATATTTGGGCCAGTTAACAACCATAATCTTTGTTTATCAGATAAATCACAATCATTGGCGATAAAATCTATTTGGTTTTTATTATTACAAATATTTTCAACAACTGGATGCCTACCCTCTTCAATCATAAAAACTGTAGATTCATCTATAAATGCGCGTGTATAATTTTTAGCCAAAGCTAAATTAGCAAAACTAGTAATTACATCTAAAAATGCTAAATTAGCTCCTAGATCTGCTAAACTTGAACTATATTTTTTTATCTCATTTACAAGTTCAAGAAAAATTATTTCTTCTAACTTTAAGGCTTCTTCTTTAGCATTAACAATTTTACTTTCTAACTCTTTAAGTTCTATCGTTACATATCTAACTCCACTACCCAAAGTTTGCCGATGAATAAAAATATTATCTTCTCGTTCATTCATCTTCGCACTATTTGCAGGACTTACTTCAACAAAATAACCAAAGACATTATTATGGGCTATTTTTAACGTTGTAATTCCTGTGATTTCTCTATATTTATCACGTAAATTATTAATAGCTATTTGCGCATTATCTTTAAGCAGTCTAAATTCTAAAAGCTCATTATTATAATCACTTTTAATAAAATTTCCGTCTCTAGTAAATCTTGGTACTTCTTCATTTAAAGCTGCAAATAAGTTAAGGGCAATAAAATTATTTCGAGTTAATGAGGGTAAAATATTTTCTAGCAGCTCTGGAACTTTTTCATTAGCGCATAAGGCGGCTAAAAAATTTGCAATAGTATTGGCTGAAGTTAAAGCTAAAAATATATTTTTTAAATCAATAGGTCCGCCATGATCAATACAAATTCTCGATAATGATCTTTCTAAATCAGGCATAATTTTCAAACAATCCCGAATATTTTCTCGCAAATCATTGTTATTTTTAAAAAAATCAACCAAATCTAAACGCTGATTTATGGCATAAACTGATAATAACGGATGGTTTAAATAATTACGTAATAATCTAGCGCCACTATTGCTTACCGTATAATCAATAATGTCTATAAGGCTTGATTTTTTCTCACCACTTAAATTGGTAAATATTTCTAAATTTTTTTGCGTCGCCGGATCTATAATCATAAATTGATTAGACTTAATCTCTTTTGGATGATTAAGTCTGGGCGTATGATTTTTATGAGTTATAGTAATATATTCAAGTAATGATCCTAAAGCTCTAATAGTTAAATTAGAAAATTCACCAAAGGAATCTAAACTAATAACCTTAAAAAAGTTTTTTAGTTTTTCAGTAGTTTTATTTAAATCAAAAAGACTATCTACTTGCTCGGTTATTCTATTTTTATAATCAAAAAGAGTTTTATTGATAAAATCATCTTTTAAACTTTTTTCAGAAATTAAAATCTCTCCAGGATTAATTATTGCCAAATGATAATTCAAACTAAGTTTGTTATCATTTAAGCATAAAATTTCTCCTGTTGAAATATCTGCCCAAGCTATCGCAATTTTTTCACCATCTAAAATTATACTAAGTAAATAATTGGCCTCTTTACTTTTAAGTAAACTATCTTCAATTAAAGTTCCTGGAGTTACTATCCGCACAACCTCTCTTCTGACTACTGCCTTATAACCTCTTTTTTTGGCATCTATCGGATTTTCCATTTGTTCGCAAATGGCAACTTTATAGCCTAATTTTATTAATTTATTTAAATAGCCCTCATAACTATGCCAAGGAACCCCACACATATCTATATGCTGATTTTGATGTTTACCTCTTTTTGTTAAGGTAATATCAAGTTCTTTAGCTGCAATAATTGCATCATTAAAAAATAATTCATAAAAATCTCCCATCCGATAAAATAACAAACTATCCTGATATTGTCGTTTTATATCAAGATATTGCTGCATCATGGGGGTTATATTATCATTATTTTCTAATTCCACTTTATTTTCCCTGTATTATTTAAAGCTATTAGCTTTAAGTTTTATACTTGTGTAAGATATTATCTCTATGTATAATCTATCTTCTATGTTTTTCTAGATCTTTTGTGGATTAGCATAAGAAAATTTAAATAGTTTTAAACAAGATTATTATGATTTAGGATAAGATTTATATATGACCAGCAAGAAAGAAACTCCCCGCGTTACTAATGAAGAAGCTTTATCATTCCATATGAGAGATGGTGTTCCTGGTAAAGTTTCAATGTTACCTACTAAACCCCTTATGACCCAAAGAGATCTTTCTCTAGCTTATTCGCCAGGAGTTGCCGCTCCTTGCCTGGAAATTCAAAAAAATCCCGATACTGCTTATGATTATACCGCCAAAGGTAATTATGTCGCGGTTATTTCTAACGGTACTGCAGTACTTGGCCTTGGTGATTTAGGGGCTTTAGCTTCAAAGCCGGTTATGGAAGGGAAATCAGTTTTATTTAAACGTTTTGCTGATATTGATTCAGTAGATATCGAAGTTGACACTAAAGATATAAATGAATTTATTAATGCGGTTAAATATTTAGGACCATCTTGGGGTGGTATTAATCTTGAGGATATAGCCTCTCCTGAATGTTTTGTAATTGAACAAAAACTTAAAGAAATCATGGATATTCCTGTATTTCATGATGACCAACATGGTACTGCAATAATTTGCGCAGCCGGAATTACTAACGCTGCTGATCTTACTGGCCGTAATTTTAAAGATATGAAAGTAGTTTTAAATGGCGCTGGCGCTGCTGGTATCGCTTGCGTAGAATTATTAAAAACTATGGGTATGAAACATGACAATATTTTATGCTGTGACCGAACTGGCGTAATTTATGAAGGTCGTACTGAAAGTATGAACCAATGGAAATCAGCTTTAGCGGTTAAAACTGAAGCTAGAACATTAACTGACGCTTTAAAAGGAGCTGACGTATTTTTAGGACTATCAGTTAAAGGAGCCTTAGGCAAAGAGATGTTAGCTGGTATGGCTAAAAATCCAATTATTTTTGCGATGGCCAATCCTGATCCTGAAATCAATCCCGACGAAGCCAGAGCCGTAAGACCTGATGCAATCATTGCAACCGGCCGTTCTGATTATAATAATCAAGTAAATAACGTTATGGGCTTCCCTTATATATTCCGTGGCGCACTTGATGTTAGAGCTAAAGAAATTAATGATGAGATGAAAATAGCTGCAGCTAAAGCATTAGCTGAACTGGCAAGACAACCGGTACCTGAGGAAGTATCAGCAGCATATTCTGGTAAAAAAATGGTTTATGGTCCAGATTATATAATCCCGGTACCTTTCGATCCAAGATTAATTTACACTATACCGCCAGCGGTAGCCCAAGCTGCTATGGATACTAAAGTTGCCAGAAAACCAATTACTGACATGAATAAATATGTTCAGCAATTGCGCAGCAGATTAGATCCAACTGTAAATAGTATGAGCTTAATCTTCGAAAGAATCAAAAGTAACCCTCGTAATGTTATATTCTCTGAAGGCGAAAATGAAAAAGTTATTCGTGCCGCAGCTCATTGGCGTGACCAAGGTTACGGTACTCCTAAGTTAGTTGGCAGAAAAGACAAAATCTTAGAAGTAATGAAAAAACTATCTATTTCTGACGATGGTATTGAAATCCATAATGCAGCATTAACTAAACGTAATGATGAATATATAGATTTCTTATATAGTAGATTACAACGTAATGGTTATTTATATCGCGATTGCGTCCGTATGGTTAAAACTGATCGTAATTTCTTTGCATCTTGCATGTTACAATGTGGGGACGGGGACGCAATGATCACTGGAATTACTCGTGATTATTACGATTCTTTAGAAGATATATTAGAGGTGTTTAAACAACGGGAAAATTACCGTTTGTTTGGTATGTCAATTATGGTAGCAAATGGCCGTACGGTATTTATTTCAGATACTACAGTAAATGAGCTTCCTACTCCGGAAGAATTAGCTGATATTGCGGTGCAAACTGCAGAACAAGCACACTTAATGGGTCATGATCCAAGAGTTGCTTTAATTTCTTATTCTAATTTTGGCAGCATGATGCGCAAAAGATCTTGCGATATCAGAACTACCGTTGAAATCTTAGATAAACGTAAGGTAAATTTTGAGTATGACGGTGAAATGTCTGCTGATGTTGCTTTAAATGCAGAACTGATGAAACTCTACCCTTTCTGCAGACTTTCAGCTCCAGCCAATGTTTTGGTAATGCCAGCTTTACATTCAGCTAATATTTCTTCAAAATTATTACAAGAATTAGGTGGTGGGACCTTAATTGGACCAATGTTAGTGGGACTTGAAAAACCGGTACAAATAGTGCCAATGGGCGCTACAGTATCAGAAATCTTAAATATTGCAGCTTTAGCTGCGGTACAATCTATGGCTATGGCTACTGAAAATTTACCAAAAACAGCCAATAATGATAAGAAAAAATAGTTTAAAAGAGCCAAAAACGCTCTTGACGAACGGGATCATATACATTATGATCCCGTTTCTTTTAAAATAGATAGAATATTAAAGATTTAGGAATTAATTGTTATGGCAAATCATGCATCAGCAAAAAAAGCAGCAAGAAGTAGCGCAAAACGTACTCTAATGAATACTGAACGTCGTAGTCGGATTAAAACTTTCGTACGTAAAGTAGAACTTGCTATTGCAAGCAATAATAAAGAAGAAGCAAAAGCCGCTCTAATTGCCGCTCAACCTGAAATGATGCGTGGCGTAACTAAAGGTGTTGCTAAACTAAATGCAGTTGCTCGTAAAATTAGCCGTCTATCTGCTAGAATTAAGGCTATGAGCTAAGCCTAATTTAAGCTTAGTTTTTTGTCCTTATAATCTTTACTAGATAATTATAAAAATAAGTAGTTCTCTATCGAGCTAGCTGTTGCTGTTGCTTTAATTAAAGCAAATTCTGGAGCATTTTCATAGAGTCTTTTGGCATCATAACTTACACGGTCTTCATTTGTCTTAATCTTAATTACTTCTTTTTCTAAATCATCTAAAGATGCTATCGCCATATCATATTCTTGATTCGCCGACTTTTTACACCATTCATAAGCCTCCTTTTTATCTGCAGCTACACCAATCCCAAATAGATAACAATTACTTAATTTATATTCAGCCTCAGAATGTCCTTGCTCAGCTGCTTGTTTATACAACTCAAAAGCTTTAACTTCATTTCTCTCTACACCAACACCATTTTCATAACACCGACCTAACCGATACTGGCCGCAAGAGTTTCCTTGCTCAGCTGATTTTCTATACCATCTTGCAGCCTCTACATTATCTACCTTATCTACACCAATACCATATTCACAACACCATCCTATACTGTATTGCCCACTAGAGTTTCCTTGCTCAGCTGATTTTCTATACCATTTTACTGCTTCTACTTTATTTATATCTACACCAATACCAATTTCATAACATCTTCCTAAATTATACCGACCCCAATCGTTTCCTTGCTCAGCTGATTTTTCATACCATTTTACAGCCTCTACTTTATCTACATTATTTACACCGATACCATACTCATAACACCAACCTACACAGTACCGCGCTTGAGAGTTTCCTTGCTCAGCTGATTTTCTATACCATTTTACTGCTTCTACTTTATTTATATCTACACCAATACCATTTTCATAACATCTTCCTAAATTATACTGACCATGAGAATTTCCTTGCTTAGCTGCTTGTTCATATAATTCAAAAGCTTTAATTTTATTTCTCTCTACACCAACAGCATATTCATAACAATATCCTAAAAAATAATGCGCATAAGCGTTTCCTTGCTTCGCCGCTTCTTCATAAGATATAAAAGCTTCTTTATGTCTTCCCAACTTATAATAACACGCACCTAAATTGCAATTCGCTAATTTATGACCATTTCTTGCGGCAAGTTTATAAAATTTTACGGTCTGAGTTAAAGCCTCGTCACTTCCAGGCTCAATTTTACTCTCAAAATATTTCGCTAATTTAAATTGCAAATACATAAAGTGAGGATCTTCTCCTGCTAACCTAATAGAGAATTCTAATTTTTCGGGATTAGAAAAATCATATATATTGCCATTGGACATAAAACTTTACTCTTAACCTTATTCTCAAATACAAAAAATTAATATTTTAACTGTATAAAAATAACTTTAAGAATGCAATAAGATTTTAACTATTATTTTTTTCAATAATATAATCTCTAAACCAACATATATTTAACATTTAAATATTCTTCAATGCCTAAATAAGAACCCTCTCTGCCAAAGCCAGATTCTTTAATTCCACCAAAAGGAGCTTCGGCCAGTGATAAGATTCCTTGGTTAATTGCCACCATACCAACTTCTAATTTATCAGCTAATTCCCAGGCTTTTTTCTGATTTTCACTATAAATATAAGCGGCCAGCCCATACTGAGTATCATTAGCCATTTGGATAAGCTTATCTAAAGTTTCAAATTTAATTATAGATACCACTGGGGCAAAAATTTCAGTCTGATAAATCTGCATTTCAGAAGCTATATTAGTTATAATAGTTGGCATAAAACAATTACCATCTCTTTTACCGCCAACTATAATTTTAGCGCCAAGTTTTTTAGCATCTTCAATTAATTCTTCCGTTCTTACTATAGATTTATTATCAATTAACGGACCTTGGTTTACTTCATAATCAAGACCATTACCATAATGAATAGTTTTAATGGCTTCACCAAGTAACGAGACAAATTTATTATGAATATCATTATGCACAAAAATACGGTTACTAGCTACACAGCTTTGCCCGGCATTTCTAAATTTTGCTGCCATTAAGCCTTTAACGGCATTTTCTAAATCAGCATCTTTTAAAACTATAAAAGGCGCATTACCACCAAGCTCTAAAGATAATCTTTTTAAATTATCTGCAGATGCGGCCATAAGTTTTTTACCAATTTCTGTAGAACCGGTAAAACTAATTTTTTTAACCACAGAACTTTTACAGAAAATATCAGAGATTAAATCCGCCTTACCAGTTACCACATTAAAAACACCTTTAGGAAGGCCAGCTTCAAGCGCAAGTTTAGCAAGAGCTAATGCAGTAAGCGGAGTTTTACTGGCAGGTTTTACAATCATACTACAACCTGCAGCTAAGGCCGCTCCAACTTTACGAGTGATCATTGCCGCGGGAAAATTCCACGGTGTTATTGCAACGCATACTCCAATTGGTTGTCTAGTTACAATTATTTTAGTATCTTTGATCGGTGAAGAAATAATATCACCATAAATTCTTTTAGCTTCCTCCGCAAACCATTCAATAAAAGATGCCGCATATTTAATTTCGGTTTTAGCCTCAAGCAAAGGTTTACCCTGCTCTAAAGTTAAAATTATCGCTAGAGAATCAATATTTTCAACAATTGCTTCATACCAGGCTCTTAGAATGATACTGCGTTCTTTAGCAGTTTTCTGACTCCAAATCTTTAAAGCTATAGATGAACTTTGTATTGCTTGATTAATGTGATTTTCTGCTAAAAGCGGAACTCTACCTACATAACGATAATCATACGGACTTAATATATCCATAAAATTTTCACTAACTACATATTCGCCGTCAATAATACTAGCTTCTACTATTAGGTCGTTACGCATGATTATGTACCCAAATATAAATATATAATTATTTCTTTAAAAAACGTTTTTTATAAACACCCAAATTCTTTTCTGACATCAGGCATTTAATAGTAATTTTATCTTTCCCGTTGATCCGCTCAATTACATTGCTATTATTATAGAGCCAGGCTAATAATTCACCATTACTTAAAGGTACCTTAATAGTTTTTACCTGGTCCTTTTTAGCCAAATATTCATCTATTTTTAATAATAAGTTATTTACATTTTCACCAGTTTTTGCAGAAATTGCTACATATGGTCCAGCTATCTCACCAAAATTCTCAGTTTTATCTACAAGTAAATCGACCTTATTTAAAATTTCAATAACGCCTTCATTTAATTTTATTTCACCAACTAAAGAAGTTAGTATTTTATTTACATCATCTTTTTGATCTTTGCTTGCCGGGTGAATTATATCTCTTACATGAAGTAATAAATCAGCTTCAATTACTTCTTCTAAGGTTGCCCGAAAAGCTGCTACTAATTCGGTTGGTAAATCAGAAATAAAACCAACCGTATCACTTAAAATTATTTTTCTGCCAGTAGGTAAGGTAATTAAACGCATGGTAGGGTCAAGGGTGGCAAATAATTTATCAACCGCTAAAACTCCAGCATTAGTTAGATAATTAAATAAAGTTGATTTACCAGCATTGGTATAACCTACTAATGTAACTACAGGATAAGGAACTCTTTTGCGCGCTTTTCTATGCAAACCGCGAGTCTTTACAACTTTTTCTAATTGGCGTTTAATTTTTAAAATTTTCTCATCAATAGCCCGACGATCTGACTCAATTTGTTTTTCTCCAGGTCCACCTAAAAATCCTGAACCACCTCGCTGCCTCTCCAAATGCGTCCAAGATCTAATTAACCTTGATTTATGATATTCTTGTAAAGCCAGTTCTACTTGAAGCGATCCTTCTTTGGTCCTGGCTCTGGCACCAAATATTTCTAAAATTAAGGCGGTTCGGTCAATAACTTTAGTATTTAATTTTTTCTCTAAATTACGTTGCTGTACCGGGCTTAAAATATCATTAAATATCACCAGGCCTATCTGATTTTGACTTACTATATCTTTAATTTCTGCAACCTTACCCTGACCGATATAAGTTGCCGGAGTAATTTGACTTAAAGAAACTTTAATTACCTCAAAAACTTCTAAATCAATCGAAACTGCAAGTTTATAAGCCTCAGCTATCTTATCATCTAAATTATAATAATGTTGATGGAGTTTTTGTTTTAAGTAAGGATGGATAATCAAGATTTGCATATTTTTTACGTGTTTTTTCCTATTTCTTTTTTCTGGCTATTTATAGTTGGTGAGTATGGACATCCAACAAGACTATTAGGATAATAACCAACCTCGCTACTTGCACTACTTGCTTGTGAACTAAACCCTGAATCAGGATTTTGTAAACAATCTCTATATCTAGTCTAGTTTGATCAGCACTTGCCGCTGAGCCTCTAGATACATCAGAAGGCATTTTTTGTAATTCTGTAGAAGTATTAGCTAAACTTAGTAGAGTCTCTTTGGATAACGTAATAGAGGATTTAACAGAAGACAATCGGCTTTTAGTATATTCTATAATTTTTTGATATTCATCTAGTTCTAATTCAGGTATCTTAAGACCCCAAAATAAGCCCTCTACAATTTTAGCCGCCTCCTCCTGTGAATAAGAAGAGCTATCCGCACAATATCTAATATTTAACACCCCGTCAACGTCACAAATATTAATATATATATGATTATTTCTTTTTAAATTTAATAGAGGTTCATTTACTGCAATTACGCAACCATCTGCAAATAAATTACCTAATAAATTCTCATCAAACTTACCATCAAAAACAAAAATATTACCAAATCTATCTCCAGGTTTTATATCGCCAATTTCATATATTAATATATCTTTATTATTTTTTGTTCGGAAGCTAGACTTCTTAGGCAACATTGTATCTTTTTCTAAGGATGAATTAAGAATGTAAACTTTTTCCGGACAATTAGAAGCGATAAAACTTGCCATATATTGAAAATATAAACTATCTGGATTACCAACAAATAAAGTCGGTTGAAAATAACCACTACTATAAATTACATAATCTCTAGCTGTAGCTTCAGTAGTACTAGTAGCATCTGCCGCAGATGCCGGAGAATTTAAAGTAGAAGTAGAACTAGAAGAAATATTCTTATTATGCATCAATGCTAGATTATTAACATAAAATGCCAACATTGATGGAGTTGATAATCGCCCAGTTGTAGAATTAGTTCTTTTTGCATAATTTTCATCTCCTACGCTAGCTCGGCCTCCAGCTAAAGTAGAAATTGTAGAAGGAGGACTCCCAACAACTGCTTCTAATTCTATCAAATCATGACCATCGACATCTGAATCCTTAATAACATAGCTATCAACTGGCTTATCATTTGACATACCATAACCTCATTTTATACTACTATTTAAAACTTTTAGTTTTAAGTAGCATATAACATATATGTTACTTATGATAGCTAAAAATTTACAAAAACTTTCTCAAGTTCGGCATGTGATTTGAAGCGTAAATTGGGCTGAAAATTTTTATATTGCTCATCTAAAAGATCATCTAATCCAAAATAAACCGAACGACATTTAGAATTATAAGCACATTCAAGATCGGTAATAGTATCGCCGACAAACCATATATCATGTTTTTCTGGATACAAATTGCTATTTTTTAAAGCTAAATAAACAGGATCTGGAGATGGTTTATCAGCTTTGGCATCTTTCGCGCCAATTACTTTACTAAAATATTTATCCCAATTTAAGTGTTTCACTTCTTTACGTAAATTATGCCCAGTTTTATTACTTACCACTGCTATATAAATATCTTTATTGATAAGATTCTTAAGCATTTGTTCTGCGCCATCTAAAGGCTTCAGTATATCTAAATGAATAGACTCAAAATGTTTTAAATAAATTTCTCCAGCCCGTCGCCATTCTTCACCAAAAATTTCCGGAAAAGAATCACGTAAAGATTTATGAACATTTTTTTTAACTTCATCCATGGTCCAGGGTTTTCTACCCATTTCTTCAAAAACTACATGTAATGATTGGTAAATAACCGGCCAAGTATCTACCAGCGTATTGTCCCAATCAAATAATATAGCTTTTGGTTTTATGTATGTACTCATGTCGTTTTATTTTTTATTATCTTAAAGCATAACTTCAAAGTTTTGGGGAACATACATCCCCCGCTCAATCTTCGTCATTAATAATGTTTTTTAAAATTATTTAAGTCCAATCTCAGTTGTTGATTATACCCAAATAAATGCACCTCTCTCCGTCATCCAGATTTTTCTGTCTCAAGAAACATTTTAATGTTTCGCGAGAAAGTAAAAGACCGGGACCCATTTTTGGATGTTAGTATAGCATAGCTATTATTTAAGTTCTACAGGCAATAATGAATTTATTATATAGTCGGTTGTGAAAAAGTGTTTTTTTATAAAAAACACTTTTTTCCCAGTTGTATATGTAGTCTATAATACTCAGGGTAGGCCCATCGGATTATAGACAAACCTTAAAAAATGAACACTGGTTCATTTTTCTTCTTTATATAAATTGCAAGGTTTTGATAATAATTGTTTTAAAAACTTGCAATTTATAATC
>CAYZBM010000032.1:0-20624 GCA_964476705.1 uncultured Rickettsiales bacterium | reverse complement strand
TAATTAGAAAATTAATTAGTTTTGGGGGTTGACATTCAAGACGGTAGATCCTGAAGAAAACATAAATACTATTATAAGTATATGTTTTTTCAGGATATGTAGCATCATAGAAATAATTTAATAATTATTGATTAGAGGTAAATTATTTCTTGATCTACTATATAATACGACGGGCCGCTCCCAAGTATTATAGACTACATATACGACTGGGAAAAAAGTGTTTTTTATAAAAAACACTTTTTCACAACCGACTATATAGTATTTTTTAATTGAAATGAATGTATTTATGGATCCCGAATAAAACATAAAATAGTATTGTAAGTATATGTTTTTTCGGGATATGTAGCATTATAGAAAGAATTTATTATATATGTATTTTACTGTCAATTCTTTCTTAATCTACTATACTTCCTTATCCCAACACACTCGCAATCCACTTAGCAGTTAGTTTCTCGCCAACATTATTTTGTTTTAGTCGTTCATTCAAATTTTCAAAGTCTACTGCATCTAAATTTTGGTCCTGGTTAAAGCAACTATAAACATAAAATTCTTTACCAGTTACTGGATCTATATGACGCTGCAAACATTGCGCGCAGATTTCTTTCATCATACATTGCATTGGTGAGTTAATTGAACCTAAAGCTAAATGTTTTGGATTGATTTTATCTTTAAGTATATTAAATCTGGCTTCCTTAATTGCGGCCATCATTCGGTCAGAGCCTATCGCTATAATTCGGTCAATTTTTTTTGGATCTATAGTTATTTTACCTAAGCGTCCTGTTACATAAGCATCTATTGCCTGCACAATATTGCCATGGAAAGCAAAATCGCCTGGCCTTTCGGGAGTAAATACCGCCTCATCACACGCCCAAACTATTACATCGGCGGCAGCTTCTATTTCTTTTACTTTATAACGATCATGGGATTTTTTGTAACCGGCAAAATACAAAACTTTTGAACCCTTAGCTCTAAATGCTCTGCCTATTGAAAATAATACTGCATTACCTAATCCCCCACCAACTAACATCACGGTTTCGTTTGCTTCTATATGAGTTGGCGCTCCAGTTGGACCCATTAAAATAACTGGCTCATTTTCTTTTAAATGAATACATAAATTAGATGATCCTCCCATCTCAAGGACTATAGTTGAAAGTAGACCTTTTTCTTTATCACAAGAAGCTCCAGTAAGCGCAAGCCCTTCCATAGCCAATGTAGTTTTATGATGTTTATTATCGGTAATTTTTATCGCATTACTTTCAAAATTCTGCAATCTATAAAACTGCCCTGGTTCAAATTTACGCGCAGCGGCTTTAGCTTTAATAGTAACTTCTATAATATTTGAAGTTAAGCGTTCAACTTTATAAATAGTTGCAATTAACTCATCATTCATTTTAGCAATAAATTCTGCGCTACTTAAATTATTATGAGCTTTATTTTTATGTAAAAGATTGCTGATAATTGGATAACCTTGTTTAGCTGCACCCATAGCTTTAACTACATTGCCGACAAAGGATGGATGTAAATCACCAAAATAACTTACATATCGGCCATCATTTGATTTATGCATTAAAACATGTATTTCTTTAGGCTTAGATATACTTGGCTCTGGCGTTACTTTTTCACCATACTCATCAATAGCCCTAAAATATTTACCATCTAGTACAAAATTATGCGGATCTTCGCGATTTAAAACCGTATTAGGATTAGTGCCTGCGGCCATAAAAATAGCGCGCGCGGGAACAAATAATTCTTCTTCTTTAAATAGATCATCTTCTTTAATTTTCTTTTTAACTTTAAGTCCCGACACATGTTTAAAATCATCAAGTTCAACGCCGATTGGCTCTAAATTTTCATAAAATTCTATTCCTTCTTGCATAGCAAGTTCGACTTCTTCATGATTTAAACGGTAAGCTGGCGCATTAACTAATCCTTGCCGATAAATAATTTTAGCGCCACCTAAACTTTGCAAAAATGAAATTATATCAGGATCATTACCTTCTTCTAATGCTTGTTGTTTAATAACCCTAATAGCTTTGGCATGTTCTATAAATTCATCAGCAATAATATTTTCTTCCTCTGTCCAGCCCCGCCTTAATTCTTCTATGCTAGAATTTTTTAGCAAAGTTTCATATCTACTTAAAAATTTCTCAACTTGTATCGGATAATAAGCCAAAGACTCTGTTGCGGTATCAACGGCCGTAAGGCCACCACCTATAACTACCACCGGTAATCTTAACTGCAAGTTTGCTATTGAATCTTTTTTTGCAGAACCAGTTAATTGTAAGGACATTAAAAAGTCTGATGCCGTTCTAACTCCCCTAGATAATGCATTTGGCATTTCAATTACAGTTGGCCTTCCCGCTCCCATACATAAGGCAATATGATCAAAGCCATAATTAAGAGCATCTTCATAAGTTATGGTACTACCAAATCTTACTCCGCCATACATTGCAAAATTATTTCTGCGCTCTAGCAGCAATCTAATAACTTTAAGATAATTTTTATTCCATCTAACAGTAATTCCATATTCAGCAACACCACCAAATCCTGCTAATACTCGTTCATCTAATTCATCAAAAATTTCTTTAATATCTTTGATTGGTTTAAACTCAACTCTACTACCATCAGCTTTTATACCAGAAATAGCTTCTGGCAAAGGTTCTATTTTCAAACCTTCAATAGCAACAACCGTATGACCTTCATTTAATAAATGATGACTCAAATTAAAACCAGCTGGCCCCAAACCTACTACTAAAACTTTATAATTAGTGTGAGCTTTAGCAATTGGTCTGATAAAATTAAGTGGATTCCAACGGGTCAAAAGAGAATAAATCTCAAAACCATAAGGTAAGTCTAAAATATCTTGTAAAACTCTAGTTTCATTAAGTGGGATATTTACTGGCTCTTGTTTTTGGTAAATACAACCTTTCATACAATCATTACAAATCCGATGGCCAGTTGCCGCGCAAAGTGGATTATCAATGGCAATTGTTGCCAGCGCTCCCAGTGGTACTCCCGATGCTTTAAGCTCATTCATCTCGGAGATCTTTTCTTCCAAAGGGCAGCCAGCTTGCATAATATTATGCACAGTTTTTTTATAACTACCGTCTTTTTCTTTTAAACCTTTAGAACAAGAATCTTTACCTTGGTGATGGCAATAAATACAATAATTAGCTTGATCTAAGGCTTGCTCTAAACTACCACCTTTATCGGTAAGTTTAAATCCATCGCGATAACGCAAATGTTCTTTAGCCAATTTTTTAACCGTAATTCCATCTACTATTTCAGTTTCAAGTTCAACTAAGTTAAAAAAATCTAATTTTTTAGGAATTTTAAATAATACGCCTTTTTTATGCTTAATCTGACCTGCTTCTGTTAATGTAGCCCAAGCCGCATATTGAGTTGCAAATTCTATCTCATCTATATATTTATCTTTTTCTAATAACCAAAAAGTTACTTTATCTGAATATAATTTTTCAGCTAATTCTCCGCCTAAATATTCTTCTAATTTTGCCTTAATTTTATCTATAGCAAAGTTCTCGATTTCTTCTAATTTATATTTTTTTATTGCTTGTCTTTGAATAAATAATCTTTTGCAGCTATAAATATTGGCCAGATCTTGATGTTTTGCTCTTAATTTATAAAAATCTGCTTCAATCTTAAATAGGCTGGCAATAAAATCTTCTAAATAAGGTGCTATTTCAATAATCAAATTTGAAGAATCTTTATCCGGGAAACTTGTAGGGTTAGATCTTACAGTAACTAATCTATTATATAGATCAAGATTGCTGCTTTTTAAAGAACCTACAAATTCGGCATCAATTTTAGCTAAGCCATCTAGATTATAAAGATCGGTAAATTTCAAATTAAAATTCAACATGCTATAATTCCCACTTCTTATAATATTTTATATGTCAGAGCCAAAATCTGAAACTGTATTTTGCTTTAAAGGCCTTACAAAATTATTCTCAACATATTCTTCTAAGATATTAACATTATAAGCTAATTCTTTAGTACCATTATCAAGAATAAGATCAGCATTTTCTGGCGTATCAAAACGAGCATTAACTCCAGGAAGATTTTTAATCTCTCCAGTTCTTGCTTTAGTATAAAGGCCTAATTGATCACGAGTTTCACAAACGCCCAAATCAGTATTTACATAAACACTATAAAAATTATCATGAACAATATTTCTGGCCCGTCTTCTATGTTCAGAATAAGGTGAAATACAAGCCGTTATTACTATTATGCCAGCTTTTGCCATAATATTAGCAATTTCGGCAATACGTCTTAAATGCTCGGCTTTATCTTTGTCTGAAAAACCTAAATCATTATTTAGACCCTGGCGTAAATTATCACCATCTAAAATATAAACCTGATAACCTTTAGCAAATAATTTTTTCTCTAGCTCTTTAGCTAGGCTAGTTTTGCCAGAAGCATATAAACCAAATAGCCATAATACTCCGCCTAAATGGCCATTTATACCGGCTCTTTTTTCTACCGAGATTACATCTTCATTAACTATTTCACCATGGTAAGTATCTGCAATCCTTTGATCGGCAAAACCTTCCATACTAATAATTCCACCGCCTACTACATTATAACCATCCATTAACATAAAACGGCCAGTTTTAGGATTGGCAGTAAATTCATCTATTGCAGCTAAACCTCTTACTTTAAAAATAATTTCTGCAACTGAATTTTTTTGGACTGTAGCATCTGCCAAATGTGATAAATCATCGGTACTTATAACTTTTTTAATTTCCCGAACTTCAACCCTATATTCGCTGGTATTAATCTTTAAACTATAACGTTTACCAATTTCTAAAGATTTATTATGTAACCAGAATAATTTAGCGCAAAATAAATTAGTTAAAACTGGAGGATTTTCAAGTAAACTTGCAATCTCGCCACGTTCAACAAATATTTGTTCTTTTAAAGTAACTCCGATAGACTGACCAGCATAGGCTTTTTTAAGCGCTGGTTCTTTACCCCAAAATTCAATAGTTTCTATTTTAGAAGTTTTATTAGATGGCGAAAATAATAAAGTATCACCAACTTTTAAAACACCACTTTCTATACGCCCGGCAAATATCCTTTTATGTTCATCAAAACGATAAACATCTTGAATAGGAAATCTTAACGGTAAATCAGTATTGTCGGGCTTTAACTTAAATTGATCTAATGCTTCAATAATTGTAGGCCCCTTATACCAAGCCATAGCTTCAGATCTTTTAACAATATTGTCACCTTCTCTAGCGGCGATAGGAATTACTTGATTTGGTATAACATTTATTTCTTTTAAATATTCGCGATATTCTTTTTCAATTTCTTTGAATCTAGTTTCTGAATAACCAACTAAATCCATTTTATTTACCGCCACTGCAATTTGCGTTACCCCAAGCAAATGTAATAAATAACCATGCCGACGTGATTGCTCTTTAACGCCCTCATGCGCGTCAATCATCAAAAGTGCCGCCTCAGAACTTGCAGCCCCCGAGATCATATTTTTTAAAAATTCTTTATGTCCAGGTGCATCAATAATTACATAATTACGCTTTTTAGTTTTAAACCAAATTTGGCTAGTATCGATCGTAATTTCTTGATCTCTTTCTGCTTGCAAAGCATCCATTAAAAATGACCATTCAAATTGCATACCACGTTTTTTGCACATATTTTGAATTTGTTCAAACTTACCATCTGGTAATGAATCAGTATCATAAAATAATCTACCTACCAAAGTAGATTTCCCATGATCGACATGGCCGACAATTACTATCTTCATTTGTTCTTTTTCATCATTTTTGGTCATTTTATTACGTTTTTTTTAATTGTTACTCTTTGTTGGTGTATGGTTACCTCTGCGTCATCCCGGGGTCAGATTTTCCATTAAAATATCAAAAAATTTATTTAGAAATTTTAATTATTGTTATTTTAGGAAAATCTGACCCCGGGACCCAGGTTACATGTGATGCTACGCATCACATGTAACCGTCTGCTCTTAATCTCTCAAAACTCGACTCATCTTCATCAGCACCCATCGGTCTTCCTGACCGTTCTGAAACTTTAGTTACTTTTAGCTCTTCAATAATATCATCAATCGTTTGTGCGCTGCTCGCCAATGGCCAAGTAATTCCTTTTTCACCCAAAGATCTAAAACGCATCATCTGGCCTTTAAAATCTCTGCCTTCAAATTCAAAATACGGTTTAGCATAATATAATGGCACCATAGGAATGGCTTCTCTTTTTACATATTGCCAAATATCAAGTTCGGTCCAATGTAAAAGAGGATGAATTCGGACATGGGTTTGAGGTGGAAAATCGGTAGTATATTGATCCCAAAATTCTGGTGGCTGATCTTTTACATCCCATTGGCTCTCAGCATCTCTTGGGCTAAAATAACGTTCTTTTGCTCTAGTTCCCTCTTCATCACGTCTGATTCCAGCAAATAAACCATTAAACTGATGTTTTTTCATCACCTGTTTAATACCACCAGTTTTTCTGGCTGCTATTCTTGCTGAATGCGGCAAAGTTGGATCTGTGGTTTCAAGTGGTGGACAAATCTCAGAAATTAAATCAATATTCCATTCTTTTTGGTAACGATCACGATAAGCATAAACTTCTGGCATTTCAAGTTCAGTATCGCAATGAATTAACGGAAAAGGTACTTTGCCAAAAAAAGCTTTGCGTGCCAAATGAATCATCACCGTACTATCTTTTCCAAAAGACCAAAACATTCCAAGTTTTGGAATTTTATTAAAAGCTTCACGAAATATATAAATACTTTGCGCTTCTAGATTATCTAAATGGCTTAATTTTTTATCAGTCATATTCTTTCTCTTCTTACAAATTTTCTTATTGTTCATTATCTAAAGCTAGATGAATTCCACATTCAGTTTTTCCCGAATCATCAGCTGATTTACTATCATTATTGATTCGAGTATGCCGCCATCTACCAGCTCTTTCATCTTCACCTAAATATACCGGAGTTGTACATGGGGCGCAGCCAATAGATAAATAACCTAATTTATATAAAGGATGTTGCTCTAAACCATGCTCATCCATATAAGTATCACGTTCTTTTGCAGACCATGATAATAGAGGATTATATTTTATTCGAAGCGTCTCGGTATCAAGTTCGACAAAATCAATATTTGATCTATCTTGAGTCTGCTCTTTTCTGCGACCAGTAATTACGGCTTTAAAATCAGCATTTTTAAGAGCTCGTTCTAAAGGCTCTACTTTTCGTATATAACAACATCTATTAACCTGAGTTTGCCATAATTTTCCATTTTTATCGACATTATTAATAAGCTTAGGATCTGGAGTTAAAAACTCAACATTCTTTAACTTTAATTTACTAATAATTCTTTCAACATAATTAAGAGTTTCAGGAAAATGTTTTGCGGTTTCTAAAAAGAAAATTTTAATATTAGGATTAATTTGGCCTAGCCAATACGAAATAATTACATCTTCAGGATTAAAAGCTGAAAGCAAAGCAATAGCATCACCATGAAGCAAAATCGCTTGCTCTACTAATTCTTTATTTTTTAGGCCTAATAGTTTTTTATCTATTTCCATAATTAAAACCAATTCTCTTTGTTTATTAGTTCATTAGTATTAGCTTCTACTTCTTTATTACTTAGTCCTAGTTTTTTCCAATATAATCTTTTTACAGCGATTTCTTCTAAACGTTCTTCCCATTCTTTAGTAAATATAGAGCTTAAATATTCTTTCATTCTTTTAGCTAAAGTTGGACTCTTACCGCCAGTATTCACAGCTATAGTTAAATCACCTCTTTTAAGTGCAGATGAATAATGAAAATCACAATAAGCATTTTGGTCTTCAATATTCAGCAATATATTATTACTTCTGGCAAAACCCGCTAATTCTTGAGCATCTTCTGCCTTTAAATCAACCGCCAAAACCACATGAAAATCTTTTAGCACAGATAGGTCATTAGAATTATAAGGTGTAAATAAAGTTAAAAATTTAGCACCGGCCTCTTCTAACTTTTTTTTACGCTTTATAAAACCCTCACCTTCACCAATAAGAGCAACTTTTATTTGCGCTAAATCAAGAGCTATTGGTAACATTGTGTATACCTTGTAAATAAAAAGTTAGTAGACGCAGGTTAATTTTAAAAAGAGCTAGGAGCTTTGAAGCTTTTACCCGCAGCGTACACTTAAGTACGTGAGGACAAAAAGCAATAAGCGACAATGCCAATTTTTGAAATTAACCAAGTATAGCCCATTTATATTTTGCTGATAAGTTATCTGAGATTAAACCAACCAAATTATTGATACCTACTCGATAACTATAATCACCAAATAACTCATCCTTATTTCTTTCTTTAGCATATTTGCCAAATAATAAATCAAAAACTTCTAGCATATTTTCATACGGAACTTTGTCTAAAAATTTTTCATTAAGTCTAGTTCCAGCAAAATCTCCGCCAATATATAAAGCATAAAATCCTGGAGTTCTTCCAACTATTCCAATATCACCAACATAAGGTCTTGCACAACCATTAGGGCAACCAGTTATTCTAATAGAAATTCGTTCTTTTTCTAGATTATGTTTAGCAAGTAAATTGTCAAAATCTAGAATTAAGGGATTTGCTACTCTTTCCGCTTCAGCTAAAGCTTTGCCACAAGTTGGCATTGCAACACAAGCTAAAAAATATCTGTGCGCATTAGTAATATTTTCTCTTAATTTTATTTTATGTTCAATTAAAATTTGCTCAATTTTATTTTTATCTTCCTCTTTAATATCATAAAGAATAATATTTTGATCGGCAGTTAAAGAAATATTTGGCTTATATTCTGAGATAATTTTGTGTAACGCTGATTTAATTTTAGTCTCTGCATTATCCGCAATACGTCCACTATCTACTACTATCCCTAAAAACCACTTACCATCTTTTTGCAAATGCCAACCCATATGGTCAATCACATCAAACTTAATATTTTCTTTTGCTGGCAATAATTCTTTGCCAAAATATTCAGTTAAAGTTTTTTTTGTCCATTCTTCACCATTTTCTACAACTACATATTTAAGCCTTGCATGTTTACGATCTGCCCTATCGCCATTATCGCGCTGCAATTTAACTACAGCTTCAGTCATTTTAATTAAATCTTGAGGTAGAATAAAAGCAATAGCTGTTGCCACACGCGCATAAGTTTCAGGTTTATTATGAGTAATACCCAAGCCCCCGCCAATATAAACATTATAACCCAAGAGTGTTTCCCCCTCATAAATTAAGACAAAGCCTAAATCATGAGTGAGTACATCAATGGAATTATCCTCAGGAAGCGCAAGACCAATTTTAAATTTTCTTGGCATATAATATTTGCCATAAAGAGGTTCAAAATCTTGCGACTCTTTTTGCTCAATTTTATCGGTTTCTTCATTGAGCCATAATTCTTCATAGGCAGTAGTTTTTGGCGCACAAAAATCAGCAATTTTATTAGTATCTAAAAGCAGTTGATTATGTTTAACATCTTTAAATGGCGCTGCCGAACACATAACGTTCCGCACTACATCACCGCAACCACCTAATGTTGATAACATAAGTTTATTTAGTGCATTAATATGATTTTTTAAATTTTTCTTTAAAATACAATGAAACTGAAAAGTCTGACGGGTAGTAATTCTTAAAGTTTTATTAGCATAAGTATCAGCTATAATTTCAAGATTCAGATATTGCTCTGGACTCAATCTACCACCTGGACATTTCATCCGGAGCATAAATTCCCATTCTTTTTCTAAGCCAGCTTTTTTACGTGGAGTTGCCGTATCACGATCATAACCTTGGTAACTACCATGAAATTTTAGTAATTCATAAGAATCATCTGAAACATAAGGATTTTCGTCAGCTAATTCATTTAAGATATTACCTCTTAAATAACGACTTTCTTCCTTTATTTTTTCAACTTTAGAGGTTTTTTCTACGTCTGACATTTAATATCTGTCCTTTAAAAATCTTTTGAATTATAGTAATAATTACTTTGGGCGGATTATACACTACAATTACGATTATGCAATATAAATATGTATATTAATTAGATTGCACATGTTTGATTTGTATAATAAAGAAGTAAGCTCTTAATAAGATTAATAATTTTTATATGACTAGCTTATAAAATTATAAAACGCACATAGCTGCAAAGCCGACCATTAACCTATAAAAAATACAATTTTTATGAAAAAAAAGCATCTACTATTTCTCATAATATTTATCGAAGGTTACGTAGTATTAGCATGCGAATTACTGGCTATTCGTTCTCTAATTCCCTTTGTAGGTAGCGGTGTAGAAACAATATCAATCATCATAAGTTCGGTATTACTACCACTTGCTATTGGTTATAATTACGGGGGGACAGCCTTTCAAATACATTACCGGAATGCAAAAAATAAAGGTTCAATAATTAGTGTTAGAAAAATTATTTGCCGCAATATTAGTTATGCAATATTAATTTTCTCCTTTGGCTTATCTTACCCTTTTCTTGATATATTTTTTAATATACTAAGAAATATCTCTATAAACAACTATCTCATTCAAACTACTATATATTCAATATTTTTTTTGGTATGGCCAGTATTTCTTCTAGGACAAACAGTCCCATTGGTAAGCAACTATCTATCCACAAAATATCTTAGCCAAATAACTGGAAAAATGCTATTTTTTTCAACTTTAGGATCGTTTTTTGGCTCAGTTTTTTCCACTATAATATTGATGACTTATATAGGAATTAACTATACCGTTATTGTAACTTTAAGCCTTCTTTTTATACTAGTCATAATATTGATTATAAAAGATAAATGGGATGCAAGCTTAATAAGAACAATATTTGCTATGATGATAGTTTTCTTATTAAATAATAATAACATAAGTCATGCTTTAGGAATTATTTCAAATAACCAATATAACTTAGTTCAATTAGTAGAAGAAAAAAATCCCCATAAAGATAAATATCTTAGAATAAATCATTCTATCTCTTCCAAGTGGAGTTTAGATAGTAAACAAATGTTTCCTTATATAAAATATATTGAAACAAATTTTTTACAACCTATACAAAATAATAAGACTTTACATGATATATTAATTATCGGAGCCGGAGGATTTACACTCGGCTATAATGATACTAGCAATCGCTACACTTATGTTGACATTGATAAAAATTTAAAAAATATCGCAGAAGAACATTTACTGCCAGAAAAACTCAAACCTAATAAAAAATTCATAGTTAGCTCAGCTCGAGCTTTTGTACATAATACCAAAGAAAAATATGATATTATAATTATAGATACATATACAAATTTATTATCTATTCCCATGGAGTGTATAACAGAAGGTTTTTTAATAGATGTTAAATCGCATTTAAAACCTAACGGTATAATTATCGCTAACATTATTGCTATGCCAGATTTTTCTGATAAATTCAGCGTAAGATACGACAACACTTTTCGCAGCGTTTTTCCTAATTATACAAGACAGACAATTGGAAAATATAATCAAACACAATCTCAATTCCAGAAATCATTTAATATAATTTATGTCTATTACAATAAAAAAACTATAGGCGATAATGCAATATATACAGATAATAAGAATAGTTATTCTTTGGATAGGTAGGATAATATATTAGATTAATAATCTTTATTATATAAATTTATTACTTAGGAAATATGTTAGATTCTCGTTGACTATATATAGCTTAAATATTATGACTCTCACCTAATTATTAATATTTAAAACCTAGAAAATATATTAGGTAGATTAATGCTAGATATTTCGAAAACAGCTAGACATAATTCACTTTCAGCCTCTTCTAGTTCCTCAAGAAAAACTACCAAATCTGAAGAGTTGGCACGTAATATATCAAAAGACGATATATACGCAATACTCAACTCAGTAATTACAATAAATACTGATAAAAAAAAGTACCCAAAAAGGGAGCCTTTGGTTTTTTTGGCTTAACAGAAGAAAAAACTTCTAATAGTTTAAAGTTAAATAATAAAAAACTAGAAGAAATACTTCAATCCCCACAAAGGCATATATTTTCTATTGACCAGAATAGAAATCATGATTCTTTAGAAAATTTTCTACATGTTATAATACTATATTTTAAAGAAGTTATTTTAGATAACAAACGCTTAACTATAGATGGAAATTTTTTAAGGTCTTTTGCTAAATTATGTAAAGATTTATATAATAGATATCCCTTTACTGCTCCAGACAAATATAAAAAATCATCTTTAGAAATTTTATTTGCACAAGCAGAGATCCAAATTCCTCCAGAACTTAAAGGAAATGATTTTATAGATAGCCTTAAAGAGATTGAGAACGCCTTTATTCAAATATCAACTAAAGAAGAAGATAGAAAAAAAAGAAAAATTCGGCGTGAAGAATTTATTTTAGAAGGAACTCAAAAATTATATGATTTAAGATCTTCAATTGAAAAAAGTGGTTATGATTTTAATGAACTCTGCGAAAGTGTAGAATTATACGTACTAAATGAATATATTACTTTTAAAGGCAGCGATCCTCAGTCAAACAATTCAGCTCATTCCTTATTATGTAATAACAGCTTAAGTATTTTATTTTTTGCTAAGACAACTACTGCTATAGAAAAATATAAAGATTACTTACTAGAACAATACAAAGAAAAATATCCTAATTCTAAGTCCATTAACAATGAAACTTTAAATGTCGCAATAAATAATTTTATTGAAGATGATTGCTCAACAAATTTACTCGACATGAGCAACAACTTAAATAACCATCTCGTAAAATATATAACTTCTAATATAGATAGTAAAGATATGCTTAGGCAAACTTCTAGAAATCCTTTAAGATTTTCTACTTTGTCATATTCACTTTTCTGCGAAGAATTATATAATAAATTAAATCCCGACCTAGAAAAAAATAATAATTTTAATAAGTTATTAAGTGAATATGTATTTGAATATGGGAATGAACCTCTTAAATTAACAGCAGAATTAACTCACAGATGTTATAACAAACTTTTTTTACAATTTAAAAATAATAAAGATTTAAGTTTAGAAGACAAAGCTAACACTTTCAGAAATCTAAATCTTTATATACTGCTTAATGTAGATAAACAACAAGAAGCAGCTTGCAGGAAAGTAATGCTAATTGAATTATGCAAAATGCACCAAGTTACAAAAGATCCTCAAGAAGAAGAGTTTTTGCTTTTAGCTATAAGTAAACTTAAATTTCGAGAGCATTATACTAATTTCTATGATCCAACAACTAAAACTTTAACTAACAAACCTAATCCAAGTGCAAAAAAAAGAAGCTCTGACGAATCTATCCAAACAGATAAGCAAGTAAATATAACGGATTGTGTCACTACAGATAGAAAATTATTAAAAGCAAAAAGATCATCAGGTACAAATTTAACCCATTGTAGCACTCCAACTAGAACCTTAAATAGTTCTTTTATTTATTAAGCACTCCAATACCCGGCAGCTCTTTACCTTCTAGCCACTCCAAGAAGGCTCCGCCTGCAGTTGAAATATAAGTAAAACGGTCAGTTAATCCTGCAAGTGAGATAGCCGAAACTATATCTCCACCACCAGCTAAACTAATAATTTTATTTTTATCAGTTAAAATTGATACTTCTCTGGCTACACTAATAGTCCCCACATCAAAAGGTCTATATTCAAAGGCGCCAAGTGGACCATTCCAAACTACGGTTTTTGCTTTTTTAAGTACATCAGAAATTTCAGTAACTGATTCTGGCCCTATATCCAAAATCATTTCGTCGTCCGAAATATAATCTATATCAATTATTTTAGTTTTAGCTTTATTTACTAATTGCTTGGCAACCACAACTTGTTTAGGCAAAATTAATTCACAAGAATTAGCTTTAGCTTTAACTATTATTTCTTTGGCACTATCGATTAAATCTGGCTCATATAAGGACTTACCAATTTTATGACCTTTAGCTTTTAAAAAACTATTTGCCATAGCCCCGCCTATTACCAAATAATCAGCTTTAGTAACCAAATTATGCAGCAAACTTAATTTAGTTGAAACTTTAGAACCTCCAGTAATTACTACCATTGGCTTATCTGATGACAATAATACTTTTTCAATATTTAAAATTTCTTTTTGGAGTAATTTACCGGCAGCTGAGGGTAATTTTTCAGCTATACCATAAATAGAAGCATGTTTCCGGTGCGAACAAGAAAATGTATCATTAACATAAATATCCGCAAGCTCAGCAAGATTTGCTATAAATTCAGGATCATTAGCTTCTTCACCTTTATGAAAGCGTAAGTTTTCTAAAAGAATAATCTCACCTTCTTGCATTTCAGAGATTTTGTTTTTTACATCTTTTCCAATACAATCAATGGCAAATTTAACTTCTATATTTTTTAGGGCAACAGATAAAGCATTAGCCAATGGAGCTAAAGATAACTCACGTTTAAATTCACCATTTGGCCTGCCAAAATGCGAAATAACTACTATTTTTGCTTGATGTTTAATTAGCCATTCAAAGGTTGGAACTAATTCATTAATCCTAGTGGCATCTTCTATTCTGCCCGCATGCATCGGTACATTTAAATCAACTCTAACTAAAACCGTCTTCCCCTTAACGTTTAAATCTTCAAGTCGATTAATTGTCCTCATTATTTTAAGCCCATTATATTAGTTACATCAAGCATTCGATTAGAAAAGCCCCATTCATTATCATACCACATTAATACGCGGACAAAATCTTTGCCAACTATTTTAGTTTCAGTCAAATCAAAAATTGCACTACATGCTGTATGATTAAAATCTATTGAAACTAAAGGTTTATCATTCACGGCAATAATATTTTTCATATTACTATCTGCCGCTTTTTGCAGGATATTATTTATCTGTCCAACATTTGTTTCTTTTTCACTGATAAAAGTTAAATCAACACAAGAAACATTTTTGGTTGGCACCCTAATTGCTGAACCATCAAGCTTGCCTAAAAGTTCTGGAATAACTAAAGATAAAGCTTTAGCCGCCCCTGTTGAAGTTGGCACTAAAGATTCATAAGCAGATCTTGCCCGCCTTAAATCTTTATGGCTATTATCTAATATATTTTGATCACTAGTTAAAGCATGAATAGTTGTCATATAACCTTGTTTAATACCAAGATTATCATTTAATATTTTAGCAACTGGCGCTAGACAGTTTGTGGTACAAGAACCAACTGAAATGATTTTATCTTCAGCTAATAGATCTTTATTATTAACGCCAAAAACAATAGTTTTATCGGCATCATTTGATGGCGCTGAAATTAAAACTTTTTTAGCTCCAGCTGCAATATGCTTTAAAGCTTCAGTTTTTTTAGTAAAAAAACCAGTACATTCTAGAACAACATCAATATTTAAATCTTTCCACGGTAATTTACTTGGATCTCTTTCATGAAAAACTTTAATTGGACCAAAACCAATATCAAGTTCATCGTCACCAGTTTTATTTACAAAAGGAAATATTCCATGCGTAGAATCATAAGTTAGTAAATGTAAATGAGTGTCAGTTGATGCTGGACCATTAACGGCAACAAGATTAAGGCCAGGATAATTACCTTCTTTTAAAGCTCTTACAACACATCTACCAATTCGGCCCAAACCATTAATTGCTATATTTATAGTCATTATTTTTCTCTGTCTTTAATTTTATTCACTACTTTTTCTACTATATTTTCGGCCGTTATGCCAAAGTAATTATATAAATCGGAAGCTTTAGCTGAAGCTCCAAAACCTTGCATACCCACAAAAATACCGTGAGGCCCAATAAAACCTTCCCAACCTTGTTTTAACGCCGCTTCAACTGCAACCTTAATACTATTATTACAAAGTAGACTAACTTGGTATTCCATAGGTTGTTTCTTAAATAATTCCATAGAAGGAACCGATACTATTCTAGTACCAATATTTTGTTCTTCGAGTTTTTCTTTAGCAATCATCGCCAGAGACACTTCCGAACCTGTTGCGAAAATAGTAACTTTATGTTCACCTTTAAACTCAGCTAAAATATACGCCCCTTTAGCTGAGAGATTTTCTTTTTCCTCATTGCGTAATGCTGGAACTTCTTGTCGAGTTAAAACTATTATCGATGGAGTATGTTTATTTTCTAAAGCCAATTGCCAAGCCTCTAATGTTTCAATAACATCAGCTGGTCTAAAGACATTTAAATTGGGAATCACTCTTAAAGATGCTAAATGCTCAACCGGCTGATGAGTAGGGCCATCTTCGCCTAAGCCAATTGAATCATGAGTTAAAACATAAATAACCTGAATATTCATCAAAGCTGATAATCTAATTGCCGGCCTACAATAATCTGAAAATACCAAAAATGTTCCACCATAAGGAATAAAGCCACCATAAAGCGCCAGGCCATTCATAATAGCTGCCATAGCATGTTCTCTAATACCATAATAAATATAACTACCTGAGAAATCATTTTTATTAATTGGTTTAGTTGAATTGGTTTTAGTTAAATTAGAGCCAGTTAGATCAGCGCTACCACCAATTAGTTGCGGTAATTGCTCAGTTAAAGTTTTTAAAATTTCATTAGAAGATTTACGGGTTGCCCAATTAGGTTTTAATTTAGCATATTCCTTTTTAAGTTCAGATACCAAATTATTTAAGTCAAATTCAGTTTTACCTAATAGTTGCTCTTGTTGCTTTTTATCTAATTTAGCAAAATCCTTCTGCCAATTATCAAATTCAACTAATGATCTTTTTCCGGCATTTAACCAATCTTGTTTTATTTCCTTAGGTATAACAAACGGCTCAGATTCCCAATTTAAAGCTTTGCGTACTAATTTTATCTCATCTGCTCCTAAAGGCGAACCATGCGATGACGAGCTACCAACTTTATTTGGTGAACCTTGGGCAATATTAGTTTTACAAGCAATCATTGTTGGCTTGTCACTTTTTTGGGCTTTTTCTATTGCCGCATAAATCTCAGCCATATTATGGCCGTCAATTTTTTGCACATTCCAATTACAAGCTTTAAACCTAGCGCATTGATCTTCAGAAGTACTTAAATTAGTTGGTCCATCAATAGATATCTCATTATCGTCAAACAAAACTATTAATTTATTTAAATTTAAATGAGCCGCAAAAGAAATAGCTTCTTGACTAATTCCTTCCATTAAACAACCATCACCAACTATTACATAAGTATAGTTATCTACAATTTTATCCCCAAATCTGGAAGCTCTTAATTTTTCAGCCAAAGCCATACCAACAGCATTAGCTAAACCTTGTCCTAAGGGACCAGTTGTAGTTTCGATACCCTCGGCGTGTCCATATTCAGGATGACCTGCAGTTTTTGCATGAAGTTGACGAAATTGTTTAAGTTCTTCTATGGAAAAATCTTTATAGCCGGTTAAATGTAATAAAGAATATAATAACATTGAGCCGTGGCCTGCAGAAAGTACAAATCTGTCTCTATTTGGCCATGAAGGATCATTTGGGTTAAATTTAAGGAAATTATTAAATAATATAGTTGCAACATCAGCCATGCCCATAGGCATACCAGGATGACCAGAAGTCGCCTTTTCTACCGCATCGGCAGCTAATATTCTTATGGCATTTGCCATAGATTTAAGTTTATCAAAATCAGGTTTTTTAGCCAAAGATGGTTCCACTGCCATTAATTCTCTTCCCAAACTTGAATTTATAATGAAGAAGCGGTATAACCTAAATACTCAAATGGCGCAATTGAAAATTTGAAATAGTACAACTACAACTTAAGGATATCTATGACGGCAAAAGCTCCTTTTTTTCTATTAATACTTTTCCGCTCATTTTGGGATAAAAAAATATATCAAGAAGCTTTAGATTGGAAGTTTAAACCAGCCTTTCTACTCCTTAAACTTGCAATATTATCTATAATAGTAATTTCCTTAAAGTTATTTCTAACTATAAATATTAAAGACTTATTTAATCCACAGACTTTTTATGTTAAAGAAATAAGCCAGTATTTAATTGGCAATAAACCTGATGAAGAAATTATTATACCACCAAAAGATGGGGAATTGGCCCCAGTAATAGTTAGCAATAGAGAATTACATTTAAATAGATTTTTTTCTATACTACATTATCTACCTAATCTTCAGTATAGTGAAATAAATAAAGTAATTACCTTCGAAACTAAAGAACCTGTTATAATTAAAGATCCCATTTTACAAACTGCTTTTATGACTATAGATACCAGCAGTAACAGCCTCACTTTAAATGATATACCAAAAAACAATCTAAGCCCATATATAACTATTAAAAAAAATGGCCTTTATATAGATAATAAATATTATACTTATAATGACCGTAATAGTTATATATTTGAATATTTATTTAATTTAAAAGAAAATATTGATTTCCCATTATTGCATATTAATGATGGAAAAGTTACTTCTCTAAATAAAGAAACTTATCCTTTATTCTTGAAAAATAGAAAAAAAGATATGGATATTCTAATAATAGATTTAAATGACAAACCGGCAAATTATTCTTTTAAGGATATAAAATCCTTGGCTATACTAACTCAAGATAATTTAGAATTTATCAATCCCTTTAATAAACAAGTACATAAAGTTAATCTAAAAACAATAACTTCTGAGCAAGTTGAATTCTTTCTTAAAGAAATTATTAAACTATTAACTCCGTATATGATTGCTATATTCTTACTTTTAGCTTCATTATTTTTGATAGCTTTATTTTTATTAGCCCTTTTTACCGCTTGGTCTGGTAGTTTTTTAAGCAATTTCTTTGCCAACTTTATGAAAGTTAAAATTAGGGATAATAATTTTAAGCTTGCCGTAATGGCAACTCTACCAGTATTTGCTGTAGATATGGTGTTTAATATGAACTTGTTATTATTTATTCTAATATATTGTTTATATCTTCTTTTTGCACTAAAAGCCGTAACAACTGAAGCTAAATGATCTCTATATTCAAAAAAAAGACTCTAACCAAAAATAACGAACATCCGATAAAACGTTTGATTAGATCAACGTTGCTGATTTCAATTTTACCGATTGTTACTATAGCTATTTTATTACTCTATCAAAATTTATCTCTATATGAAGCAAGTTTAACCATAGTTGCGGTCATATTTGGCTCAATATTTTTTGCTTTGCCTTATGTTAAAGATCTTGATACTTTAAATGCTTATGTTGAACAGCTAACTCTTGACAAAAAAATTAAAGCACCCAATTTAAGTTTTTTGAGTAACTTTAGAGAATTATCAAAAAGTGTCCATAACTTACAATATTCTTGGGAGAAAAGAAAAGTGCAAGTTGAAATCGCATTAGCTGAAAGCAGCATATTACTAGATACACTCCCGGGAATATTATTAATGCTTGATGAAAAGCTAAATATAATCCGCACGAATAATAATGGTATCAATTTTTTTGGAGAAGACATAATTGGTAAGAACCTTAAAACTGCATTAAAATATGACAATGAAAAACTCCCCATTTTAATCAAAAGAGTTATTGAAAATGGTAAAGAACGAAGTTTAGAATCAAACATAGAACATTTACAAGGTAAAGCTTATTACCGCATCGATATCAAAAAATTCCCAGTTTATTCTAGTGGCGGCATCGCAGCTATAGTTGCCTTTTATGATATTACTAGCGCCAAAAGACATAAAGAAATGATGAAAGAATTTGTAGCCAACGCCAGTCACGAAATGCGCACCCCTCTAACTAGCATAATTGGTTTTGTAGAAATGCTGCAATCAATGGAAAATGAAGATCTGGATAATAGAGCTAAATTTCTAAAGATTATTGAAGAACAAGCTAAACATATGACGAAACTAACTAGCGACTTGTTATCATTATCTAAAACCGAATTAAAAGAAGATACTAGGCCAAAAGATATAATAAATATTGGTGATTCAGTAAGATCTGCCGTAAGAAATTCTGAGCCTTTAGCTCATAAAAAAAATATGAAGCTTATATTACAAGAGAAAAATAATATTCCAGCAATAATTGGTGATAGTTCAGATATAACTCAAGTAGTAGTAAATTTAATTAATAATGCTATTAAATATGGTAAGGCAAATTCTGATATTATTATCAATCTTTACAAAGAAAAAGAAGAAGGTAAAAAAACTAGAGTTAAATTTTCAGTGCAAAATCAAGGCGAAATAATCGATGCCGAAGAAATACCTAAACTTACCCAACGTTTTTATCGTAGCGATAAAATAAGATCAAAAAATATCCCTGGAGCCGGCTTAGGACTTGCTATAGTTAAACATATTTTAACGCGGCATAAAGGTCATTTAACTATTACTAGCAATGAAAAAGACGGAAATATATTTACCGTATCTATTCCAATTGCTAGCGAGAAAAAAATTCAGAGAATGCGTGAAGTGAATAAATAATTATAGTAGATTAAGAAAGAATTGACAGTAAAATACATATATAATAAATTCTTTCTATAATGCTACATATCCCGAAAAAACATATACTTACAATACTATTTTATGTTTTATTCGGGATCCATAAATACATTCATTTCAATTAAGAAATACTATATCGTTGCCCGTGAAAAAACATCTTACGATATTTTTTCAGTTACAATAATGAATAATC
>CAYZBM010000031.1:0-21301 GCA_964476705.1 uncultured Rickettsiales bacterium | reverse complement strand
AAACAAGGCGCAGATAAAGAAGCTAAAGATAATTTAGGCAATACGGCTTTAATGCTGGCTATTGAAAATAAAATAGTTGCAACTTCTCATTGCCTAATAATAAATAAAGCTGATGTAACAACTAGAAATAAATCAGGTAATACTACTTTGATGTGTGCCTTACAAAATCAAATTGAATATCCACATGATGGTGATACTATGGATATAATTAACCTCTTAATAACTTATGGTGTTGATAAACAAGCGATTAATTATGATGGTTATAGTGCCTTAGACATAGCGAAAAGAAGTTGGTCTGTCGTAGTAACAAGAGAAGATTATAAAGATAGTATTAAAATAAAGTTAGCACCAACCCCAGCTGCAGTGTTATTTGATCCTGATGCTAATCCTGTTAATAATAATATTAGAAATCCATAAATAATAAAAATATTTTTTAAGTTTTTATTTTCTTATCTTTGCTATATAGTTCAAAAAAATATTCTTCTTAGGGTTCATTTTAAGAATAATAATAAATTTTTTGGCTTTAGGTGAAGATTGCAGGTATGAGCATACTAAAACAATTCAATCAAGATGTTGGTCAAGAAAATGCCGAGTCTGCAGAATATAAAGTTATGCCGCATAATATTTATGCTGAGCAAGCTTTAATTGGTGCGGTATTAATTAATAATGAGCTAATTAATAAAGTTGGTGATTTTTTATTACCCGATCATTTTTATGAGCCAGTCCATAAAAGAATTTATGGTGCGATGCAAACTTTTATGAATCGGGGTTTAGTTGCATCTCCTATCACTTTAAAAAATCATTTTGAAAAAGACGAAAGTCTATCGCAAGTAGGTGGAGCTGAATATCTAGTAAGATTAGCCTCTAAAGCTAGCACTATAATAAATTTAGATAGTTTTAGCCGGATTATTTATGATTTATATTTAAGACGTAGTTTAATTAATATTGGTGAAGAGATAGTTGTTGATGGTTTTGAAGAAGATATTGAAGTTACAGCCAATCAGCAATTAGAGAGAGCAGAACAAAAATTATTTAATTTAGCTAGTGATGGGGTGGCTGAATCTGGTTTCGTGGCTTTAAAACATTCTCTAACTGCAGCAATAACTAGTGCAGAAATCGCTCATAAAAGAGATGATAAATTAAGCGGAGTTTCAACGAGTTTTAGGGATTTAGATAAATTATTAGGTGGCTTGCAGCGCTCTGACTTATTAATTTTAGCCGGCAGGCCATCAATGGGTAAAACAGCCTTTGCGATTAATATGGCAGTTAATGCTTGTAAAAATTTATGTACCAAAGCTGAGGATAAAAATTTTATTCCAAGTGTGGGTTTTTTCTCACTTGAGATGTCTTCAGAACAATTAGCGGCCAGAATGATTTCTATGGAATCGGGAATAGATTCTTCACGTATGCGGGTAGGAGCATTAAAAGACGAAGAATTTATGAAAATAGTTGAAGGTAATAAACATTTATATAATCTTCCTTTTTATATTGATGATACACCGGCTTTATCTATCTCAGCCTTAAGAACCAGAGCTCGAAGACTTAAACGTAAACAAAATTTAGGTTTAATAGTTGTGGATTACTTGCAGTTATTGCGGGGCGTAGGTAAACAATCTGAGGCTAATCGGGTGCAAGAAGTCTCCGAAATTACGCAAGGTTTAAAAGCTATAGCTAAGGAATTAAATGTCCCGGTTATCGCTTTATCGCAATTATCTCGGGCGGTCGAACAACGTGAAGATAAAAGACCACAATTATCTGACCTTAGGGAATCAGGAAGTATTGAGCAGGATGCTGACGTAGTGATGTTTATCTTCCGTGAAGAATATTATGTGTCTAGGTCGCAACCACCAGAGGGTTCACCAAAATATTCTGAATGGATTAATAAAATGAGTGAATGTCATAGCGTAACTGAAATTATTATTGCTAAACATCGAAATGGTCCGATTGGTACTGCGAAATTATATTTTGATTCACATACTACTAAATTTAAAGATCTAGATGAACGACACGGAAATTGATTCTTTTTGGTAATTTTGTCGTTGACGGTAAGTAAAGCTGTCCTCACGTATGAAGAATACGCTGCGGTATCTTTATTTACCGTCGCCTAAAAATTTCTCAAGAATAATCAATTTCATTATTTATGATTCTTTTTGGTAATTTTGTCGTTGCTAATTTATTCTCGATAATTGAAGTTGCTTTAAGTAAATTAAAAAACACTATTGATGACAGAAATTATGACCTTAAAATTAAAAGTAAATTTAAATGCGCTTAAAGAAAATTATCTATTGCTAAAAAAATTAGCAAGTAAAGCCGAATGTGGAAGCGTTGTTAAAGCTAATGCTTATGGTTTGGGGGTAATACCGATAGTTAGAACTTTAAGAGCTTCAGGTTGTCGTAAATTTTTTGTGGCAACTTTAGATGAGGCCGTGGATTTACGTAAAGAATTTAGTGATATTGATATTTTTATCTTAAATGGTATTAGCAAAATAAGTGAGCTAAAATATTGCCTAGAATATAATTTAATTCCAGTTTTAAATACAATTGACTCTATAATTTTAGCGAAAGATATCCCCTCTATATTACATATAGATACCGGAATGAATAGGTTAGGTATTGATTTTAAAGATCTAGATAAAATTAAGGATTATAAAAATTTTGTATATATAATGTCTCATCTAGCCTGTGCAGATATAAAAGATGATGTTTCAAATCAAAAACAATATGATAAATTTATCAAAATATTGGAATATTTTCCTAAAATTGAGTCGAGTTTTGCTAATTCTGCCGCTATATTTTTAGGAGAAAAATATCATTTTGATTTAGTGCGGCCAGGCTGTGCTTTATATGGAATAAATCCTACCCCAGATTTGGCAAGTAAAATGCACAAAGTTGTTGAATTAACAGCGCAAATTTTGTCTATTCGCCACATTGACAGCGGTGATAGTGTAGGCTATGGTGCAGCTTATAAAGCAAAAGACAGTGAGGTTATAGCAACTATTGCTATTGGTTATGCTGATGGCTTTTTGCGAAGTAGTGAGAATAAGGGATACTGTGTTATAAAAGGAATTAAATGTCCTATTATAGGTAGGGTCTCAATGGATTTAATTACAGCTAATATTACTGAAATTAAAGATATAGTAAATATTGGTGATGAAGTAGAAATTATAGGTAGTAATATAACTGTAGATGAAGTGGCAAAATATTCTGGAACTATAGGTTATGAAATTTTTACCAGATTGAGCTGTAGATGTCAGCGGTTATATGTTTAGAATTAGAATTTTTCAGCTAAGGTTCGCCACTATGACAATATGTATAAAAGGATTTTTTGGGATATGAATTTTTTACAAAAAATAGGTGCTACATTTTTAAATTTTCTTGAAATAATTGGTAGGGTTAGTAGTTTTACCGGTCTTGCTTTTTATCATATTTTGACGCCACCTTATTATCCTAAAATAATTTTACGGCAATTTATTAGTATTGGTTATTATTCTTTACCAGTTGTAGGTTTAACAGCGATATTTACCGGGGCGGTTTTGGCCTTACAAAGTTATACCGGTTTTTCTAGATTTAATGCTGAGAGTTCTATTGCCGCGGTGGTAATTATTTCAATTACCAGGGAATTAGGTCCAGTGCTTGCCGGTCTTATGGTTGCAGGTAGAGTTGGTTCATCTACTGCTGCTGAAATTGGTACAATGAAGGTTACCGAGCAAATAGATGCGTTAACTACTTTATCTACACATCCTTTTAAATATTTAGTAGCACCAAGAATTCTTGCGGGAATTTTGATGTTACCGCTTTTGGTTCTAATTGCTGATGTGATTGGAGTTTATGGTGGTTATTTAGTTAGTATTCATAAATTAGGATTTTCATCAGGTAGTTATTTACACACTACTTTTACTTTTTTAGAAAGTAAAGATGTAGTATCTGGATTAATTAAATCATCTATCTTTGGTTTTGTAATTACTTTAATGGGGTGTTACCAGGGTTATTACTGCGGCAAAGGTGCCGATGGAGTAGGGCGGGCTACAATTAATGCTGTGGTTACATCTTCTATGTTAATATTACTTTCTAATTATATCGCAACCGAATTTTTCTTTTCAAAATGAGCAATAGCAAAATTACTGTTAAAAACTTATATAAATCTTTTGGTACTAAAGAAGTACTAAAAGATATTAGTCTTGATATAAAGTCAGGAGAATCTCTGGTAGTTATTGGCGGTTCTGGTTGTGGTAAATCGGTGCTGATTAAAAATATTATTGGCCTAATGAAGCCAACTTCAGGTACTGTCTTAATAGATGGTGACGAAATGTCCGGATCTTATGGTCAGAAAAAATCCGATATCATGAGAAAATTTGGGATGTTATTTCAAGGTGGGGCATTATTTGATAGTATGCAAGTATGGCAAAATATAGCCTTTGTTGCCTTACAAGAAAAAACTTTATCTCCTAAAGATTGTTTTGAATTGGCCGTAAAAAAATTAGCCACAGTTGGCCTCAAGGAAGAAGTAGCTAATTTATATCCAGTTGAACTATCGGGCGGAATGCAAAAAAGGGTTGCCCTAGCTAGAGCTATAGCGCATAAACCAGAAATTATATTTTTTGATGAGCCAACTACGGGCTTAGATCCAATTATGGCGGATGTAATTAATGATCTTATTATAAAATGTTCTAAAGAATTAGGCGCAACTACTCTTACTATTACCCACGATATGCACTCGGTAAGAAAAATAGCTAATAATGTAGCTATGCTTCATGAAGGAAGAATTATTTGGTATGGACCAGTGGATAAATTAGATAATAGTGATAATGAATATGTTGATCAATTTATTCATGGACGGGCAGTTGGACCGATACAAATGAAAATTCAAGATCATTAATACAATAACTAAAAAAATATGTCTGATTTTTTCTGTAAAAGCTGCGGTTCATTATTTACAAAATGGTCAAGTAGATGTAGCCAATGTGGAGCATTAAATAAAATTACTGCTCTTAATAAAAATTCAGCTGAGAATAGTAAGAAAATATTAGCTTCAAGTAAATTAGCAGAAGAAATAAGTTAGGATAACATTATGGAAATGAATGATCTAAATTGGTTTGATATTTTTGTTATTGGAATAATTTTAATATCAAGTATTTTGGCCTTTGTTAGTGGCTTTATTCGAGTGTTCTTTTCTTCCCTTACTTTATTTGGTTCCTTTGCAATAGTTAGTCTATTTTATAAAGATATCTTAGAATATTTAAGTGCAAATATTGTAAATAAAAAAATTGCTTTAGCTTTATCTTCGGTTGGTTTTCTGATGATAACTTTTATAATATTGACTATTATAAGTACCAATATTATTGCTCATTTAAAGAATTATCGCCATGGATTATTTGATAAAATTGGCGGATTTTCTTTTGGTTTTATTCGTGGGTTTCTTATAGTACTCATAATGTTTATTAGTTTAAAAATTATGTTGGTCTCTTTTCAATTATATGATGATGATGCGCCAAATTGGGCGAAGGATTTTAGAAGCTCTGCTATATATCAGCTATTTGATACTACTGCCGAGAAAATTACTTTCTTGATGCCAGAAGATATGCGTAAATATTTTACTCCTGACGGCTTAAAAAATTTAAAATCCAATGGGGCAACAATTGCTGATCTAAAAAGTATCTTTACTCCATATAATAAAAAAATAATTGAGAAAATGTTAGCGGCATTACCAGATAGTGAGCAAAAAATTTATACTGATAATTATCATAATATCGATTTATTAAAAGAAAAAGCTGATCAAGCTAAGTTCTTAAGTCAAGTATTTACCACTTATCGTAAACAAGTTGAGTTAGATAAAATTAGTAAAGATAAGTTTTTAGTGGTACTAGAATTTACCCATGTTCAAAAACTAATTAGTAGCTTAGAAGGTGCTAATAATGTTAACGATGATGGAGGCTCTAAACAATTAGATCGTCTGATTAAGGCGGTAAAAGAATAAATTAAAACTACCACTGGGCAAAAACGACAAAACATGCTATAAGCCGAGGCATAATAAGTCTGCTTTTGTCGGTTTTTTGTAACCTTGTCAGATGTAACCACCTAATATTTAAGGATATTTAAAGTGCTAGATAAAGATAAATTGCCTTTCGACGGTTTCCATGATGAATGTGGTGTTTTTGGGATCTATGGCTCATCTGACGCTGCGGCTCATACAGCCTTAGGATTACATGCTTTACAGCATAGAGGGCAAGAATCGGCCGGTATTGTTAGCTATGATAATGGTTTATTTTGTAGTCATAAGGCTACGGGCCATGTTGGTGATATTTTCAATTCTCCAGATATTATCCAACAATTAAGTGGTGATTGTGCGATAGGTCATGTTCGTTATTCAACCACAACTGATAAGCATACCAGGAATATTCAGCCAATTTTTGCCGAGTTTGTTTTTGGCGGGCTAGCAATTGCCCATAATGGTAATTTGACTAATTCAGCAACTTTAAGAAAAGAGTTAATTAGTTCGGGATCAATTTTTCAATCAACCATGGATACCGAAATCTTTATCCATCTTTTAGCAACTAGCAGAAAAGAAAAAGTAGCCGATAGGATTATTGAAACTTTACAGAAAGTGCAAGGAGCTTATTCATTGGTTGCCTTAAGCCAAAAAAAACTAATTGGCGCTAGAGATCCTTATGGCGTAAGACCACTTTGTTTGGGAGTTCTTGGTAATGCTTATATTTTTGCTTCAGAGACTTGTGCTTTAGATATTATAGGGGCTCAGTTTGTTCGTGATGTAGAACCTGGTGAAATTGTAATTATTGATAAAGAAGGTATTCATTCGCTTAAACCTTTTGAAAAAAAACCACAAAGATTTTGTGTGTTTGAATATATATATTTTTCAAGGCCAGATAGTATAGTTGAAGGTAAGGATGTATATGGCGTAAGAAAACATATTGGTCATCAATTAGCTAAAGAAAAACCTATTAAAGCTGACGTTATAGTTCCAGTTCCAGATTCTGGAGTTGCAGCTGCTTTAGGCTATGCAGAAGAATCAGGTATACCTTTTGAACTTGGAATTATCAGAAATCATTATGTCGGTAGAACTTTTATTGAGCCTAGTGATAAAGTTCGGCATTTAGGAGTGAAGTTAAAACATAATCCTAATTCTTCAGTACTTAAAGGCAAAGAGGTGATTTTAGTTGATGATAGTATTGTCAGAGGCACTACTTCGAAAAAAATTATTAGCATGGTAAGAGATGCGGGAGCCACTAAAATTCATATGCGAATTGCCAGTCCCCCAACTACTAACCCATGTTTTTACGGTGTAGATACACCAGATAAAGATAAATTAATTGCATCTCAGCATAATAATGAAGAGATCGCCAAGATTATTGGCGCTGATAGTTTAGAATTTATTTCGGTAGATGGTTTATATCAGGCTGCAATAAATGCTAAAAGAGATCCAAGCCAACCACAATTTTGTGATGCTTGTTTTACTGGTGAATATCCAATTAAAGTATTAGATAAAAATTCTTCAACCTCTTTATTTACTGAAACTAAACGTCGGAAATAAATAAGCTATTATATATTAATATATAAAATTTGAGAAAAATTATGGATACTGAAGAGCAAAAAAATATGTTAGTAAAAGTTAACAAAAAGAAAGTTTTTTGTGACGGTGGTAGTTTAAGCCTTGGTCATCCTAGGGTTTATCTAAATATGGGTTCTAATAATGAGGTGGTTTGCCCTTATTGTAGTAAGAAATTTGTCTATGAAGGATAATTCTTTTTTTTAAAAAAGTAAAAAAAGCTTGAAAATTAGTCATTTATATTAATAATAAATTAAGAAATATCGGTTATGTTATATCCTAATATAGTATTAAAATTAGAAAAAGGACTAGAATATGTTTTTTGTTAGATCTTTAATAGCTTGTGCTTTACTTATTGTCATAGCAGCTTGTGGTACTGAAGAGCAATCAACTAAAGTTAAGCCAATGCAATCAAAAGATAAGCGCTTATCTTGTAAAGAAATATTGCTAGAAATGAATGAAGCGGAATTCTATCGTAAAATGGCCTATAAAAATAAAGGCCCTAAAATGAAGAATGTCATTATGCCACTTGGTTATATTAGCACTTATGTTGATGCTGAAGAAGCAATTGATGCGGCTGAAGCCAGGGTAAGTTATTTAGAAAGAATTTACGAGATTCTAGATTGTGCGGAGAAGAAAAATAAATCAAAACATAGCGATAAAGAAAAGTTAAGTTCAATTGATGATTCTGATTATAGTGCTGAAGAAGAAACTGCTGAAGCTGATGATTATAATGATACTAAAGAATATCAAGTTGGTAGTTATCATTCACCTTATGAGAAATAAGGTTGGTTGCGATTGGTTAACATATATATTTTCGTCCTAGAGCTTTTCTCGATCGTCATCTCAATTGTTTATTTATCCAGCTTAGCCCGTAATTTTTTTGCTCCTAATTTTTTGTTAATTTGTCGAGATCTGGCCAAAGCTAAATCATCTTTACCCACATTTTCAGTAATGGTACTGCCGGCGGCAACTATAGCCCCATCTGCTACAGTAATAGGAGCAATAATGGTAGAATTAGCTCCAATAAAAACATTTTTACCAATTTTAGTTTTATGTTTGTTATAGCCATCATAATTACAGGTAACTACACCAGCGCCGATATTGGTTTCGGTTTTTATATAACTATCGCCAATATAACTTAAGTGACTAGCTTTAACGCCTTTTTCTAAGGTAGAGTTTTTAACTTCAACAAAATTACCTATTTTTACATCATCTTTAATTAAAGACCCTGGACGAATTCTCGCCATTGGGCCAATATTACAATTTTTACCAATCTGACAATCTGAAATTACTGAGAAAGGATGAATATTACTATTACTGCCAATCTTTGTATTAGGGCCAATAACTACATTTGAGTGAATAATTACATCTTCGTTTATTTCTATATCTGCGGCAAAATAAGAAGTTTCTGGTTTAATCAAAGTAACGCCAGCAGAAAATAATTGTGCGTGGATTCTTTTTTGAAAAATCTCGTCCGCCTGATTTAATTGCTGCCGATCATTTATACCCAAAACTTCTTCCTCTGGGCTCAAAATAAAACCACAATCATAATTCTCTAAATTGCCGAGTTTTATAATATCAGTTAAATAAAATTCTTTGGCAGCATTTTTATTGTCTATTTTAGGTAATAATTTAGCTAATATTTTATAATCCAGGGCCATAATGCCAGAATTACATAAAGTAATTTTTTTCTCTAAACTATTTGCATCTTTTTCTTCAACCAATTTAATAACTTTATCTTTTTTGGTAACTAGTCTTCCATAACCAAAAGGATTTTTACTTTCAAAAGCTAAAACAGTTATCTCAGATTTAGCATTAATCATTTGTATTAAAGACTCTGGCCTAATTAGTGGAGTATCGCCATAGATAATTAGAATTTTACTATTTTTATCTTTAACTTCTTTTAAGGCAACTTTAACGGCATCGGCCGTACCTAATTGTTTTTTTTGTACGCCTAAAGTAAAATCACTTTGATAAGCAAAATGTTCTTGCAATTCCTCATTTATAACCAAAATATTTTGGGCTGATTTAACCGCTAATGCCGTGTCTTTAATATGCTCGATAATGGATTTATAAGCTATTTTATGTAATATTTTAGGCGTAGATGATTTCATTCTTGTGCCACGACCAGCTGCTAAAATGATAGTAGCTATAGGATTATTTATTTGGTATAAATGCATATAAAATCTTTATTTGTAAGGAAAGCTAAAAACCATGATTGAGACATTCTTATTATCTACCTTTATAGTCAGTGTTATAACCATCGTAAAGTATATTTTATATGATCATAAATTATTTCAAACTAAAGCTGTAGCTGAAACCGCTTTGGGCTTTAAAACTGAAGAAAATCAAAAGCTTGAAGAATTGCTAAAAAAGCAAAGTGAAGAAGTTAAAATACTAACTAATCAAAAAGCAGAACTTAATCAAGAATTAGAGCTAGCTAAACAAAAATTAGATTTAATGTTAAAGCAAGTAGAGGATTGGAAAAAAGACCAAGAGCAATATTTGGAGTTAACTCGTGGCTCTATTTTAAAAGCAGGCTCAGAACTTTCTAGTAAATTACTAGATGACCATAAACGTGAAAATGAAGATAATGCTAAAAAAAATGCCAAAGAATTAGAAGAAACCACCAAAAATTTACATGAACAATTTAAAACTGTTTTTGAGTCGATGCATTTGCTCCATAGTAAAATTGGTAAGGTTGAGATAATTGAGCGGGCATTACTTAACCCTCAAGGGGCAGGTAGTTTAGCTGAAATTACTTTAGAGAATATTTTAAAAGCATCGGGCTTAATTGAAAACCAAGATTATTATTTACAATATCATTTAAAGGGCGAAGAGCAAAATATTTTGCGGCCTGATGCGGTGATATTCTTGCCGCAGAACCAGGCTATTATTATTGATAGTAAAGCTTCAAAATTTTTTACTGAACTAGGATATTTAAATTTAGATAATCAAGAAAATGATGAACAAAAGAATGAGCAGAAAAAAAAGATTGAAGTACTGCTTAAACAAACTATGCAAAATCATTTAAAAGCTTTAACTACCCGTAATTATAAATCTAGTATGATAGAGCATCTCCAAAAGCTTAAAAATAGTAATCAAAATTTTATGGTAACTGTTATGATGTTTTTACCAACTGAAGTTACATTAGAAAAATTTAGAAATATTGATCGGAGTTTTGAAGAAAAAGCCTGGCAAAATAATATTATTTTAGTAGGGCCTGCAGGTTTAGTTAATGCCTTACTACAAGCAAAACAAGCCATATTTATTGCCAAGCAAAATGAAAATTCGGCGATGATTGTAGCTGAGGTTAAAAAACTTTTAACTGCTATTGCCAATTTTAGAAATTTATCGGAATCTTTAGGTAAAACTATTAAATCCAGTTTTGAAAAATACGATAAATTCGCCGCCTCCTTTAATAGTAATTTTTTAAGTAAAGTTAAAAAGCTTGAACATTATGGAGTTAATAGTCAAAATGATAAACATATTGAACGGCTAGAGCGCTATCAAGTAATTTCAGCACAAAATTTAATTGAAGCTGAAGTTGAAGTAACTGAAGAGATAGAAAATGTGAGCGGGGAGTAATTTTATTATGCTAAAAAAACTATTAGTGGCTTCTATAATTATGATTATAACTATTGTAGCTTTTACGGCGTATCAGTTATTTTTTGTCTATAAGGGTAATGTTGTTGCCTATAAAAATCTGGTGAATTTTTATAAAGAGCCGATAGATTTAAATGACTATGAGTTAATAGCTTTAGATGGAACGCAGCAAAAAATATCCGATACTAACGGTAAAAATAGACTGGTGATGTTTTGGGCGACCTGGTGTAAATATTGTTTAAGTGATATGCCGGAGATTATTAAATTTGCCAGTGATAATAAATCTGCCAATTTAGCAGTTTTAGCCTTAGCCGTTCCTGATGATCCCATTGCCAAAGCGCGTAATATTATGCAGACGAAAAATAATCAAAATATGAAAGTTTACTTAAATAGTTCAGGGGCTATTTATAAATCCTTACGACTAAAAGGCGTACCTAGCTATATTATTATTGATAAAAATGGCTTTGGTATAGCAAGTTTACATCCTACTTTTGATGAAGATTTGGCGAAGTTGCTAGTGGGGGTGAGGTAGGTTTGTCCTATATATTAATTATTTAAAGTTAATCTCAATAGTTGAGCAGAACTTAACTAAATCTAACGCTCTCGTCATATATAGTAGATCAAGCAATGATTTTACACTTTAATTACTTACATAAATCATTGCTATGATGCTACATATCCAGGATTTATTCCGGGATCTATAAAAAAATTTAGGCAAGGACAAGCTTTAACTGCTATATGTACGCCATTTTCGTCACAAAATAGCGTCAAAGCTATTATCGGCTCAAAATCCCAGATCATAACCTTTATCCCGTTAACGATTCTTTAAGCTTTATCGCGTAAGATGAAAGGAGAATTTATTTAATTTAATGGAGATTTTATGCCTATAGATGAAGGAAATAATAAGCAAGTTGTAAGTAGCAACAATAGTGTTAGTGGCAGTCCTGCAAGCACAGGGAGGAGATCTACTCTTCAAGGATTTGGTCATAAGAAATTTCATTCTGTCTATACGGATTATTTGGGAAATAGACAAGAAATTAAAGAGGAAGAATCTGTTATATTACAAAAAAGATTAGAAGAATTGGGTTTAAGTAAAACTAAATATTTGCTTGATGTTCCAGAAATAAAATCATCCTTATTAGAACTTCAAGATGGAGAATATTTAAGTCAAGTTAGTCAATCAATTATATTAATGTCTCTAGAAAAAAGAATAGATGAAATATGTAATAAAATATCTGAATTAGATTTGAAAGAGCCTAATGCAGAAAGAAAGTTAGAACTTTTAAAAAATGCAGCAAAAGAATTTATTGGGGTTACGGAACAATTTTATAAGAAAATAACCGTTTCTTTGGCAGAAGATAGTTTAAAAGATGTTAAACTTAACTCTAATTCCTTTGAGGTAGATAAAAAGTTAAAAAATACTGGTATGGAAGGTGCATACAATCACTCTATAATAAATAAAAAAATTAAATCTTTTGAAACAAAATTAGAACTATCAGAAAAAGAAACTAGATTATTCAAAGAAATAGGAAGTAATTATCCTTATTTAAGTTCAGGTAAAATAACCGCTGAAATAAAAGATTTTCTTTATAAAAAACTTGAGAAAAATAAAGGCGATATAGAAAAAATCTTAGCTGAAAATAAAGATTATCTAATTTTAAATAGTTTAGTAATAAGGGCTAAGGATAGAAAAGCGGATGACTTTAAAGTAGAGAAAGATTTAATAGACAATTTAAGTTTTATTAAAGATTATACATATATAAGAACAGCTATTATTCCATCTACTTCCTCTTATACTAACATGACAGTAGGATCTGTATTTGATAATTTATTAAAAATATCTAAACAAGAATTAACCCCTGATCAAAAAGACTTACTATTAATAGATCTTGAAGTTAGATTATTAGAAACTGAATTAGAACTAGCTAACAATGGTACTATAAATCTAAATGATGAAAGATTAAATCAAATTGAAATATCTATACAAGAATTAGACACTAAAAAACAATCTATCGATAATAAAATTAAAGATGAAGAAATAGCCAAAGTTTCTTTAGAAGTAGAGGAAGTGGTAAAAGAAGTATCTCCTTATGCTACTTCTAAAAAAATAGTAGATTATCCAAAAATTGATCCAGAATTACATAAAGAAGAAATTAATTATAGATTAGAAACTATAAATTCTATGGCCAGTGAACTTGGCTATAATATAGATTATATGATAACTACAGCTATAACTATAAACGAAGAGTTAGATAAAGAGAAATCTTTTAAAAATTTTATTAGTGTAGAAAAAGGTAAACTAGTTCTAGATGCTGAGTATGCGTATTCAGAAAATTCTGATAAAAAATTGCTGGATCTTCTAGATGGTGAAATAGATACACTTAATTTTGCTACGAAGATTATGGAAGCTCGTTTAATACGAGAAAGGGAAGATGAGCAAAAAGAGATGGAGGAAGAAACTCAAGAAAATACTATTGTTGCAGAACCTCAAGATGCCGTTATTAGTGAAGATGATCAATTTAGAATTCACATTAATAATATTTTAGATGCTGTTGCGAAAAATCCAGACATGAATAGTAATTTAGCTGGGTATTTATCAGATAGTTATATAGATGTTTTTGTTCAAGAGCAAACAGGTACAATTATAATAAAATCTGATAATAATAAAAAGGCAGAATATATATGTACTACCATTATGGATTTTATGGATTATCAAACATTAGAAGAAAAAAGTGACTTAAAAAAAGCTACTGATGCGGCTAGAGAATATTTAAAAACAACTGAAGCTAAAAACATATCCGAAGTACAAACTCTAAATCCAGCTAGAGTAAAACCTGCAGCACTAGGCTCTGGAAGTAAAAAAGAGAGTGATTATGAAGATGCAGAAGTTGTATTAAATAATAATAATCCTCCTACTGTTTCATCAAAGCCGAGGCCAACTCCTCTTCAGGTACAACAAGAAGCTATAGTTGAAACATCTAAAGATCAAACTAGCGAATTAAAAAAACATATAAGCAAAATTTTAGGTTCTATTAAAGATAAAAATACCAGTGTAGCTTTAATCGAACAATTTAAAATTATGGGAGTTAGTGCCGGTCTTATAAGTAAAGATTTTCAAGGCATTGCTATATCGGAATATGGTGTTCAAGATAATCCTAAAAATATATACTCTATATATAATAATATTATTAAAACTCTGCGTTATGAAGCTGTAGAAGGCCGTGATTTGGCTAAAGCTATAAATGATTCTAAAGCTTTTTTACAAAATGAATATCTTCCGACAAAAATAGCAAGAAAGGCTTGTGAAGAATTTATAAAAAAAGAATGGAAAGATAAAGTAAAACTTACAGATAATCAAGATTTAGTCGCAACTAGCATGATTAGTCAAAGAAAATATGATATGTTAGTTGCCAAAGTTCATGATTTACTAACAACTGATACTAAAGGCTTAGATGAAATAAGCCAGAAGGAAGAAAATAATTTAGTAACACAATTATCTGACTCTATTAAAAGAAGCACTAAGATTTTAAAAAGAATAGGTCGTATATCTGTTGATAGTGAGAAACTTAAGGAAATCAAATTATCTAAAGATGATAGGGTACAAGAAAATGTTAGGGGACAAGTACAAGCTTTAGCCACTTCTTCTCAAAGGCCACTTCCTACAATACCTCCAGTAGGAGAATATAGTACTGCTGAAGAAGTATTAGGTACTGGTTCCAGTGGTGGTTTAGATGATGAAGATAAGATTTCTCTTTATGATCAACCGTCTGATCTAGATTACCCTTCTAAGAATAGAATTTCGACTATAGAAAAAACACCTTCCATTGAAGAGAGAACAGAACAACATATAGCAATGAGAGATGCGTATAACAAGGAAGATATGCGAAATTTACGTAATCAATATTATAATAAGATTAAAAAAGAATTTCCAGATAAAAATAAAGAAGAAATTAACCAAGAAGTAGAGAGATTAGTAGCTGAACTTATGGAAGCTAATCAAAAAGCTGGAACAATAAAAAAAGATGGAGCTGCTTATAAAGAATATCTAGATGCTTCTTTAGAGGCTACCCGAGCTCAAGAACAATATTCTTTAGATAATTATACAAAAGTTACTAAAGATAGCAAAACTACCGATAAATTAGTTAGTAATATCAATGCTATGTTACAAGGTCTTAGTGATACTTATGGACATAATAATATGGCATCTATTTATGCTAATCTAAATGAATTATTAGCAGATAATGGGACTAAGATTACTGAGAAAGATGGTAAGCCTAGTATAGAAATTTTAGGTAATTTAGAATATAAAGATATAGCTGAAGTAGAAAGAAAAATAATTCAGGTAGAAAAGATAATTAATCAATTGGCAAGATTGGAAAAAGTTAGAAAAATTGGAGTTGAAGAAAAATCTAATTTTAGTAATGAAAGTGCAGAAATTAGCTTAGATCCTAAAGATAAACTATTTATTATTAAATTTAAGTCTTTAGATACTGAAAAATTAAGTGCGTTATCAAAAGATATAGGAAATGCTTTAGATGCAGTTAAAGAAGGGCCTAAAATTGCTGAGAAGAAAAATCCAAAACATGAAGAGACTAATTTAAACAAAATTACCCCATCTGTATTAGACAATGATCGTGAGAAAGAATTACTTCAGATTCAATTAAATACTATCCAATTGCATAAAGATATCAGATCTTTCGTTAATAGCTTACCAGATGAATTTAATCAAGCTCTTGAGGTTTTTGCCGAACAAACTCCTGCAATAAAAGATGTAGAGATGCGTAATCTTAATTTTCATAAAGCGTTAGATACTCTTTCTACAAAGATAGATAAGAATCGTAAGAATTTGTTAGAAAATATTAAAAAATTACAAAAAACTGCCGCCAAAAATATTGTTGAATTTAGAAATGCTACTAAACAGTTAGAGGATAGAAGTTTAGAAGTACGAGTAAAGGATAATGATAAGCGATTTGATAGTGAAATTATAAAAGCTAAAAAAGATGATATAGATGCAGCTAATGCTGAATTAGACGCAGAATTAGCTGAAGAAGAAATAAAAACTCAAAGACAAGACTTACAAGCGCAAGCTCTTGCTGCTAAAGAAAAAGCAGTAAATCAAGAGATAGAGCATTTAGAAGAAATAACCAATAAATTAAGAGATCTTACTCAAGTACTTAGAGATGCAGGAAAAACTACTGAAGAAATAGAAGATATTGTTGGTGCTATAAACGATGAAATTGATACGGATGAAGATTATGGCATTACTGTCATAAAATATTCAGAAAGAGAAGGTATTAGCTTAGCTTTAAATGGTTCAGATGGCCAATATGAAGATGATAAGCATTATGATGAATTAAATGGCTTGATCCAGTCTCAACTTGCACAATCAGAGCTTGCCTTATTAACTCAAAAAATTGAGGAAATAGAAAAAAATATGAGTCAGGAAGGCTTAACTGATATGTTAGGTAAAGAAGATAAAGTAAGTAGTCCTGCTTTAACATTATCTGCCGGTGAATCTTTTAAAGATATTACTAATAATGATCCAATGGTAATTGCAACTAATATACAAATAGAAGTACTTAATCAGGTTATAAAAAAATTAAATAATCCAAGATTAGTAGAAACCTTTGCTAAAGAGTTGTCAGATAAATATGGAGTAAGTTTAGTAAAAGATAATAACAATAATCTTTATTTACCTAAAATAGAGGATTATGAGACCAGAAAAAATATTGGTAATATCTCAAGCTTTACGGCAAATTTGGTAGCGGTGCTACCTGTTAAAGGCAGTAAGCTTGAGCAAGAGGTAGCAGAGCGAGTAGATTATCCAGTTATGATTGAGAAAATGCTTGCTAACACAAAATTACCTGCGGATATTTTACTAAAGCAATTGAAAGAAAATTCTTCTTATGCAAAAAGAAATAATATTGAGCTTGGTGAAGAGTTAACAAAAAAACTTGAAGCAAAAATTTCTGAATTAACTACTGCTAAGGAAGCTATCTCAGAACAATCTGACTTAAGTAATTTCTTTAGAGATTTGGAAGACGGTCAAGAGGAAGTTAAAAAAGAAGCAACAACTATTTACTTAGAGGCTGGCAGAGTTAAGCGTACTGCTGAATTATTTGGTTTAGAAGAAGAGGTTATAAGAAAAATTGGTTATGAGTTTGTACGTGATGCTCAGAAATATATTATGCCAACTACTTTCCAAGATGAAAAAGGAAATTATAAAGATAATATCAAAGATCTTAAAGAATCCTTAATTAATTTATTTGAGCTTGTAGATAAAGTAGGGTTTGAGCCAAAACTCCAAAAACAAATAAAGGCAAAAATTAATAAGATTCATATAAATGCTGAAACTATTATAGTGAAGCATATGAATACTTATTTAGCTGGTAATCATACACCAGATGAAATTAAAACGGAATTGGATGATAGATGGGCAAGATATCATGCATTTACTGCTCTCCCTCAAGCATATGAGAGGAAAAAAGCTGAGTCTTCTCATGTTAAATTTTCTGATAATCAATATTTTGTAAAAATAGAAAGAGTTGAAGAAGATGTTATAAAACAGGCTAAATTGGGCAATGAACAAAGATATTTAGCATTAGAAGAAATAAAAGAACATTATGATTCTTTAGATAGAAGCCTAGAAGAAACAGGTTCATCAGCAAAACAAACTATAAAACTTAATAAATATAAATTGGCAGATTTAAATGAGCTAAATGAAATATTTACAAGTTCACCTGATCCTATTTCTGTAGAAGATATGGACGATCATTTTAAAGTAATTGAAGCTATTAGTAATGTTAAAAAAGAATTGCAAGAATTACAAGGTAAAACTACTAATAATAATCCTGAAAGAATCTCGGGAATTTTAAAAGCTAATGCTGTAGATATACAAAGAACAAAAGTACGTAATAATAATATAGCCATAGATAGAAGTTTATTTGATAATGTTACAAAAGAAAATATAAGATCTATCGAAGAAGATATATCAGAACATTATGAAGATATTTATAAAAGTTCAGGTAAGAATAATTTAGATGTATTAGATAATCATTGGTTAGATCTACAAAAATTAGCTGAAAATGCAGATCAAAAAGATTTAGATCGCAGGAGTATTGACTTTAAGATTGCAACTGTAGCTCAAGATATTCTTAATGTAGAAAATACAATGGCTGATAATGCAGTAAGAGCTTCTAAGGGAGGTGTGGTTACAGCGCATATACAAGCTGATCTGAATACTGAAAGTGTAAGTATAAGCAATAAACAAGATTCTGGAGAGACAGTAGTAGTAGCTGGTTCTGCTAGTACATTACCTAATAGTATGAGAGAAGTTGATTCTGCTCAAAGTTCAAATCCAGCTCAAGCAGCATTAATTGAGGCTATGATGTCGTCCATCCCGGGAATGAATACAGCTCAAGCTAAAGAATTAGTAACAGAATATAATTCCGGCATAGCTAGTGAGGGAGAAGAATCTAAAATATCCGGTCAGGTTAGAACTATTAAAAGAACCAATTTAGATATTAATTTAAGTAAAATATCCGGACATGATTTAAGTCTAACCCGAGCGCAGCATGATGAAGTTTCTCCAAGTTTAAAAGCCTATATTGAGATTTTAAATGATACTACAGGCTTTAAATGGGTTCCATTTACTGAAACTAACTCTGGTGATATAACTCTTAGAATAGAAAAAAATAGCAATTTAGTTATGCCGAAAAATGAGGGTTATGGCCATTTAATAACTACAGGCTTAACTAGTAAAGAAGTTATTGAACAAGCAATAGACGAAAGAATTAAAGGATTAAGAAATCCTGAAATGAGAGATAAATATAAAAATTATTTAGCAAGCACAGCAACAGCCAAACAGATAGATTCAAAAATATTTGCAGAAGCAGAAAAAGGTCCAAAAGAAAGAGAAATAGTGTTGGATAAAATTAATAAACATTATGAGAAGCTTTATAAAAAATTTCCTAAAAATGATGATAAAGAATTTTTAAATTTTCTGGAAGCGCAAGTAAGAGATTTAGAAAAACTTAAAGATATAGTTATTAAAAGAACCAAGTTAATTGTAGGTGATGTCTCTGAAGGAGATTTGGCAATAATTCAGCAATATCAAACATTAGAAAAATTATATCAAGGACATTTAACTCGAAGTAAGCAAGATAATAGCCCTCAAGCTCGTGGAGCGAATGTGGCAAGATTTGTTCAAGCTATTCAAGAAGAAAGGAAATCTAAGGAAACTCCAGAAGTAATGGCTGAGAAACTTAAAGAAATTATTGATAATTATAACGAAAAGCTACCAACTGTTAATACAATAGAAGGCGGAATAAAAATTTTAGAAAATACTTTAAAGTCAGTGCAAGAATTAGAGAAAATAATTTCTCCTTATACAAAAGAAGATAGTAATGGGCTAGCTGATGTCAAATATCTTCAATTACATGCCAGTATTAATTCTCATATAGAAAATATTGTTACAGAAATAGTAATTGTAGATGCGGCTTTAGCAATTGGAATAAAAAATATAGGAGATTTAAGCAGTTTAAGATCTCATTCTAATTATAATCAAATAGTAAAAGAAATTAGTGGTGAAGTTAAGGAAACTTTACAAGAAAATGATTTTAATGAAATAACCGGAATGCAGTTAAAAGAGGTAGCTCGAGATAAAATAGTTGATCTGTTAGCTCCTGATAAAGCAGCAACTGATGTGACTAAAAAAGCTGAAGAGATAGCTCAAAAAGCTTTTGCTCCTGCATATGATAAAATGGTTATCGGAGATAAAGTAAAATTACGCACAGCTGTAAAAGAAGCTATATTAGCTAATTACAATGGAGAATCAGGTAAGGAATTTACAAAAGGGCAAGAATTTGCCGTGATTAGTAAACTAAAGTACTATTCAGTAGATATTTTAAAAGGTAAAAACTTAACAACAAACTATATTAATAAAGTTAGAGAAGCAGTTAATAAGGTAATTCAGAATGAGAAAGAATTTGAAAGAGAGTTTAGCAAAATAAAACAAGATATAAATGACAGTAAAGAAGGTGCGCAAGAGAGAGCTCTGAAGTATATAGTGGATATAGATTTCTTATCAAGATTAGAACATACTAGTAAAGAGAGATCAGAAACTTTCCTTGGATATATTAAGGAAGTTACTAATCTCATGATTGAGAAAGAAGTAGAGAATGAGCAAGTAAGAGATAATTCTAAAACTGCTATAGAAGTTGTTACTGAAGCTGATGCTTCTTTAAACGGAGAATTTACTGTAGATAATACTAAGCAAGAAGTAGCTATTAATCAAGTTTCTGTAGTAGAACCTGTAAAAGTACCTCATAAATCTGGCTTAATGGCAAGATTAAAATTAAGTTTAGTAGGATTCAAAAATGCGTTTAAATCTAAAGAAGTTTCTCATAAGATGCTTAAAAATAATGATCTAACCACTCATAAGATGGTTGATGTATCTGGTTACAAAATAGATAATATAAAGTCCGATTGTGGGTTATCTAATGAAAATAATAAAGCTACTTATAATTCTTGGTGTGAAGCAAATAAAGAAGCTTTAGAACTTATCTTTGCAAAACCAGAAAATAGAGCTAAGGCTACTAAATTGGTTATAAATTTTTCTAAGGCTAGTAGTGTTGATAGCGAAGTTAAAGCATTAGCTGAAATCCAAAAAATGATTAGAGATGAAGTTCTTAAGCCTATTGTAGGGGATATAAGTAATGTAAATGATAAGTTAAATAAATTAAGTAATTATATTCTCGAAAAAAATCACGATATATCGCCTTTACATATGGATATAGTAAGCGTTGAAATGGGAAGAACGCAAAATGAAATTCAAGGAAGAAAAGCGGATCAAGGTTATAAAACCTCAAGAACTACTAGAGCTTTATATGAATCAGCTCCTAATTATATAAAGAACAAAGATAAAAAAGGTACAGATGAAAAATATAGTCAAGGATTAGAAAATGCGCTTAGCTCGGAGTTACCAGGTAGCAAACTTAGTTCCTCACGTGCTATAAGTGCTGGTGTAGAAATTACTAAGTTCTAAAAATATAGGTTGGCTAAAGATTACTATAGTATGAGACTGTTCATTAAACTGTGTCATCTAGCATTACTGTACCTCAATTCTACCTG
>CAYZBM010000030.1:8834-21420 GCA_964476705.1 uncultured Rickettsiales bacterium | reverse complement strand
TTATTCAGATATATTAGAATTAAATGAAAAAGAAAAAAACATTTATGATACTAAGCATATAAAAAGCTTGAGGGGAATTTTTCCAGAATATTATATAATTAGAGTAGATCTCTTTAATAATAATAGAATTAGAGATAAAGTTGATGAATGGGTTTATTTCCTTAAAAATTCTAAAATTAAACCTGAATTTTCTGCCAAAGGCTTACAGGAAGCCAGTAAACGTTTGGATATCGGCAAACTTGCCCCCGAGGAACGTAGACTATACAAAAAAGATAGTGAAAATTTAAGCTTAGAAAATAGTCTGATTGATTCTGCTATAATTACCGGTAAATTTGAAGGCCGGAAAGAAGGACTAGAGGAGGGTCTTAAAGAAGGCCTTGAAAAAGGCAAAAAAGAAAAAACTTTAGAGTTTGCTAAAAAATTATTGGACAAAAAAATATCGATAGAAGAAATAGCCGAACTAACTGGACTTTCGGCAGAAGAAATAAAAAATATTTAATTATTAGAAGTTGTCTGTAAAAAAATTCTTTTACAGACAAGTTTAAGTTAACCGATCTTTTAATAATTCAAGTGCCGTATCAACAGTCTGCAAACGCACCGAACTTCTATCGCCACTAAACTGAAATTTATAAACGGAAGTTTTTGCATTTTTAACCGCCAAAGCAATAAAAACTAACCCTACTGGTTTTTCTAATGTGCCACCATCAGGTCCTGCAATTCCGGTTATAGAAATTGCGAAATCACTATGAGCAATAAGTAAAGATCCTTCTGCCATTGCAATTGCTGTTTCGCTACTTACTGCGCCAAAATCTTCAATAAAATATGTAGGCACAGTTAAGGTTTCAATCTTAGACTTATTACAATAAGTAACATAACCACTTAAGAAAACTTCGCTAGACCCTGGTATTTCAGTAATTAAGGCCGACAATAATCCACCAGTACAAGATTCGGCAGTACTTAAAGTTCTTTTTGCCTTTTTTAAATCATCTACTATAAATTTAGCTTTTTTAATTAAATTATTGTTAAACATTAGCATCTCATTATTTTTTATTTATAGCAGATAATAAGAATAAGAAAAAAATATTCCATAAACTACGCTCCCAGAAAATATCCCGGCAAAAACATCATCAAGTAATACTCCATGGGCATTTTTAAAATTTTGATCAAAATAACTAACCGGCCAAGGTTTAAAAATATCAAAAATTCTAAAGAAAATAAAATTAAGCACTAGAAAAATACTAGTAAGTACTAGACTTGCTGAGAAAAATTTGAAAATCCCAATTGAAATTACTACCGATAATAACTGGCCAATAAACTCATCTATCACTACTTCTTTTGGGTCATGTCCGTCAGTATCACGAATATATATAGAGACGGCAACATAAGAAATTAAATAGACAATAGTAGCAAAAATCATCCATTTATTGGGATCTGCAAATAATATTGGTAGATTTTTACCAGTAAAGCTAGAAAGTGCCATAATCGAAATAATAGTAGCCAGGCTTCCAAAAGTCCCCGGAGCCTTAGAAATCTTACCCACATAAGCATAAGTTACTATAAATTTACAAATTTCCTGCACTATACGTACCATTTTTGTATTATCTATCACTTATTATCTCCTCGTCCATTAATAATTATTTAATAACTTACTGCTACAATAAACCTTCAAGATTACTAATAAAAGCTTTTTTATACACATTAGACCTTGTTTAAACATTATGAAGAAAAGTAATACAAAAAAAATAGCTAATGAGCAAAATACTTTTGCCGATGGGCAAAAAATAATTAATATTGCCACGAATAACTACGAGCAAATTGTTAAATTAGTAGATAGCTCTTATAGCGCGCAAAATTTTATTAAATCACTAAAACAAATTAGCTGCTCCCCTGAATTTTATACTTTAATTTTTAGTATTCAAGATATTGAAATCCCTTTCGAAACCAGGAAAATTTTAGGCCAAGAATTACAAGATTGTCTTTATGGTAATCAGCTTATCAAATTTGTCCATATCTTAAATAAATATATTAATGAAGCCAAAGATGATTACGAAACTAGTTATTTTTTAGTCATCTTAGAATCGGTTCATGATTTTATTAGAACCAAAGCCTACAATAATTTTTATCATGCCCGCCTGGCTATCGACGAAGATGACTCAATTAGTAATACTCAACTTAAAAATTCAATCTTAAATATCAAAAAAGAATTACAGCAAATAATTTATCAAAGCCAATATGGGTTATAGGTTAAGGGGATAAAATATGCCAGAAAATAGAACCGGATTTGAAAGACCGCCAGAAGACTGGAAGAGTAGACCAGCAAAATACACCGCTAGTCAGCAATCTGCTTTACAGCCTATATCGCAATATCCAAGAAGTTCTGTTAGATCATACGAACCAGAATATGAGCCACCTCAAGAACCTGCTGAAACTAAATCTCCTAGTCTTGTAGGACCTGGAATTCTTTTATTTCTAGGGTTATTTAATCCCATATTTTTATTATTTGCAATGCTTGCCTATGCTGTTCAATTACCAGACCAACAAAAACAACAAACTACTAGACCACAATATCAACCAGAATATAATAATTATCAACATCAACAAAATTTTGCAAGGTCTGAGCCTGAACCTTATCCGATGGGGTTAGAAGAAGAAGATAATGAAATAGATATGGATGAAGATGAGGAATTTGATGATGAGGATGAACTAGAGGCAGAAGAGGAACAGGCTAAGGGTGAAGCTCATGCTCAACAAAGCACAATAACATCTGTACCTCCAGTTGGTATATCCTCAATGTCGCCACCAGTTTCAGCTGCAAGTCCAGGTTCACCAACTGCAAGTTCTGGTTCACCAACTGCAAATTCAGGAACTCCAGTTATTAGCTCTACTCCAGCAATAGCTTCAAGTACTAGTACTACTGTTACTTCTTCTACTAGTTCACCATTAACTTCAGTTTTTGGAGCAACTCCAACCAGCACATTACCTAGAGCAGCTTCGACTACATCTACTAGCACAACTAAAGCAACAACTGTCACTTCTCTAACTACTCCTACTTCGACAAATACATCTTCAGGAAGTTCTCGAGTATCAGCAGCTGGTAGCTTAGCTGCAGTAGCAAGTGCTGATTTAGCTACTTCTTCTACTATTAGCTTAGTATCAGCTGAAGCACCACATACTATCTTAACAGATGTTCCTGACGCTACTCAAGATACTCTAGATACTCTAGATACTCTAGCAACAACTACACCAAACTCTAGTGCTTCTGCTAGCTCTTCTCCTTCTAGCTCAACTCCATCTTTAGTAACTCCTGCTAGTCCAGTAAGTTCAACATTATATGAATATAATGATTCATCTAATTATCCAGTATACGAGAACTGGCATCAATCAGCTGTTATAACATATTCAGAAGATGAGGATTCAGGAAAAGGAGTATCAGATGATGATAACGATTTTAGTGATGAAGATAATATTTCACAAGATTCAAATAATTCATTTGCAATGACAGCTGACCCAGTTTTATCAGCATCAAGTACTACTGCTTCTACTTCCACAGCAAGATCAGTAACCCCTATACCTTCAGAGATGGCTACTGGAGTAATAATAGGACCATTAACAGAATCACCACCACAACCACGGCAAGCTACTCCGACTACACAACTAACACCAAGTAGTACTGCTCAAGCAACATCGTCAACATCGTCAACTTCATCACTATCAAGCTCTCTAAGCCCTACAAAACCTGCAGCTGCATCTATGGGAGTAGCTCCAGTATCTGCAAAATCAAACCCACCATCTAAACCTGCGACATTTAAAGATCAATTAAAAGAATTAACCACAGGCTATATCATAGTTGATAGACTTAGCAATACTCAATTAGAAAATTTACGAAAAGAGATTTCTGGACAGAACATTTATAATGAAAACCCCTTATTTAAAGATATTAAGCAGTTAAGCTTAGCATTAAAAGCTGCGGAAGACGAAATATGTAAACATAAGGGAGGCGCACAGGCTGGAGATAGCGAGCTTTTAACAAATGCTGATTTATTAAAAGAAATAAAAAAACAACCGGAACTTGCTGTAAACCGCCTAAATGAAACAAGACACACTGAAGGTATGATGGATAGAAAAAATATTCAAAATGATATTGTGCTGGCTGGAGATCGATTCTTACATAAAAAAGATCCTAATATTGGTTCAATAGCTAAAAAATTACAAGATGATATGAAAGGTCAAAAAGATAAATTAACTCACGATGACAATAGAACTTGGAGAGATAAAGTTAATAAAATGAATAATCAAACAGAAGGCTTACAAGGAAAAGGCCTAACTTATTAACACAATTACATCTTACTATTAACCCTCTTCTCCTTAAGCTCTTTAAAATCAGCATCAGCATGGTAAGATGAACGAGTAAGTGGCGAGGCTGATACTTGTAAAAAGCCTTTAGCCCAAGCCATCCGTTCATAATATTTAAATTCATCAGGCGTTACATAACGATCCACTTTAGCATGATTAGTAGTTGGTTGCAGATATTGACCTATAGTTATAAAATCTATTTTGGCACTACGCATATCATCCATAACCTGCAGTACTTCATGTTTTTGTTCACCTAAACCCACCATAATGCCAGATTTAGTAAAAATATCTGGGTTTAATTCTTTTACTTTATGCAGTAAATTAAGTGAGTGAAAATAACGCGCTCCCGGTCTTATTTTATTATATAAAGAAGGCACTGTTTCGAGATTATGGTTATAAACATCAGGCTTAGCATTAACCACTATCTCTAAAGCACCGTCTTTACGCATAAAATCTGGAGTTAGAATCTCGATAGTAGTATTTGGAGATTTTTCTCTAATTTTTTGAATACAAAGTGCAAAATGATTGGCGCCGCCATCGGCTAAATCATCACGATCAACCGAAGTAATTACCGCATGAGCTAGGCCTAATTTAGCAATAGCTGCACCTAAATTATCTGGTTCATGAGGATCAAGTTTATCTGGCATACCAGTTTTAATATTACAAAAAGCACAAGCCCGCGTACAAGTTGAACCTAAAATCATAAAAGTTGCATGTTTTTTTTTCCAACATTCGCCAATATTAGGACAGGCTGCTTCTTCACATACGGTATTTAATTTTAAGCCTCGAGCAAGTTCTTGCGTCTCTCTAAATTCTTTAGATACCGGAGCCTTAACTCTAATCCAATCAGGTTTTTTTAATCTGGTTTCATTATCTTTGATTGGGGTTATATTGGTCATAATTTCGTACCCGATATTTTTTATTATTGATGTAATGACTGGTTAAGCGCATCCAAAACCGACTCATGCATCATTTCAGATAAAGTTGGATGCGGGAAAATTACATGTTTAAAATCAGCAATAGTTGCTTCCAATTCTTTACCAACTAAATAACCATTAATCATTTCAGTCGCATCGGCACCAATTATATGCGCGCCTAATAACTCACCGGTATCTTTTGCAAAAATAGTTTTAACTAAGCCATAAGTTTCATCAATAGCAATAGCTTTACCGTTAGCTGAATAAGAGAATCTACCAACATTAATTTCATAGCCTAAACTTAAAGCCTTTTCTTCTGTTAAACCAACTGAGGCAATTTGCGGCCGGCAATAAGTACATCCCGGGATATTATTATTGTTAATGGCTTTTACTTTTTTACCCATTATATGTTCAGCAACTAACACACCTTCATGACTTGCTTTATGCGCAAGCCAAGGACCTTTAGTTACATCACCTATAGCATAAATATTTTTAGTCTTAGTCTGATTATATTCATTAGTTACTATATGATTTTTCTCTAAATCAACTTCAATAGTCTCTAGCCCTAAATCCTCAGTATTAGCAATAATTCCGGTAGCAATAATTATTCGTTCAACACTAAGCTTTATTTCTTTGCCGTCATTATCTAAAATTACATCAATTTTATCTTTGAGCTTATTTAAAGATTTAATTTTAGTTTTGGTATAAATTTCCATACCTTGTTTTACAAAAGCTTTATGCGCTAACTTTGCAATTTCTTTATCTTCAACTGGTAAAATATTATCCTGTAGCTCAATAAGCGTAACTTGACTGCCCATATTTTGATAAAAACTTGCAAATTCAATACCAATTGCCCCAGAACCCACCACTAATAATGATGTTGGTAAAGTTTTAGGTAACATAGCTTCTTTATAAGTTACTATTTGTTCATTATCAATTTGGATACCAGGCAAGGCCCTAGCTCTGGCACCAGTTGCAATGATAATATTATTTGCTTTAATATTAGCTATTTTCTTTTTATCTTTAGTAACTAAAATATTATTAGCTCCATTAATTTTACCCCGACCATCGATCACCGTAATTTTATTTTTTTTCATCAGGTGACTGATGCCAGCAGATAATTTTTGTGCAACATCTCTTGATCTTTTAACTACTTTCGCTAAATCAAAACTAACCTTACCTACGGTAAAGCCAAAAGAGCTTGCTTCTTTAAAAGAATGATTTAGCTCAGAAATTTTAAGTAAAGCTTTAGTTGGAATACAGCCATAATTTAAACAAATGCCCCCTAAATGCTTATCTTCAATAAGTACAACATTGGCACCTAATTGCGCTGCTCTTATCGCAGCTACATAACCACCAGGGCCACCACCTATTATTGCTATATCAAATTTTTGTTCTTCCATCTGTTCTAATTACATCCATTTTTAATTATAATATAAGGCCGATTGGCGCTTCAATAAAACGTTTAAATTCAGCTAAAAATCTAGCTCCCACGGCTCCATCTACTACCCGGTGATCACAAGATAAGCTAATATTCATTATCATAGCAACGCCAATATCACCATCAATAATAATTGGTTTTTCATTAGCTGCTCCAACTGCCATAATACATGATTGCGGTGGATTAATTATTGCCTTAAATTCTTGAATTCCATACATACCCAAATTAGATATACTAAAACCACCTCCTTGGAATTCTTCTGGTTTTAAGCTATTATTTTTAGCCTTTTTCGCTAGTTCTTTCATTTCAATAGAAATAGCCGGTAATGATTTTTGATCAGCATTTTTAACAATTGGAGTTATTAATCCTGTATCGGTTGCAACCGCAACTGATATATCAACATTTGTATATCTGATTGTAGCATCTTGCGTCCATGAACCATTCACTTCTGGAACATTTTTTAATGCAAGGGCCGAGGCTTTTATAATCATATCATTTACTGATATTTTATAAGTAGGTTTCTCATCAATTACTGGGGCATACGCATTAAGCTCACTACGTAAGGATAATAATTTATCGATGTTACACTCAATACTTAAATAAAAATGCGGGATATGTTGTTTAGACTGCAGTAATCTTGTAGCTATAACTTGCCTAATTGAAGAATTTTCAATTGCAATTTGTTCATCTAAATTCCGCTCAATTTTGCCACCCCTACCACTAGTTATTCCAGTTCTAATTGCTTCATTTACATCATCTTTAGTAATTCTACCATCTGGACCTGTGCCTACCATCCTCGACAAATTAAGTCCTGATTGTTTAGCGATAGTTTTAGCCAAGGGAGATGCTTTAGTCATAGATGTACCTTCTAATGTTTTAACTGTTTTCCTAACATTTACATTAACTACTGGCGGAGATGTTAACCAACTAGGGTTTCCAACATTGTTGGTAACATTGTTATTGCTTACAACTCCAGCAGATTCATTTTTAGCCGAATTTAAAGATTTTTTTTGTTCATTTTCTTTATTTTTAGCTTTATCTTGGGATTTTAATTTTTCTTCATAAGCAGCTAATGATTTTTTATCTTCACCTTCTTCTAAAAGCAGCGCTATAACTTCATTAACTTTTACATTTTTAGTGCCCGCTTTAACTAATAATTTACCAATAACTCCCTCATCTACCGCTTCTACTTCCATAGTAGCTTTATCAGTCTCAATCTCAGCTATAACTTGCCCTGCTGAAACTTTATCCCCTTCTTTTTTTAACCATTTAGTTAAAGTTCCGTCAGTCATAGTTGGCGATAAAGCCGGCATGGTAATTTCTATTGGCATATTAACTATATCTCCATTAATTTTTTTGTAGTAGTTTTTCGGCAGCTATCACAATATCATCTACTTGCGGTAAAGCCAATTTTTCTAAATTAGCCGCATAAGGCAATGGTACATCTTTGCCAGTTACTCTTACGGCTTCAGCATCCAAATAATCAAAACAATTTTCAACAACAATAGCCATTATTTCAGAAGCTATCCCGGCAAAAGGCCAACCTTCTTCAACCGCAATTATTCTATGTGTTTTTTTAACTGAAGTAATGATAGTTTCTTTATCTAAAGGACGCAAGGTTCTTAAATCTATCACTTCAACTGAAATATTTTTTTTTGCTAAAATTTCAGCAGCATCTAACGCATATTGTACTTGTAAAGAAAAAGCCGTAATAGTTATATCAGTGCCCTTACGTAAGATTTTAGCTTTTCCAATTTCTTCATAACAATCAGTATCCGCAAAATTATCTGGAACTTCATGACTATGTCCATAAAGTATTTCATTTTCTAAAAATATTACCGGATTTGGATCGATAATAGCCGCTTTAAGCAAGGCTTTATGATCATAAGCTGTAAACGGAGCTATTACTTTTAAACCTGGTACATGCGCGTACCAACTAGCATAACATTGTGAGTGCTGCGCTCCTACTCTTGCTGCGGCTCCATTAGGACCTCTAAAAACTATTGGACATTTAACTTGCCCGCCAGACATATAATTAGTTTTTGCCGCTGAATTAATTATCTGATCCATAGCTTGCATAGCAAAATTAAAAGTCATAAATTCAACGACTGGTTTTAAGCCAGCAAATGCAGCCCCGACGGCAAGCCCTGCAAAACCATGTTCAGTAATTGGCGTATCTATAACTCTATCTGAACCAAACTCCGCAAGTAAACCTTCGGTTATTTTATAAGCACCCTGATATTCAGCAACTTCTTCGCCCATGACAAAAACATCTTTGTCTTTACGCATTTCCTCTTGCATCGCTTGGCATAAGGCTTTTCTGACCGTAATTTGTACCATAAATTATTTTAACCTATCTTATTTTTGAGTATATATATCGGTCCACAGCTCAAACTCATCTGGCTCTGGTAAATTATGACAAGTATCAACAATTTTTGCCAACTCCGTCCTGATTTCTTTATCAATTTCTTTAAATTTTTCAGGTCTAATTTTATGAGTTTTTGCTAAATATTGTTCCAATAAGTTTATTGGATCATGTTTCTCTTTTATACTCTCTACTTCGTCTTTAGAGCGATATTTTGCAGGGTCTGACATAGAATGGCCACGATAACGATAAGTCTTCATCTCCAATAATAATGGACCTTTACCTGATCTTATATAATCTATAGCCTTTTTGCTTTCTTTTATAACCGCAAAAATATCCATACCATCTACTTGGACCCCAGGAATTCCAAAAGCCTCGCCTCTTTTATATAATTCAGTTATTGCTGAAGAACGAGATATAGAAGTTCCCATCGCATATTCATTATTTTCAATTATATATAATACTGGCAATTTCCACAAAGCCGCCATATTAAAAGCTTCATAAACTTGACCTTGATTTGCAGCCCCATCACCAAAATAACTAACGCAGATATTTTTCTCTTTTTTATATTTATGAGCAAAAGCAAGACCAGTCCCAAGCGGGACTGAAGCGCCAACTATTCCGTGACCACCATAAAATCCTAACTTAGTATCAAACATATGCATTGAGCCACCCTTACCTTTTGAGCAGCCAGCTTGTTTTCCCATAAGCTCAGCGATTATACCCAACGGATCACTTCCTGTTGTTAGCATAATTCCATGATCACGATAAGTAGTAATAATACTATCATTTTTTTCTAAAGAATGCTGAATGCCAACGGCAATTGCTTCTTGGCCAATATATAAATGGCAAAAACCACCAATTAGCCCCATTCCGTATAATTGTCCGATTTTTTCTTCAAATCGACGAATTCTTAACATGTCGGTATAGAATTTAAGCAAAGCACTACTGGTAAACACCTCTTTGCTTGATACTTTATTAGTTGTCTTAGTTACTGATTTTTTGACCACAATAATTATAAAACCTCTTTTAATAATAATCAGAAAACCCCAAGGGTAAAACCATAGTCTAAAGGAAATGGAACCTATATTAATTATCTGACTTTGGCAATATTTTATTCTAGTTCTAATAAGATATCATGTTTATACTCCAAAGCCTCATTAAGAGACTGTGGTAACCACACTGGATTATACTGCAATTCAAAGGAATTACCAAATATTTTCGGATAAATTGGCATTATTTTATTCAAAATACCATGCTTAATCCCCAAAATAATCGCCAACAGCGTTTTTTCTATGTTCGCATTAGCACAAGGAACGCGATGTTCAATCCGCCTTGTTTCTTCTCGTAAAGAAGATTCCGGAATTCGCAAAGCCACCGTTCGATTATTACCACCCCAACTAATAGTCTTCGGCACCTCTATAATTTTTCGCTGATCCTGAATTTCAAGCTCTTTACTATAACGTAAATAACATTCATCAATTGGCGCAAAATATTTTAGTGATGCTGGCATAACTTCAATAAGTCCGCCAATAGCATAAAGCATGAACTCACTTTCATTATCCTCATTTCGAGCAAAAATATTTTCACCGAGACTATTAAGTAAATTAATATTAACATGCATTGAAGATCCCGGCAGATTACTAAAATCTTTAGCCCCAAAACTTAATATTAACTTATGCTCTGCGGCAATATTTGAGGCTAATTCACGGAATTTTTCTATATCTTCAGCTAATTTTACTATATCTAAACTAGGATTAAAGATAATCTCATATTGATTAGGCCCAGATTCTTTTTTTAATTCGCCAATATTTAAATTGGCTTTCTTAGCTTTATCTAATAATTCTACAAAAAAGACATTTATCTCTGGCATCTCGCCAATAGCATAGAATTCCAGTTCAGCTCCAATAAATGGGAGTAACTTAACAGACTCAAGAAAATCAGTGCAAATATCATATATTACCATATAAGTTAAAAGTTAAGATCTAAGACTTAAGCTGTAGTATGTTCAATCCACTCAACTAAGCTGCTTTTAGGTAAAGATCCAACTTTAGTTCCTACTGGCTTACCGTCTTTAAATAGGATCAAAGTTGGTATCCCTCTAACGTTAAATTTAGCTGGAGTTTCAGGATTATTATCAATATTTACCTTATAAACTTTAAGCTTATCTGACATATCGTTAGCAATATCATCCACAATAGGAGAAAGTTGACGACAAGGACCACACCACTCAGCCCAAAAATCAACCAAGACATAGCCCTTATTTTTTAGAACATCGCTTTCAAAATTAATATCTGTTGTTTCTTGTGTCATAAATTACACCTTTTTAAATTATACCTTATATTAAGATTAATCCTTAATTATCTCTATTATCTGGTAATTGATTACCATTAGTCAAGTAGAGATAATTAAAAAAACTGTAAATAACTCTAATTAACTATACAGATTCCCGTTTAAAAACCTGATCTAACTGATAATTATCAAGTTTTTGTAATTTAGGTTCATTCGTCCATAATAATGCCGACATCACCTCTTTATCTGGATAAATAGCTTTTAGTATCTCTCTATATGCCGCCATTTGCTTGACATATTCAAAAGGAACATTTTGCAAATTTTCTGGAACAAATATACTGGTTTTATAATCAACAATAATTATTTTATCAGGAAGTATCAACAAGCGATCAATTCTGCCTGATACTAAATAATCAGCAACTTGGCCAAAAATTGGCACTTCGCTTTTAGCGGATCTTGAAAAAAGATAAGAAAATTCACCGTCATTAAGAATATTTAAGATATTTTCTTTAATTATAATAATTTCATCTTTTACAAATAAATCCTGATGATGCAACAATATATTAGCTAAATATTGTTCTCTTTCTGTCGTTAGAATATTAGGAATAAATTGTAATATATCATGAACTAAATTACCAATTTGAATTTTACGCTCCCTAAGCTTACTTACTTCTTCTTCCTCACTTATCTTAGTAGTTGGACTTAATAGCTTAAAATCATTTTTTGTTGCCGCTATTTTTTCAAATAGAAAATCATAATTTTCTATTTGCTGTTCTACTTGCTGGCTAAATAAATTAGTTAAATCTTTTTTTATAATTTCGTGTTCTTGCTCACATTCATAAATATAATTATTTTCTTCATCTTGAGCCGCAATATTAACCATAATATTTTTAACTAATTGATACCAACTTTTTTCAGGAATTGTTCCATCATTATTATATGCTGCTATATATAATTCATCCTCAGCTCTAGTTAATGCTACATATAATAATCTATTATATTCATCATATTGTTCTTGTTTTAATTTAGCTCGAAGCTCAGCACAAAATTTATTATCTGAGGCCATGGTTGGCGACCAAAATATATAATGTTTTTCCTCTTGGGCTAAAATTTCGGTCTTAGATTCTTTATATAAAAGAAAATTATCGGTAAATCTTGGAACACTTAAAGTATCCGGCATAAAGACAATAGGTGCCTGCAAGCCTTTAGAACCATGCA
>CAYZBM010000030.1:0-8807 GCA_964476705.1 uncultured Rickettsiales bacterium | reverse complement strand
CGGTCATAATTCTTACTGCATCAATTCCTTGTTCGCTATCCCTTTTAATTTCAACATTACTATTTTCTAGCCAATAAATGAATTGTTGCAATACCGGCACATTGTTACTTTCAAATTCAATACATAAATTTAAAAACTCATCAATCATTTCATTTGCTTGATTACCTAATCTCGCTAAAAGTTTTTGCCGGCCTTTTTTTACCACTAAAATATAAGAAAATAATTCATATGGAGTAGAATCTTTAGAGCATTTTATAAACTGGGATAATTCTTCATAAATTATTTTTATTTTTTCATCTTTATCTTTTTTATGAATAATATTTTGCCAAATAGTTCCAGATCTGGAATAGCAAATCTCAAATAAATCTTCTTCACTAAACCCAAAAAATGGTGATTTTAGAAGCTCAGCTAAAGTTAAATCATCTTCAGGTAATAAAATAAATTTACCCAAAGTAATTAAATCAATAATCGCTAAATGATTGTTTAAAACTACTCTGTCACTACCTGCTACACTAACTTCATATTTTTTTAACGCCTTAATTAAATAATCAACAAACTCATTACGTCTGCGTACTAAAACCATTATATCACCGGCTTTAATCGCTCTAGCTTTACTTTTTAATAATCTTTTTTCTTTAAGCCATAATGAAATAGTTTGCGCTATTTTATCGGCAAGTATACTTTGTGGATTTGCAATCTGCTTATAAATAACTGGCATCTCCCATGATTTTGCCTCTTTTTCTTGACTCTTATCTTTTTCCTCACCTTTTATAACATTCCATAACTCAACTCTACCTGCCTGCCCTGATCTATGAACTTTATGTTCAATTTTTTCTAATTTAAAGGTTACTGATTTTTGTAATTCTGGATCGGCAAAAATTAAATCAACTAAATTAAGTACTGCTTTAGTTGAACGAAAAGACCTATCTAGTGATATTGACTGCCATTCTTTATTATTACCTTCCACTTCTTTAGCAAAATTATTTTGCATTTCTGTAAAAACTTTGGGATCAGCGCCTTGAAAACTATAAATTGATTGTTTTTCATCACCAACTACGAATATTGTTTTAGCTAAATTACTATCATTAATATCATTACTATGTTCTTTAATAAAAAAATCTTGCGCAATTGCTCTAATTACTTCCCATTGTAGAAAGCTAGTATCTTGCGCTTCATCAACTAATAAATGCTCAACTCCTCCATCTAGTTTGTATATTAACCAAGGATAAAGATCTTTATCTTGTAAAATTTTTTTAGTTAGCAAAATAAGATCATTAAAATCAATAACTCCAAGTTTTAATTTCTGCAGATTATATTTTTCTAATATTGCGACACCTACGATAAACAAATCATTTGTTAATTTAATTATATTTAATGAATTTATTTTATCTGCAACCGCACAAATTCTTTCTTGTTCATAAAAAACAAAGTCAGCCAGATGCCCCAATTTATCAAAAACTTTATTGGTAATTAAAGATTTACGTTTTTCGCCATCCAAAGTTAAAAAAGCTTCTTTATATTTATTAAAGCTTAAAATCTTTATTTCATCACTTGCATTATGCCAAAAAGCTATTATCTCGGCCTTATTTTGATCTTGTTTTCCACCATTAAACATTTCTCTAATAATAGTTTGCCAAGCAATTTTATCGTGATTTCCACTTAAAATTAATTCTTCTTTAGTTATATTTATCTCTAAATTAAATAGCCGATAAAGCTCTTGTACCGCATAATCTTTACCATTACTTAAAATTGTATTTATCGTAGATTGTCTTGATAAAAATTCATAAACTAAATCAAAAAATTTACCCTCATAAAGATTATTAATAACATTATCTAAGGCTGATTTCACCTCTGGACTTAAATTATCGCTATCTTTAATCAGTCCATTAATTGCTCCAACTAAAAGTTCATGAGCTTTATTGCCTTCAATAACTTCAAAGCCTGGCATAATTTTAGCTTCAAAAGGAAATAATTTTAAAATATCTTGGCAAAATGAGTGAATTGTTTGGATTTTAATTCTTGCTGGTAGATCAAGGACTGTACTTAGTAAGCATCTAGCACGATTTAATATCTTATTATCTGCCTCTATATGATGTAAAGATCTTATGTTATTAATCAGATCCTGCTCTTCCATGACTACCCATTTGGCAAGTTCTGCATAAATCCGATTAGACATTTCTGCTGCTGCAGCTTTAGTAAAAGTTAGGCAGAGAATTTTATTGGGATCAACCCCTTCTAAGAGTAATCTTAAGACTCTATCGGTTAAAACTTTAGTTTTTCCAGTTCCAGCAGAAGCTGCTACCCATACACAAACCCTAGGATTTGAGGCTATTTGCTGCTCTATTGTCATGTTTTGAATTTACCTTAATATAATTATCCTACTATAAATATGAATTTTTCTTTGACATTCCAAGTAATATTATTTAAATGAGTAGCCTAAGTTGCTTATACTACATATAAAAATTAATTATAGAGTAGATATTTTAAGCCTTTAATGTGGGTCTGTAGCTCAGTTGGTTAGAGCGTCCGGCTGATAACCGGGAGGTCGGAAGTTCAAGTCTTCCTAGGCCCACCAGTCTTCGCTACTACGTAGCTAAGACTCGGCGTGCCAGTGCCAAATACTCAACATTACAATGGAAACTAAAGCGAAGACTGTCGCGCCGAAACTTTAGTGAAGGCGGACTAGTAAAACATACCTATACCTACACACTATTTTATGAAGAGCCAATCTTAGGAAAAAGCCTGTCCGACGAAGCTTTTAGCAGCCCTGTACAAATTTGAGTAATAAAGATTTTCAACGATATAGAATATAATAAAGTATTCTTAAGCGTAGGAGGACTTATTTCTATATTCTCCAAGAACTATTTCTCTTATATTTCAGTTTTTCAACAAATAAGTTACAGCACTCCTCTAAAATATTCAAAAACAATACAGATTTTCCCCACATTTCTACTAAAAACCCCCTCATCTTAATAAAATATTAAGGCTTACGATCTATAATTTGTATGTAAAGAATAGAATTAAAGAATACAAATTATGTTGTTAAGCAAAGAAAAAAGGTATTTTATTAAGAAATTTATCGCAGCATTTATGTGTGCGATGTTAGTGTTTTCTAGCTGTTTTCCAAGTTATGCTAACCCAGAAAATGGAACTGTTATTTCAGGGGATGCAACTTTTTCAACCGACCTTAATGATTCTAAAAAATTCAATATCAACCAAACTACTGATAAAGCAATTATCAATTGGGGATCTTTTGATATTAGACAAGATGAACATACAGAGTTCCATCAACCTAATCCAAATAGTATAGCTCTAAACAGAGTAATCAGTGACAACATGACCACCATAGGTGGAAAACTCTCTGCCAATGGCAATATTATTATCGTAAATCAAAATGGTGTTTTATTTAATAATAATTCTGTAGTAGATGTAAACGGAATAATTGCCAGCACTTCAAATATTAGCAACGAATCTTTCTTAAATGATAAAAATCTTAATTTTAACAGCCCTGGAAAAAATGGTTCCGTAGTTGTAAATAACGGACAAATTTATGCAAAAGACGGAGGTCTTGTAGCCTTACTTGCGCCTAATGTTGCCAATAACGGTCTTATTCGTTCAACATTAGGGAAAGTTAATCTTGGATCTGGTGATAAATTTGCAGTAGATTTGCTTGGTGATGGTTTAGTTGCTTTAGAAGTTAGTGATGCGGTAAAAGAACAGCTTGTTTCCAATTCTGGAATTATTGAAGCAGATGGTGGCAAAATTTTATTAACTGCAGCAGCCGGTAAAAAAATAGTTAACAGTCTTATTAATGTTCAAGGCACACTTAAAGCGCAAACTATTGGTAACAAAAAAGGAAATATTACTATATCAGCAGAAGGTAGTAATAATTTTAATAAAAAAATTACTAATGAAAGTGATAAAAAAACTGGGCAAAGTACAGTAATAATAGGTAATCTTGATCAAAAAACTTCTGAACTTAATACCATTCTTGATGCTTCAGGAAAAAATCTTGGCGAGCAAGGTGGCAATATTACTATAACTGGTGATGAAATAAACATATATAGAGGTGTAGGTCTTGATGTAAGAGGTAGCACAGCTTTAAATTACGATCCTACTAAATTAGATACAGCCACTTTAACTTTAGACAATAAAGTAAAATCAGAAGAAGAGTTTTTAGCCAATGAAAATCGTGCTGGTGGTTCAATTAAAATTGGTGGTGATTATTTAGGTAGTGGTAATACTCCTACTTCTAAAAACGTATTTATTGATCAGAATGTTTTTGCCTTAACTGATGCTCTAGAAATAGGTGATGCTGGGCGGGCTATTTTCTGGAGCGATGAGAACACTTATTTTAACGGTTTCGTTTCAGGAAAAGGTGGTAGATTAATTGGTAATGGTGGATTTCTAGAAACTTCAGGTCATAAAAATTTATATGTTGGAGGTATTGCCGATTTAACTGCTGCAAATGGCCTAAGAGGCACATATTTTATGGACCCTACCAATATTGCAATTTATGGTAATTTTGCCCCTAATTATGTATCTACCGCTGTAAGTGGAACTTCAGCAATTAGTTTAAGTTCAAAATTAAGTCTATGGCTTGATCCTTCTAATAATACTACCGTGACTTTGCACTATGATACTTATTGGTTTGACTGGTGGACAGGTTCAGCAAATGCACCTTATATGGTTACAGGTACTCTTGGTACTAATAGCTTGTCTATTCCTCAGTATGATACTAATAAAATACCTATTAGTGCAGGAATGAGAATAAGACTAAATTCAGCAGGATCAGATACTCTAGCATCAGCAGCTTTAGGAGCTAATGATTATACAGTTGCTAGCTTTAATTCAACTACTAAAGTTATAACTACAGTTGAAGCTTTGCGCAGTAGCTACAGTTCATCAAATCTTTATTTAGGTAAAGTAGTTCAATTAAATGACCAAAGTGGTAATAATAACAATGCTAGAAATACTAATCCTACTACTTCAGGTACATTTATTTATGCCGCAGATAGCGCTAGTAATAACTTAAATTATTTACAAGTATTCATGAATAAAAGTAGCGGAGCAAATATAACTGCTAGTGCAAGTATATTAACTGGAACTAATTCAGGAACTTATCAAACTTTCTTTGGTGTAGCTTATACTAATTCAGCTTCATCATTTCCAAGTTATTTATGGGGTAATTATGGTTCAGATTCAGGAAATGTTAGATTAAATGGCACAAGTAATACAACTTTTAGTTATTACGATAGTAACGATTTTACTCACTGCACTAGTAATTGTACAGGTACAGACCCAAATGTTTATATAAATGGCAACCAAACTAATACTATCAGCACCAATACTTGGTATAATGTTAGAGAAACACGAGTTGATGCTCCTGCAAGTTTTACATATTCTGTCAGTAATAGCTTTTTATCACGTTATTGGGACGGGAAAGTTGGTGAGATTAACGTCTATAACACCACTTTGGATACAAATAGTATAGCTCTTATTAACCAATATATTTCAACTAAATGGAACTTGCCATTAACGGTTCCTGGATCTGGAGCTATGGCGTCAGATGGTTTTTCGGCATTTACTACTAGATATCTCGAAAAATTATCCCAATCTGCTAATATTGCCCTACAAGCAACCAGTGATATAACTCTTGATTTACAAAGCGATACTCTTACTTTAGCTAATGATAAAAATTTTAGTGTAACTAGTACTGGCGGAAAAATTACTGCGATAAGTGCAGGGACAATTGTAACTAATAAAACTAGTTCTGGTGGTAATATTAGTTTTACCTCAAGTGGTACAATGAACTTAAGTCCACTTACTTTAAATGCTCAAAATGGAGGAACTGTTACTCTTAATTCTGGTGGTTCATTAACGTTGGGTAATATTACCACCTCAACAGGTGCCATACTTGCTACTGCAACTGGAACTAGTAGTGATATAACTATACCATCTGGTAAAACTTTAACTTCTACCTCCACTGGAAATGCAATTACTTTATCTGCTAAACAAAATTTTATTAATAGTGCGGGCTCATCTGCATTATCTGCAGCTAATGGCAGATGGCTTGTTTATTCAACTAACCCAGCTAATAATACAAAGGGTAGTTTAGCAAATAGCTTTAATCGTTACAGTTGTACTTATTCTACCGCCGGCAACTGTAGTGGTGACACCATTACTATACCTAGTAGTGGCAATGGTTTTCTTTATTCTTATACTCCTTCCTTAACTATAACTCCAAGTGCAGTTTCAATATCTTATGGTAATAGCCCTACTCTTTCAGGATATTCATATACTGGCAATTATGCAGATCCTTCGGATAGTGACAGTCTAACAGGAAGTTTAACTGGAACATCCACCTATACACCAGGCAGTGCTCTTGGTAATTATAATATTAATTATAGCAGTGGAGCACTAACCTTTACAACAAATCTTGGCTATAATTCTACTATAACTTATGCTAATAATAGTACTGCAATAACTGTTGGTACCAGACCAATAACTATAACCGCAAATGATCAAACTCAAGATTATGGTTTTGGTGGAACTGCAGCGGCTTTAGGTACTACCGGATATACCATTACCTCAGGTTCATTATATGGAAGTAATGCTATTTCAGGCATTACACTTGCAACTAATGCAACTTTATCTACTGGGAATTACTATAATTCAGCAGGTTCACAAGTAGGTAGTAGCCCTTGGGATTTAACTCCATCTGCAGCAATATTTTCATCAGGAGATGCAAATAATTATAGTATTACTTATAATAATGCTCCAAGTGGCCTAACTATAAATCCTCTAACTTTACTAATATCAGGTCTTAGCGCAACTAAACAATTTAATGGCACAACTTCTGTTACAGTAACTGGTACTGCTAGTTTGTCTGGAAAATTAACAGGAGATAACGTTAATTTAACTGGAAGTTTAAATCCAAATCATAATTTCTTAAACGCAACAGCAGGAACACAAGGCATATTTGTTTTTGAATATGGTATAACTGGTAATGATACCAATAACTATAGTTTTTCCCCTGTGATTAACGGTACCATTACTCAAGCTCCGGTAACTATTAGAGCGTTAGATCGAACAGAAACTTATGGCATCTTAGGCAGTGAGGCAGATCTAAGCAATGGCATTAGATATCTAAGTGATGGCAGTCAAGTCTCTGGCAATATTGATTACGAGATAATCTCTGGTCAGTTTTACAATGGGAGTATTAGCTCCATTACCTTAACAACTAACGCCAGCGCAAATTCAAGTGGATATTACAATTATAGCGCTACTCCTTATACTCTAACACCTACTGGCATAAACCTAAATAGCACATACGGAACAGGAAATTACGACATTACTTATCAAAATGCTCCAACCGGTTTAACTGTTAATCAAAAAGCTTTAACTATCTCTGGAGTTACTGCGAGTAATAAAATATATAATGCTAATATTTCAGCTACTTTAAACAGCGGTTCAGCAAGTTTAGTTGGCTTAATGTCTGGGGATAATTTAGTAACTTTAAATACAGATTCAGCTATCGGTACTTTTGCCAATGCTAATGTGGCTAATGGTAAAACTGTTACTACAAGTGGCTATACAGTAAGCGGCACTAATTCTGAAAATTATAGTTTAACTCAACCTACTACATCTGCAAATATTACCGCTAGATCATTAACTGTAACTGCAAGTAATCAAAGTAAAACTTATGGCTTTGGTGGTACTTCAGCAGATCTTGGTACTAGTGCCTTTACAACTTCTGGCTTACAAGGTAGCGATGCAATTGATATTGTAACTTTAACGACTAATGCCACGACTTCAACATCGGGTAATTATAATTATAGCGCCACTCCTTGGAGTATCACCCCATCATCAGCTAATTTTTCAACCGGTAGCAGTTCAAATTATGATATAAATTATGTAGATGCCCCAACTGGTTTAACTATGAGCCAAGCTACATTAATTGTTAATGGGCTCTCTACAGAAAATAAAACTTATGATGGAACAACTACAGCAACTATTAATGGTCAGGAAACTGCTTTTTTATCTGGAGAAATTTCAGGCGATGATATAAGTTTAACTGGAACGGCAACTGGTTACTTTACTGATAAAAATGTTGGTATAGGAAAAGAAATTACGGTTTCTGGACTATCAATATCTGGTAATGATTCTACTAATTATGTATTAGAAGAAACTACTTTATCCGCAGATACTAATCCTATGGCTTTAACAGTTGGCGGACTTTCTGCAGAAAATAAAGTTTATGATAGAACCGTTATTGCAACTATTAGCGGAACTCCGTTCCTATCATCTGGAGTACTTTCAGGGGATGATGCAAGCCTAGACTTTACATCCATCACTGGCGAATTTGCCGATGAAAATGTAGAAAATTCAAAATCTATAACTATCTCCGGCTTATCATTAGTAGGAGCTGATTCTGAAAATTATGTCATATCTACTAATGTTTCCGCCAATATAACTGCTAAAACATTAACCATAACTGGTATTACTGCAAGTAACAAAACTTATGATGGGAATACTTCTGCAACTTTAGATGCAACTAACGCTAGTCTTACTGGTATAATTAGCGGAGATAATGTAAATTTAACTGGTAGTTATGCTGCCAACTTTGCTGATAAAAATGTCGGTAACAATAAAGAAATTACAGTATCTGGTTACAGTTTAGATAATAGTAATTACAGTCTAACTCAGCCAACAGATATTACGGCCAACATTACTCCAGCCACTTTAACTATTACAAATCTTTTTCAAGGTGGTCAAGAATATGATGGAACAAATATAGCAATACT
>CAYZBM010000029.1:0-22194 GCA_964476705.1 uncultured Rickettsiales bacterium | reverse complement strand
ATTTGCTAAATTGGCGGATTTCTCAGGCGTTTACATAAAAGTGTGGGGTACTATGTCAATAATTATTAAATTATTTCTATGATGCTACATATCCTGAAAAAACATATACTTATAATACTATTTTATGTTTTACTGAAGGATCCAAAAATACATTCATTTCAATTAAGAAATACTATATAGGCGGCCTAATAATACGACTAGTTATTATATTTCCAAAAAATCTCTTAAAAACACTAGACCAGATTTAAAATATAGGTTATAACCCCTCCAATCAGTAAATTAGGATTATACGGAGCGTAGCGCAGTCTGGTAGCGCATCTGGTTTGGGACCAGAGGGTCGGGGGTTCGAATCCCTCCGCTCCGACCATCCGCCTTCGCTTACGCTTCGGCGCGACGAGCGGTAGCTAAGGAAGCACAGAAGTGTTAGAGAAGCGGATGTCGCGTCGTAGCTAGTTTAGCAATTTCAAATCTATTAAGTAATCCTCTTAATAATCAGATATAATGATACATTAAAATAATGAGAGCATAGACGGACTTAACAAAATGAATTCTGTTGATAACCTTCTACCTTTCGCTACCATTACTCACTTGCATTTAAGTATAATTAATGATATTTAATGTCTAATTTAGAACAATAAAATTATTAGGGGTAATGGCTTATGAGCATGAGTAAAAAAAAGATTTTGGCTTATATTTTGCTTCCTGTATGTTTTGTTTGGCTAGTATATACCGGGATGTTATTCTGGGAGGGAGTTGTAGAGTGGCGTGACCCTGCGGCTAAATCTACTTTGATATTCTATAAATTATTTTATTTTATATGTAGAAATATACCAACAGTTATAGTGCTTAATTTTTGCAGATTAACTTTTAGTTCTTAGTTGGCATTTAAGATATTCTAACTTATTTTTATAACCTCATTGCCTTCATTAAGATAATTGAGTGCATATTCCATTTCACCTTTGGATCCAGCATGAATTGTGAAAAGAACATCATTCTTTTTTATATTGTTCCCAATATGAACATTTAGATAAATTCCGGCTACTTTATTAGTAGGAGCCCCAGCTAATTTCGCAATTAAGGCTAAACGTCTATTATCTATCTCGGATATTACTCCAGATTTTTTGGCCAGATGATCATGAGTGTAATTAGCTTGATAAATTTCTTTCATGCCACCTTGAGCTTCACATATGGCTTTAAATTTTTCCCAAGCCTTGCCACTTTTTAAGATGTCTTTAGCAATTTTTTGTCCGTCACCAATATTTACTTGGCTTGAAAATTCAATAATATGGCCAGCTAAAGTTAAAGCACGTTCTTCCAAATCTTTGGGGGCATTATCTTTATTTTGTAAAACTGCAATAATATCTTCAGCTTCAAGTGAAGGTCCGATTCCTCTACCTACTGGTTCCATGCCATCGCTAAAAATTACTTTAACTATTATACCTAATTTTTGACCTACAGTTTCTAAACAATTTTTTAGTATTTCTGCATTTTCCTTGGAACGAACTTTTGCAGTTGGTCCAATTGGAATATCAATTAAAACGTGATTGGAGCCGGCCGCTATTTTTTTAGATAAGATCGAGGCGACTAATTGCGCTTCACTATCGAGATCTAAAGATTTTTCAACTAAAATCAATAAATCATCAGCTGGGCTTAAAGAAATACTTCCACCCCAAATAATACAACCATTTTCTTTTTTGACGACGTCTCTAATTTGTTTAAGATCAAGCTCAACATTAGTAAATACTTCCATAGTATCTGCTGTTCCTGCAGGAGAGGTTATTGCCCTTGAAGAGGTCTTAGGCATAGTTAAACCAAAAGCTGTAACTATAGCAACTATAATCGGCGTTGTTCGATTACCTGGTAGGCCACCGACACAATGTTTATCGACAACTATTTTAGCATCCCAAGTTAGTTTGTTCCCTACGGCTACCATAGCCTCAGTTAAATAGACTGTCTCATCTATATCCATTCTACCTCCGGCACAAGCAGTCAAAAATGATGAAATGTGAATGTCGGAATAATATCCAGCGGTAATATCTTGAATTATTTCAGCTATTTGGATTTTAGATAATTTGTTGCCATAAATTTTAGTTCTTAAATGACTTAAAGAATTGATCGGCTTAGGATGAGAAATAGTTATGTAATCATCTTCTTTAGCATTAAGTAAATACATTGCCTGTTCGGATAATCCAGCCTCGTTACAACCTAATAAATTTGAATTTATGGTGTTTAAAGTGGCAATGATAGATTTTTCTTTAAGTGTAACTTTTACCCGAGCATGAGCTTTAAAACCTTCAGCACGGCATATATTGCAATCAGATCTAGTGTAAACTACAGCTTCTTTATAGGTATCTATCCCTAATCTTTTTAATAATAAAGAATTAGTTTGATTCATTATATAGTCTCTTTTTGTAAATATTTAGGAATAATTATTTCTGACTTATTAAATATTTCGGCTATTTTAGTTTTTACAGCTAAAGCGGCATCTTTTTCGCCGTGAGTGATAAAGATTTTTTTAGGCGCATTATGAAAATTGCTAAGCCATTGTAAAATTTCACTGTAATCAGCATGGGCAGAAAGTCCAGTTATATTCTCTATTCTTGCATTTACTGGATACATTTCGCCATGAATTTTAATTAGTTTTTCTCCCCTCATCATTCTATCGCCACGAGTACCAATCGCTTGATAGCCAGAAAATAATATAGTGTTTTTTTGATCGACCATAAAATGTTTTAAATGATGGAGTACTCTTCCTCCTGTTGCCATACCGCTTGCGGAAATAATAATAATTGGAACATTATAGTTATCTAGACTTTTTGATTCATCTACGGTTTTTATATATTTAGCTACAGCGCAAATATCTTGGCATAATCCTTCATTTAATTGATGTTCATTTTTAAAATTACACAAAAGTGAAGTAGCATTAATCGCCATTGGACTATCTAAAAATATTGGAATATCCGGAATAGATTTACTTTGTTTTAATTGATAAAGATAATATAAAATTATTTGTGCTCTACCTACGGCAAAAGCCGGTATTATTATACTTCCGCCTTTTTTAGCGGTGCTATTTATTACTTCGGCCATTTCTTTTTCTGGACTATTTTCTGTATGAAGTCTGTCGCCATAAGTTGATTCAATTACTAAATAATCACAATTATCTAATTTTGCAGGAGTTTTCATTATTGGATCATGCATCCTGCCTAAATCACCAGAAAATATTATAGTTTTATTACCATAATATATTGAAATAAAAGATGAGCCTAAAATATGACCTGATCTACTTAAAGAGAAATGAAAATCATCGGCAAAATAAATTGGCTTGCCAAAATCAACGGATTGAAAATATTTTAAAGACTCTAAAGCATCTTTTTCAGTATATAAAGCCAGGGCAGGGCTATGTTTAGTGTAACCATATTTATTAGCACGCCTAGCATCTTCTTCTTGAAGATAACCACTATCTGGTAAAAGAATGCAGCATAATTTGTAGGTTGCTTCTGAACAGTAAATTTTACCCTTAAAACCATTTTTAATTAGTAAAGGTATATAGCCACTATGGTCGATATGGGCGTGAGTTAAAATTACATAATCGATATTTTTAGGACTAATAGGTAACTTATCCCAATTGCGTAAGCGGAGTTCTTTTAAACCCTGAAATAAACCACAATCAATTAATATTTTTTTATTATTAAATTCGAGTAAATATTTTGAACCGGTTACCGTTTCGGTTGCACCTAAGAAAGTTAATTGCATTTTATGGCCATGGTTTTTTTAAGTTATAATATTATCCGGAGAAATCTTTCCATTTAAAGCATCTAGCTCTAATTTAGTTAGAATTGACTTTTTTAGTAAAGTTAAGTCTTCAACATTTTTTATTATATGGACAAAACTTTGTTTATTTACAAATAACATTGCCTTAATTGATAAAGTTCCACCTTCGTTGATAAAACCTAAAGCTCTAACCTGCTTATTCTGCCATAAGGGAGCTAGAACTCCAAGCATTAATTCAGCCCGAGTATGGCTTATGATAAGTATTTTATTTATATAATCTGGAACTATGTCTTTAAAAACTTCTTTATTAGCTAAATGCTCTAATTCATACTCATTTCTGGCAAATCTAAATCTCCCTGGCTCTACAATATAAGAAAGGACGAAAGCTATATTTTGTTCTTTTAATCGATCAGCTGCTTTTAAAGCTTCAATTAATTGATAAGCACCAATTGCGATAATTGCTATTTTAGCATTTTTAGAATCATGCTCATATTTAGTTAGTCTTATAGCTCCATTTTTAAGTAAACTTAACGACTCTTCTTGGTTAAAAATTAATGGAGTTTTATTTTTTGGAATAACTATCGACCAAATTTGTCCTTGAGTTTGATAAACTTTATTTATGGTAACTGCGGCGCTATTAAAATCAGCGGGAAATATTACTCGGGAAATATCTGCAGATTCACTAAGCATATTTTCTGAAAAAGATGGATCTTGGTGAGATAGTTCATTTTTACTGTTTTCCCAAGTATTTGAAGTTAAAATAATCGGTACTGATAACCATTTGGCCGGATTGCCAATTCCTTTTTTATGTTTAGCAAAAATTATTTCTTGTCTGCTACCGCCAAACATTTTGCTGGCAAAAGCTTCATAAGTTACAATAATATTGATACCACCTTTATTGCCAAATGCGGCAGCGGCTACGGCTTCTTCATTTAAGGCGGTTATAACTTTACCCAAAATAGATTCTTTATTACCTTTTTCTTTAGTAACAACTCTAAAATCAAAATCTTTTAAAGTATCATCCATGCGATTAGATAAAATTTCATCAGGATTGCCAACTCTCGCTCTTAAATGATTATTTTCTTTAGCTATACTTAAAAAACCATCATCAATAGCATCCATTGGACTGATATACTCGTTTAACTTCAAAAATTGGTCCTGAATCAAGTTCAGGACAGGCTTTCGTTGCTCCTCGCTTTTTGTCCTCACGTACTTATATGTACGCTGCGGGAAAAGCTCCGGGGCGCCTAGCTCTTTTTGAGGTTTAACTTCGTCTATCAATTCAGATATATTTAAATCAGCTTTTGGACTTAAGAAATTAATTTTAGGAATATTTTTTAAAATCACATTACGATTAGCAATTGGATTATCTTTTTCTAAAATTCTTCCTGATTTTTTATGGTTATTAAGATATTTTAAGGACTCTTTTATTTCATCTTTAGTGACGAATAATTTTTTAGTATATTTATTAAATTGTTGTGCAGCAATTTTGTCATTTTTTGGATTGTGAACGAGGGGTAGATTATGAGCATAATTAGTACCTTCGTTGTAAAAACCAGCACCCTTAGGTGCTACTGCTATTCCATAAGGTATTTTTATTTTATAATTTGTTTTTTGGGTAATATTTTTAGCATTTTTTTGCAGCATTAATTCTTGTTTGAAAATACAATAAGCAAAAGCGGCTGGATCTCTTCCATCAAAAATCATGGGTTCAAAATCATGGAGTTCTAGAAATTCTTTAAACCATTTAGCTCCACCTTCTTGGGCTAAAGTTGATCTGCCATCAATCCGTCTACCGTTAAAAATCATGATTGGAGCAATTAATCCTGAATCTTCTTTTCGCCACCAACGGGAAGTCCAATCTGAACCTCTTTGTTCTTCAAAAGCTCCATCACTCAAAAAAGCAACTAAACGTTCTTTTTTTAGTGGCATATGAACATATTGAAGTCCTGCAAAACCTAAATAGCCACCCTCTAAATGTCCGCCAGCTGTATGGGGATTTACATGACTGCCAATTGGTGAATCTTGTTTGCCTTCTTTATTTAATTTATAAGAATAAAAATCCCGAGCAAAATTACTTAAACCTTGGTCGCTTAAATTATAACGTTTAGCATGTTCTTTATTCATGTTATTTAAAATTAGATTAGCACTATCTATTGCGCTAACCGCATGTCCTTGCTCCATAACCCAAGCTCTGGTTATATTAGTTAGGGCATTAACTAAAATATATCCGATATAGGCTGGGACCATATTAAGCGAGCCACCTAAATGTCCTTGCGGATCATTTTTAAAGTCATCTGCTTTTAGGCTTCTGCCATCGAGATAAATATTTTGCGCGTAAGTTTGCGATATTGTCAGCCACATAGTAGCATTAGCTATTTTATCTGCGGCTATTAATATTTTATACAAATCATCTTTATTATTTATATTTTGTTTTTTAGCTAAAAAATTTAGCATTTTACTAATGTTTTTTCTAGTCTCAGGCTTATGTTTAATTACACCATAACCTTTTTCCCAAATTTTTTTATAATCTAAAGTTTTAGACTCATTTTTTTTCTGCATTTATTAACCTTAAAGTTTTTTGTGCTACTATTATTTCTTCATTAGTTTTAATTACATAGGCGGATATTTTGCTATTTTCAGTACTAATTTTTAGAGAATTATTTTGATTTTGGCTTAAATCAATTTCTAGGCCTAAAAATTTTAAATAGTTACAAATTTTTTCACGAATAATTGGAGAGTTTTCACCAATGCCTGCGGTAAAAACTATAGCATCTAAACTGCCTAAAGCTGGAAGTAGACTGGCTAAATGTTTGGCGGCCTCTGAGCAAAATAATTCTACAGCAAATTTAGCTTTTTCATTATCACTCTCGATTAATTCTTTTATATTGCCGCTTAAATTCGATACACCTTTAAGTCCAGAATCAAAATAAAATTCTTCCATAAGTTTATTTATTCTTACTCTATGTACTTGCAGAAGATGGAAAATTATTCCCGGATCAATGCTGCCAGTTCTGGTGCCCATGACCAAGCCGTCTAATGGAGTATAGCCCATAGTAGTTGCTATACTTTTTAAATTTTGCATCGCGCAAATACTAGCGCCACTGCCTAAATGCAAAACCATAATATTTTTGCTATTTGCGTCATATTTAGGAAAAATATCCGCAATATATTCATAAGATAGGCCATGAAAACCATAACGAATAATGCCAATATCTTGGTATTTTTGTGGTAAAGCAAAAATACGATTAATTTCTGGCATAGTATGATGAAACTCAGTATCAAAACAAGCTATCTGGGGAATATTTGGAAAGGTTTGTATAGATCTTTTTATTAAAAAAATGTTACTTGGTAAATGTAGTGGAGCTAAAGAAGATAATCTTTCTAGTTTTTTAATTACTTTTTGATTAATTAAAACTGAGTTTGTATAAATTAAAGCGCCATGAACAACTCTATGGCCAATTGCTATGATTTCTAACTTATCTTTAAGACTTAAAAGCCAATCTGTAATTAAGTTAAATTCTACAAAATAATCTTTTATAATTTTATTATAAACCTGATTGCCGAGATGATCTGTAATTTTTAGATCGGTTTTATTGTTATTAACTTCAACAATCTGACCTTTGAACATTAAAGATAAATCCAGCGCCTTAAAAATAGAAAATTTAAGGCTCGAAGAGCCAGCATTAAACACCATTATGACTTGTTTATCCGAAGTGTTTACTGTCAACGCTAAAATCTCCATTATAAACTAGTTTAGTGCTAGTAGTTTTAGTTTTTGGCATTTTTACAGCTTCATCAATAATTTCTTTTACTTTTGTTGTTATTGGCGCTGACTTATTTTTTACATCTGAACTAAAATTTTCTTTAGTAGCTTCAGAATCTTTATGAAGAAGTAAAAATACTTTTATATTTTTTGGATCTACAAACTTGGCTAATTTAGGGATTTCTTTTTTGAGTGTTTCTTTAATATTATTGATAGTCAGTTTCAAATTATCTTCGCTTAGCTTTAATAAATTGCTGGGATAATATTTTATTACTACTGATTGCTGTGGCAGAGCTACTTGTTTTCCACTTATTTCTGTTAAGTGATCTGGTGAAGTTTCTTTATATTTAAATTGAACTTGATTATTAGGTAAAATATCTAATTGTATAATTTCATTAATGGAACGAGACATGTGCTTATCAAAACTTTAAATTTAGGGTTAGGTGATTACGAGAAAAAAGCAAATTTAACCATTAGGCCAACTTCAATTAAAATTAATATTTGGCAAATGATTCTAAAAAATTTACTATTAGTGTTTAATAGATTTTTCCAAACAAAAGTCCAGCTAAACATAAACAAAATTACGGATATAACTATTAGGGTTAAATTGCTATAAAAAACCGCAATAATTACCATTGGCGCAATGATCATGCGAATCAATAAATAATAAAGCAAAAAAGCCCTAAGCAAGCTAGTTTTTCCATTATAAGAATTTATAAAATGTGCGAATAATTTAGCCTTTAGGTTAGATAAGTAGGTCATAAAAATATCCTTAAATTTTAATTTGTTTTAAATAAGGGAGAGTCAAAGCCACCTTTAGGAGGATTTCTTTTTTGTTCGGGAACTAAATAATAATATTGTTTTTGTGGATTGTCATCATCAGGATTATATTTAGGAAATACTGGTTTTAGGTTATATCGTTTTTTGGAATTCTTAACTATAAAATTTCCATATTGATTGTCGGCCTCTGGTTCATAATATGGATAGGCCATTTTTTGTTTTTCAATAGAGCTTAATCTATTGCGTAAATTAAGAGCATCGGTTCCCGGTTCTTGTAATTGTATGATTGCTCCTTTATTACAAGCTTGCAACAATATAATGATTAAAAAAATTTTAAATATGGCCATAATATAATAATGAAAACTAAAAGACTTGCTCCCGCTAATTATATCAGATATAGATGGCAATTGTCGATTGCTATTTGGCTAATTTCGATATGGTTAGATAGTAAAGATATTAAAAAACAATATAATTTTTATAGTTAGGTAAAACTTATGGATGCGTCTGAGTTTATCCACTGGGATCATGGTAGTAATCTTACTTTGTTATTTGATTTTGCCTTAGTAATTTTAGTTTTTGCCGGTCTTAGATATTTTCTAGGCCTTTTGTCACATGTAAGTACCACCAATGAGCTAAGTATTAGGGACAATCCAGCATTTGGTGTATCTTTAGCCGGAGCTGTATTTGCTATGGCGATTGTTTTAGCTGGAGCTATATATGGGGAGCCAGTATTTACAATGAAAGATTCTGTAGTTGCAGTTAGTACTTATGGTTTAGTAGGTATTTTTTTAATGGGAATTAGCAGATTTATTTTTGATAGGCTGGCTTTACCTGAAGTTGCTATCTCTGAGGAAATACTAAAAGGTAATGTTGCTGCAGCCGTTCTAGATGCTGGAAATATGATAGCTACGGCCATTATTATTTATACAGTTATGATTTGGGTCTCTGATAGTTCTATTTATGGAGTTATTGACGTTGTTAGTGGTTTTGCTGTTTCCCAATTTATTTTAGTTTTTGGAGTTTATATTCGCGGAAAAATTCTTTCCAAAAAACATAAACAAGAAAGATTATCTGATCATTTTAAAGCCGGAAATCTAGCCCTGGCTTTTAGATTTACCGGGAGAAGAATAGGGATAGCTTTTGCTATAGCGGCGGCATCTAATCTTATTGTTTACGGAATGGATCATAGTTATATTTTGTTATTATATTGGGTTGCTTTATCTATCTTGGTTATGTTTGTACTTACGGCTTTTTCCTGGATTGCTCAAAGTGTAATTTTAACTGGAGTTAATGCTGATAAAGAAGTTATAGAAGAAAAAAATGTAGCCGTTGGAATAGTACAATGTTTTATCTATATTTCTTTAGGCTTATTGCTTGCGCAATTTTTAGCGTAATTTCTTTAAATTATATTTTTTAAAAAAATATAAGCATTTTAGATCGACGATAAAAGGAAAACTTAGTTGAGTTCTTCAAACAAAATAACTGAAAAAATCGCTAATTTATTTATTGCCTTATTTAATTTGATAATTAAAGATGATGGCAGTAGTGAATTTTGTGGAAGTATAAGTTTTAATTTGGATGAATTAGAAACAAAATGGGCTAAGTTATTTATATATGATCAGTTTATTAAGCTCATAACTTTTTGTTCAATAATTATACTTGTGGTTCTAAATAAAAATATTTATCCGTATTATATGGTCGTAATAATGGCCATGTTTGGCTTAATTATTATAAAAACTATTATTTCCTATAGAATTTCTTATTATTATAAACGTAATTATCCGATAAAGCCAAAGCCCAATTCAGCTATAATAATAGAATGTAGAAGAAATTTTGGCTTATTATATACTAAAGATAAATTCTATTATGGGCAAAATTGGTTCTATAAAAAGTCAGCTGACCCCAGCGGATCTTTAGAAATTTCTGAAGAAATATATATAAGAAATGCGAGTAAAGAATTTGATTTTTTGATGATAATTTTTGTATTATTATTTCCTTTATGCGTATACTTAATTTTTAAGCAGGACAAAATTATGTTGGGTATGGTGGCCGTTTTATATATGTTATATTGGTCTTATACCTATAATAGAGTTACTAATGTTGTTTCCAAAGAAGTTTTCTATAGTAAAATTGGTAAATAATTTATGCGCGCCTTTATTTTAATATTTTTCTTTATATTAAGTTTATTTGCGGCTAGCTCTTACGCAAGTATTATGAAGGCCACTGAATTACAAGAATTTTGTTTAGATCTTGAAAAGAGTCAGTTGGGGCGTGATTATAATAAAGAAAATGCATCTAGATGTAGGGGATATCTGGAGGGTTTTTTTGATAGTCAGATTATTTTAGAAAAATTACAAAAGCAAAAAATGTTTTGTATTCCAGATGCTGTCCCTCGTGAAACTAATACTAAAATTCTTAATTCCTGGATCGAAGTAAATTCAGTTTTAGCTAAAGATACAACTGCTACAGTTGCCTTACTTTCTGCTTATAAAGCGGCATTCCCTTGTAAGAGTGAAAATTGATTAAGGGCTTAATTCGCAGCCAAAGCCTGTTCTATATCGTGAATTAAATCATCAGCATCTTCAAGCCCAACAGATAATCTTAATAAACCATCAGAAATATTAAGTTTTTCACGCTCAGTTTTTTCAATATTTGAGTGAGTGGTAGTTGCGGGATGGGTAATTAAGCTTTTGCTGTCCCCCAAATTATTTGAAATATCAATAATTTCGAGTTTATTCATAAAATTAAATGCTGCTTCTTTATTTTGTAATTCAAAAGCAATCATATTGCCGCCACGTTTCATTTGTTTTTTAGCAATTTCATATTGTTTATGAGTTTTAGATCCTGGATAAGATACGCTTTTAATTTTTTTATGATTAATTAAAAATTCGGAAACTTTCTCGGCATTATCGCAATGTTTAGCCATTCTTAAATCCAATGTTTCTAAACCTTTTAAAAATACCCAAGCATTAAAAGGACTAAGAGCAGGGCCGGTATGTCTATGGAAAGGAATAAGTACATCATTAATAAAATCGGCTTTACCTAAAACTGCTCCACCTAAACATCTTCCTTGGCCATCAATATGTTTAGTTGTTGAGTAGACAACTATATCCGCGCCAAGTTCAAATGGATGTTGTAAGATAGGGGAGGCGAAAATATTGTCTACAATCAGCATAGTTTTGTGAGCTTTGCATAATTTGGCCACTTCTTCTATATCAACTAATTCTAAATTAGGATTAGATGGAGTTTCGATAAAAACTAACTTAGTATTTTTCTTAAAAGCATTTTTCCATTCATTCAAATTGCCGCCATCAACTAAAGTTATTTCGACATTAAATCTGGGTAAAATTTGAGTGATAATATAATAACAAGAACCAAATAGAACTCGATTAGCAATTAAATGATCCCCAGGTTTTATCTGGCACATGATTGAGGCAAATACTGCGGCCATACCACTGGCCATTACACAGCAGCGTTCAGCATTTTCAAGGAGTTCTAATCTTTCTTCAAGCATTGCAAGGGTCGGATTGAGATAGCGTGAATAGACAAATCCAGGTGCTTCGCCATTAAATCGACTTTCAGCTATTTCTGCTGATTCATAACAAAAGCCAGAATTTAAAAATATGGCTTCACTAGTTTCGCCAAAATTCGAACGTAAAGTCCCGCCGCGTACCAGCTTAGTACTTAAATTACATTTTTTTAATTGTTCTTTATTGTTTTTCTTCTTCATATTTATCTTCTCTATTTCGATATTTTTTTAATTTTTTATTATATTTATTGTTTAAAAATCTAAATTAGCATAACATTTAGGGGGATGAAATCCTGGCATCCGATCTCCTAAAAGTCCTCTAAAACTAGGTCTTGATTTAATTAAGGCGTACCAATCTTTAACTTCCTGGTAATTATCCCAATTAATTTCATTTAAATAATCCAAAACTGATAGATGAGCAGCTGCAGTGATATCTGCCAAAGACAAATTATCACCAGCTAACCATTTAGTGTCTTTGGTTAAAAAAGCTATATATTCTAAATGAGGAATTAGATTTGCCTTTGCTGCTCTTATTGCATCAGATAAAGGTTGGCCAACACCAGTATAATATCTGATCACTTTTTCGTTGATTATATAACGTGAGACCTCATTATAAAATTTATGATCAAACCAAGAAATTAATCTTCTGATTTTTGCCTTTTCTTTAGGATCGGTACCAAGTAAAACTCTAGTTTCGTCAAATAATTTTTCTTCGATATATTCAGTTATGGCATAATTATCCGGAATGACAATTTCTTCTGCTTCATCATTGTCATTATTGTCATTTTTTATAACCAAAATAGGGACTTGCATAGCCGGATTAAGTTTAGCTAGTTCGTCTTTGCGTTCCCAATAATTTTCAGCAACTAACGAAAAATCTATATTCTTTTCGCCAAGTAAGATGCGAATTTTTCTAGAAAAAGGACATAAGGCGAAATGATGTAATATATACATTAGCTGCTATTTTTCTTTGAGAATTAAGGTTTAAGAATCTTAAGGATCATAAAAATTATTTGAAAAAAGAGCAATGTTTTTATTTTTAAATAAGGAAATATCTATGTTTTTTTACGATTCATTGGTTGCGCTTAAATTTTCAATCTCAATTTTAATTTCTTTATCGGGTTTATTTTTATAATAATTATCCGACAAGTAAGCCATTAATTTTTTTATCCGTTTAAATTTTACAAAGTAACAAATAGTTCTGCCAGTTTTTAATGATGAAATTAATTTGGCATTTACTAATTGAGCAAGGTGGAATGAAAGAGTTGCACTAGGCATGTCGAAATATTTAGCAATATCACCTGCGGCCATACCTTCTTCACCTTTAGTTGAAAGTAATCTGAAAATAGCTAGCCTTGACTCATGACCCAAAGCAACAAAGGCTTTGACGGCATTTTCATTTTTCATTTGTTTATTCGCCTATTATTTGTTGACAATAAAATTCAAAAGATATATAAGTTTTTTTATCTATATTTCCATATATATGGAACAATAGAATGGTTAATTGATTATAATATTCTTACGCTATAAAATCTATTAAATAATATAGGAAAAACATGTCAAATCTTACTAAAAAGCTTAAATTTACTGCTTTTAGCATGCTTATATCAAGTTCTTTGGTGTATAATGCACACGCGGCTTCACAAATAAGGGTTGTTGGTTCTTCTACGGTTTATCCATTTATAACTGTAGTATCAGAGCATTTTGGTCGTAATAGCAAAAATTCAACGCCAATTGTTGAGTCAACAGGAACTGGTGGTGGTTTTAAATTATTTTGTGCCGGTGGTGAAGCTTCTCCAGATATAGCAAATGCTTCTCGTCCTATGACAGATAGTGAAAAAAAATTATGCAACGCTAATAAAGTAGAATCATTTACCGAAATTAAAATTGGTTATGATGGTATAGTTGTTGCTAATGATAAAAAAGCACCAAAAATTACTTTAACTTTAAAACAATTATTTTTAGGACTAGCTGCAAAAGTTCCAGTAAAAGGTCAGTTAGTTGCTAATCCTTATAAAACTTGGAATGATGTTGATAAATCGCTTCCGGCAAATAAAATTGAAGTTTATGGCCCACCACCAACATCTGGTACTAGGGACGCTTTTGTTGAGTTAGTTATGGATAAAACTTGTGAACAAATTCCAGAATTTAAAACTGCAATAAAAGACGATGCTCAACGAAAATTAGCTTGTAAAGTAATCAGAGAAGACGGTAGCTATATTGATGCTGGTGAAAATGATAATTTAATTGTGCAAAAGTTAAAAAATAATGACAAGGCTTTAGGAATATTTGGTTATTCCTTCTTGGAGCAAAATGGTGGTGTAGTTCAAGGTAGTTCTGTAGATGGAGTTGATCCAACTTTTGACACTATTTTAAAAGGCTCTTATCCAGTTTCAAGGCCGTTATTTGTCTATGTAAATAATTCACATTTAAGCTCTACTTTAGGACTTAAAGACTTTGTCAAAGAGTTAGTAAGTAAAAAAGCTATGGGTAAAGATGGTTATTTAGTTGAAAAAGGCTTGATTCCTCTATCTGAGAGTGAGTTTTCTGCGGTTAAAAAAATTGCAGATGGCATAACTAAGTAAATATTACCAATACTTGAATATTTAAAGAACTAAGGTGGCGTTGCTTTTAACCACCTTAGTTCTTTTTGTTATAATAAATATTTTCTACCAAAATTTTTATACTATGCTATTATAAATTATGACCGATAGTATTATTGTAAACTCGCAAAAACGAGCAAAATTAAGTGTAGAAAAATGGGCTAGATATATGTTATTTATATCGGCCTGTTTTTCTATTGCGGTGACTATACTAATTATTTCTTCGGTATTTTTTGAATCTTTAAGATTTTTTCAAAAAATACCAATTTCTGAATTTTTATTTGGTACTCAATGGAGTCCGCAAATTTCTATGAGAGCGGAGCAAGGCTCTGGCGGTGGCGCTTTTGGTGTTATTCCCGTATTATTAGGCACTATACTTATAACTATAATTGCAATTTTAGTTGCAACCCCAATTGGCTTATCTTCAGCAATTTATCTTACTGTTTATGCTAGTAAAAATATCAGAAATAGAATAAAACCAATTATTGAAATTTTGGCCGGAATTCCAACAGTAGTTTACGGTTATTTTGCTATTATTGTTGTTGCTCCATTTTTACGGAGTGTAGGCGAACATATTAATCAATTTTTAGCTAATTTAGCTATCAAAACAAATTTAAGTTTTTTAAGCCAAATTGATTTTACGATTTCATCAGAAAGTGCTTTAGGCGCCGGTTTAGTGATGGGTATAATGATTATTCCTTTTATTATGTCGCTTTCTGACGATGTAATTAATTCGGTGCCAACAGCCCTTAAAGATGGCTCATTAGCACTTGGTGCAACTCCATCTGAAACGGTAAAAAATGTTATAATACCTGCTGCATTCCCAGGAATTATTAGTTCTGTTTTACTTGGAGTTTCAAGAGCTATTGGTGAGACAATGATTGTAGTTATGGCGGCAGGATTGTCGGCTAATTTAACAATTAATCCCTTATCTTCAGTTACAACTATTACAGTACAAATAGTTACTTTGCTTACTGGTGATCAAGAATTTGATAGCTCTAAGACCTTAGCGGCTTTTGCTTTAGGCTTGTTATTATTTATCATTACTTTAATTTTAAATATTATTGCTTTAGTTATCGTAAAAAGATTTAAGGAGCAATATGATTAGATTCTTCAACAAGCTAGCGCGGCTACAAAAAAGGCAGAAGGCCTATAAAAAACTAACTAAACGGAAACGGATTTATCGTAAAGTTGAGAAGAGTTTAGTTAAAAGAAATAGGGCCGAGAAAAGATTTAAATTTTATGGTATAGTTTCTATAACTATATGTTTGGCATTTTTATTAATTTTGTTATTTAGTATTTTTTCTAAAGGTTATAGTGCTTTTTTTCAAACTAAAATTTTATTAAATGTTGAATTTAATCAAGAACTAGTTGCTGATGAACTTTATAATAAAATTTTATTAAAAGCTTTAAAAGACAAAATCCCTGAAATTAATTCCGAGCAAAAAGAAAGATTAGCAAATAAAATATTTAGCCAATCTGCGGGATATTTATTACAAAACATGCTAAATGTAGATAAAGATTTAATTGGTAAAACTAAAGAAATTTGGATAACAACCTCATCTGATGTTGATATGTTTATTAAAAGCTCAGGGCTTGATATAGATAATGTTAATACTAGACTTGATCAAGATCAAATTTATTGGCTAAAATCACTTAATCAATATAAGCTTATAAAACTTAAATTTAATAAAGATTTTTTTGTTAATGGTGATTCACGTGATCCTGAATCCGCAGGAGTTTTAGGCGCTGTGGTTGGATCTATTTTTGTAATTTTTATTTGTATAATCGTAGCTTTTCCAATTGGAGTTTCAACTGCGATATATCTAGAAGAATTTGCGCCCAAATCAAGATTATCAGAAATTATTGAAGTAAATATCAATAATCTGGCTGCGGTTCCTTCAATAGTTTTTGGACTTTTAGGGCTTACTCTTTATATTCAAACCCTTGGTGTTCCACGTTCAGCATCACTTGCTGGTGGTCTCACTATGGCTTTAATTGCGCTGCCTATTATTGTAATTTCGACGCGAATGTCAATTAGAGCAATACCGCCGAGTATTAAAGATGCGGCTATGGCTTTAGGTGCGTCTAAATGGCAAGTAACAATTCATCATGTGTTGCCGCTCGCAATGCCTGGGATTATGACCGGTAGTATTTTAAGTATAGCCAGAGTTATGGGTGAGACAGCACCTTTAATTATGATAGGGATGATAGCCTTTGTGGTAGATGTTCCGCATAATATTATATCGGCAGCAACAGTAATGCCAGTACAAATTTATTTATGGTCAGATAGTGTGGAACCAGGGTTTGTTGAAAAAGCTTCAGCGGTTATTATAGTTTTATTATTTTTCCTGTGTTTGATTAATTTGCTTGCAGCCTATGTTCGGAAAAAATTTGAAATAAAATGGTGATTATATGAGTAAAAAAAATAAATCTAATATTAGAATGTCAGCCAAAAATGTGAATGTTTTTTATGGCAGTAAACAGGCTTTATTTAATGTATCTTTAGATATAGAGAAAAATAGTGTAACCGCTCTTATTGGCCCATCTGGTTGCGGAAAGTCTACTTTTTTACGTTGTTTAAACCGGATGAATGATACAATATATGGCTCAAAAATAGAAGGAGAGATATATTTAGATGGTGAATCAATTTATCATAAAGATGTAGATGTAGTATTGCTACGTTCAAAAGTTGGTATGGTTTTTCAAAAGCCGAATCCTTTTCCAAAATCTATTTATGATAATGTGGCCTATGGACCAAGAATTCACGGGCTTACGCAAAGTAAACTAGAGATGGATGAAATTGTTGAAAAAAGTTTGCAAAGAGCAGGGTTGTGGGATGAAGTAAAAGATCGCTTATCAGAGCCGGGGACTGGTCTATCTGGCGGTCAACAACAAAGATTATGTATAGCCAGAGCCATAGCTATTAAACCAGAAGTTATTTTGATGGATGAGCCATGTTCGGCCCTAGACCCAATAGCAACTGGTATAATTGAGAATTTAATTGTCGAATTAAAACAAAAATTTACTATAATTATGGTGACTCACTCAATGAATCAAGCGAAACGAGTTTCGGATTATACCGGATTTTTTCATTTGGGTAAGCTTGTTGAGTATAATACTACTAAAGAAATATTTAATCATCCTGTAGACCAAAAAACTAAAGATTATGTAGATGGAGCTTTTGGTTAAATAGGGCGACAATAAATTTTTGATATTATTTTTATTATAAAATGGGGGACTTGTGATTAATAATGAAAATAAAATAGATTATAGAAATAATAATATAGCAAATATAGCTAAATATTGGCCTCTTATTGCTTTGGTTTTAGTTTCATTATTAATATCCTTAGCAATAAATAGTCATTTAAGACTAAATCATAATGGCTTTATGCATTATTTTATGGGGATATTTTTATGTATTTTTTCATTACTCAAAATATTTGATCTTCAAGGTTTTGCCAAAGGCTTTCAAAAATATGATTTACTGGCAAAAAGATTTGTGCTCTATGCTTTTATCTATCCCTTTATTGAGTTAAGCCTAGGGCTTTTATATTTAGCATTTATTTACACTCAGTTTACCTGCATAGCGACAATAATTATTACTATATTTGGCTGTATAGGAGTAGTGCAGGGGATGCGATCGGGCCTTAAAATTGATTGTCCGTGTATGGGATCAATTTTAAAAGTTCCCTTATCGACAGTAACTTTAACTGAGAATTTGAGTATGATGTTGATGGCAGCTTTTATGTTAATTTAAGCAACACTAGCTCCATGATTATTGCCAGATATCCTGGCGCCTTCTTCTAATACTGAAGTAGGATTAGCTAAGAGAGAATTAAATAGTGATACCATCTCAGGATTTGTAGATTTTTTTGCCATATCTAGTGCAGTTAAACCTTCATTATTTTTTGTATTTATATTAGCATTATGTTTAAGTAGTACTTTTACAGCTTCTATATGATTATTCTCGACTGCGGTAATTAAGGGAGTATTACCTTTTTCATTTACGGTTTCTATCTCTCCACCTTTTTTAATTAAAAATTCTAAAGCTTGGCTTTGACCATAATAAGCAGCTAAGGCTAAAGCTGTATTACCTTGGCTATTTTTATGTTCTATCTCGAGGGTTTTAGCTCTTAATTTAAATATAGTTTCTAAAGTTTCTATTTCACCTATACTAGCTGCTATACCTAAAGCTCTAGTCTGATTGAAAGTAATAGTATTAATATCAGCGCCTGCCTGTAATAATAATTCTACTACATCTTTGTGTCCCTTAGATGCGGCTATTATTAAGGCCGTAGAACCATTCATATTTTTACTTTCTAGATTTTTTTTATTCTTACTAAGTAATAATCTTACTACTTCTATATGTCCGTTAGCCGCGGCTAGAATTAAAGGAGTATAGAGGTCTTTATTAGTAGTATTTATATCAGCACCATTTTGTAATAATAATTCTACTACATCTTTGTGTCCCTTAGATGCGGCTATTATTAAGGCCGTAGAACCATAGATATTTTTACTTTCTAGATCTTCTTCGGTTCTATTTAGTAATAATAATTTTACTATTGCTATATGTCCTGTATCTGCGGCAACCATTAAAGGAGTCCAACCTTTGTTATCAGTAGTATTGATATCAGCACCTTGGTTTAATAATAGCACTACTATATTTTTATGGTTATTAGCTGCGGCTAGCATTAAAGCTGTTCGACCTCTATTATTTTTATTTTCTAAATTTTCTTGGGTTTTATTTATTAATAATCTTGCTACTTCTATATGTCCGTTAGCAGCGGCCCGAATTAAAGGAGTACAGCAGTCTTTATCAGTAGTATTTATATTAGCACCTTCTTTTAGTAATAATCTTACTGTTTCTGTATATCCGTTAGCTGCTGCTAATATTAAGGCCGTCTTGCCATCAGTATTTTTAGCTTCTAGATTTTTATTTTTCTTAAGTAATGATTTTACTACTTCTATATGCCTATTAGCTGCTGCTAACATTAAAGGGGTATAACCTCTTGCATCCGTAGCATTTATATCCGCACCTTCTTTTAATAATAATTCTACTATCCCTTTCTGCCCATAAGCTGCTGCTAACATTAAAGGAGTCCAACCTCTTGCATCCGTAGCATTTATATCCGCATCTTCTTGTAATAATAATTCTACAGTATCTTTGTGTCCACTAGATGCGGCTATTATTAAGGCCGTATTGCCATCAGTATTTTTAGCTTTTAGATTTTCTTTATTTTTCTTAAGTAATGATTTTACTACTTCTATATGTCCTTTAGCTGCTGCTAACATTAAAGGAGTCCAACCTCCTCTATCCGTAGCATTTATATCCGCACCTTCTTGTAATAATAATTCTACAGTATCTTTGTGTCCACTAGATGCGGCTATTATTAAGGCCGTATTGCCATCAGTATTTTTATCTTCTAGATTTTCTTTATTTTTCTTAAGTAATAATCTTACTATCTCTGTATTACCATAATCTGCTGCTAATATTAAAAGAGTATTACCCTCCCAGGCTGGATAAGTTTTTATAGTCTCTGCGTCTAATTGTCCCAATAATAACTTAGCAAATCTAGTCTTTCTTTTAGTAAAACTAAGCGACCATATGCTAGGCATATCACCTGTTTTTACTCGGTTAAGAAATTGAGCTTTGTCAGTTTCTACATGCTGAAGTATTTTTTGTGCGGTCTCAAATTGTTCAAATTCTATGGCATAATATAAAAGGTTAAAAAGGAATTCTTCATTTTTATAATTATCTAAAAAGATATCTATATCTGGTCTAAAAATTAATTGTTTGTAATCTGAAGATTGAAGTTCTGCCACAAAATTAGGAGCGATAGTTTTTACTTCTGCTTGTGAAATAGGAGCTCGTACTCTGATTTTTTGTAATAAAGTTATAGAATTACTATCATTCGTTAAATTATCGCCATAAATTGTATGATACTTTTTGGTCAAAGCTAGAATCTTATCTAGTATAAATTTATATTCTTCTGGCAAGACCGATCCAATAGCCTCTTCTTTACCTCGAATTAGTGCTTGATAAATTTTAATAAATTGGATAATTGAGTTTCCCAGAAAATTTTCTCCCATTAGCCAAATAGTTCTTATTGCTATTGCGGTTTTTTCTGGATCTTGAGATTCTAGTAAAGGCCTTAATTGCGCGGTAAGTGCTTTTTCTTCAAATAAGTTTTCTTGGAGAGATTTATAGTTAATTGTTTGTTCTCTGGCTAAATCTTGAAGAATTTTATCCGCTGGATGATTATCTTTGAATTCTTTACGTTTTGCATCTAATGCTTTTTTATCCCATACCCATTTTCCATTATCGTCTTCTTCAAATAACTCAAAATGACCATTTTCAGAAACAAAGGGCTTTATCCGACTTTTAAATATTTCTAACTCTTGTTTTTCTTCTGGGGTTTTCTCTGGTTTTAATATATTTCCAATTTTAGCAGGAGTATATTCTTGTACTATTCCTTCAAAAGCCTCTATAAATTGTGCTTTGCTTTGTAATAAAGAATCTCTAAGTCTTTCTGGAAATTTAAGCAATAACTCTTGTATTTTTATCATTTCTATTTCAGTCATTGGTAATAAATAGTACTTATCTTTTATTTCTTCAGTCTTTCTAATGCTCAGCAAATAATCTAAAAAAGGGATAATATGAATTTGTAGTCCCTCGTGAACCGAAGATAATTCTCCTATTACTTGGGTTCTGGTAATATTATAATTATGATAAAATTCTCTTTCTGTTTTATCCCCTAAGGATAAATAAATATTTAGTCCTTCTAATTTTTCTGTATTACCAGGAGGGCAGGCTTGTAAATGATTAAGGAATTTATTTAGCTCTTCAATTTTATCGCTATTTTCAGTTTTCAAACTGGCCAAATAGACAAATTTAAGAAATTCTTTCATTAAGATATTATAGTCTTGAGTATTCTGTTGTGGCTCTATGATTTCTTTAAATTCATTTAATTTATTTTTTAAAGAATCATCTAATTCTTCAGGTGCAAATCTTTCTTTAAGAAATTTTTCTACTACTGTAAATATTTTACTACATTTGGGTTTATTTTCTTTATCAAGATCAGTAATTAATTTTCCTAAGACAGAAGCTTCAACTTGCTTAGCAAGTTCTTCGGCATGGAGGATGATTTCCCGTGTCTTTTGAGTTATCTTTAATAAGGATAAGCTTTTTTCTGCTGACATATTAAGGTCCGTTAATTTGCACTTAGTGATAAAATTTTTCTATAATGGTAGAGTATATCATTTAATAATTAAGATTTTGTTAAATAATCTATTTTTATAGGAAGTTTCTTATTTAATATAGTAAAAGAAGTTGAAAAATACCTATTTGAATGGATCCTGAATAAAATATGAATTTATTATAAGTATATGTTTTTTCAGGATATATATAATCGAAGCAATGATTTGTTAGCAAATTATTGCTTGATCTACTATATAAGAAAAATGGGGCAGGTGGTGGATGCTGTATCATAGTACCCCACACTTTTTTGAGGTGCTGTTTTCTTCTGAAATTCTCCAACAACCTCATCCTTGCCTTAGATTTTCTTAAAATATCAACAACTTATATTTATAAACATTTTGATATTTTAATAGAAAAGCTAAAGAGCCGTACCCATTTTTAGTATATAGGCTTCTAGTAATTTATAACCAGAAAGGTAAGACAACCAACAGTAAAATGATAAAAAATGAGATTTTTTATGGAAGGTATTTTATGCCCTTTAATC
>CAYZBM010000028.1:0-22233 GCA_964476705.1 uncultured Rickettsiales bacterium | reverse complement strand
GGATTGCGGAACTTATCATTATCTATCCGCTTAACTTAACGGCCTAATTTAGAACCGAATTAGTGAACTTATACAGTGATGACGTATAGTGCGGCTTTTTACGTAGAGAAGAGCAGTAATTCAAAAAGTATGGGGTACTATGTACTACAGCATATCCTTTATACTTCGTTCTTTTGAATTTTGTGATTTATGGAAATCTTCTATGTATTTCTTGTCAGTATAGGAAATGGTCATATTTATATTTTTAAAATGGAATTGTTCTATCTCTATAATTATATCATTTATAATTATAGAAAAAGATCCATTCTTATTATTTATTTTTGTGAAGTTCTTATATTTTTCTTTAATAATATCCATATATTTATCTGGAGCATATTCACCAAAATATAATATGACTCTCCGTACTATACCCGTTTTATTTTCAGTTGTTACGTGTATTCTATATAAATTTCTATCAAGAGATTTATCGAATTCTATTTGATGATCAGTGTAGTTCTTATTAGAGTCTTTAAATGTCTCTAATATTTGATATTTTTTTTTAAGATCATTTAAAGTTGAAGTATTTATATCTATACCAAAAGGAGAAATTGTTCTCATGTATGGTGAATTATTGTCAGCATATGATATATTAGTGACGAGTAACATAAATATTACTGCATTGATAAAAACTACATAAGTTCTACTGGTTAATAATTTTCTTGCGATATTTTCGTTTATTATATACATCTACCAACCCACTATTATCCACCTCATCCCCACCATCAGCATCAAACCTCTCCCTAATCTCCTCTCCGCGCTTCTCAAAATCCGCGGTCAAATCACCTCGAATAACCCCGTCATCCAAACCTGGATTAACTGCATTATACATGCTCTTAAACTCATGGCTAGAAAAATCACTCATAATTTTATTCGCTTTAAATTCGTTTAAATATTTACTCAGCATCAGTCTGTCTTCTGGCGTATTACTGCTAACAATTCTTAAAGCGCCATCATTGCCTAACTTCCTAAATTCACCGTTATTTAAGCTATGGCTATAATCATCTTGTTTGGGTAAAAAATCGGTAACAAATTCATGATTTAATTGCCTATCGATGCTTAGAGCCTGACTATCGATTTGATTTTTACTTTGAGTTAGGCTTGAAATTTCACGCTCATTATTACTATATCTTTTTTCATAATTATCGGCTTCGTTTAACTGAGCTCTTACCGAGTCACTAATATCTTCGCCTTTATTATTACTTAAATGATAATTATTATTTTTAAGCAGGTCTTTTAGTTCACTTAAAATCTTATTTAAATTTTTACTATCTTGAATTGATTCGCTGCTGCTTTCACTAGTATTTTTGGCAATATTCCGGCTTAAATTTCCGCTTAAATTCCCACCTATATTAGCCGATAAAACTCCTGCATCCCCGCCAATAGCCGCTTTTGCCGCCATTTCTGCTGCTAAATTTATGGCATCTGTTGTTGAAATATTATTGCTGTGGCTTAAGGCATTTACATAATTTTTTATATCGTGCTGGCTTTGATTATTTTCAAATCCTGACTTACTACTATAATCATTAGTGCTATTATTATTGGCATTTTGATTATAGGCTTGGCTGATGATTTGCGCGTAACCATTACTTAGTAATTTTTGCCGGCTTTTTATATATTCTGCTGATTGTTCTTTTTTGCCTTCAATATTTTTTTGTAAATTTTTACTAATATTGTCAGAAAATTTAATATTAAACATTGGCAAGTTAGAAATAGCCTGACCTTGATCATAAGCTAAATTATTTTTACCATAACTATAAGTAAAGCCACCTTGTTCATTTCTAAAGCCAAAAGAATGATCATCAATTAAGCTTGAAGAGACAATACGGTTTTGATTAATATTATTTAAGTTATAATTAGCAATAGAGCTATTACCTAAACTAATATTTCCGGTAGTTACTTCTTCTGCGGCATCAGTTGCGGCTTTTTGCGAGATTGATAATATTGATGTTGCAAGTTCGCCAACATTTAAAGTTCCTTTAGCTAAACCTAAAGCAATAAAGGGAATTGAGAGGGATAAATAGCCTGCAAGGACTGCCACATCATGATTAACTTCATTAATGCCAGAGTGAGTAAATAAAGTTAAAGCATGTTCGCCATTGGGCAATAAACTTGCACTTAAGTTATTTGTTTTGGCGATGCCGCTAGTTATTAAATTTAATATTGCATAAAGTGGAGCAAATGATTGTAGCCAAATAAACGCAAAAAAATATGATTTTAGGGTAGTTACATAAGTTGGCAGTAGCATAAATAAAAATACAATTGGAAAAGCTCCGTAATATAAACATTCAAAAACTATTTTTAAGGTTGGCACCCATTTAGCTGCTTGCCTTGAGATTGACTCATAAGAACTTCTGGCCTGAAGTTCAGCTCTGGCTGCCGTATAAGAATCAGTAAGATTTTTGGCAGTAAAATCTAAAGCCGTATTATTAAAACTATTAATCATAATTTGTTGTTTTAAAATATCTAAAGAATTGCTTGATATATCCATAAAATAATTTGCCGTGACCGGCAGCAAAGCAATAATTTGATTATTATTAATTACACTTGGGCTAGCTCCAAATAATTTTTTACCCAATAGGCTTATTGTATTATTAAGCTCATTATTCCATAGATTATTAAATCTAACGCTTGCTTCCAAACAAGTAATAATCTCTGAATTTTTAGGATTAACCAGATCTTTATATAAAACAGAGCGGGCAGGTGAGGGTTGATTTTCTACTGTTAAAAAATGCCAGATATTAGAAGAATTTTTAAGCTCATTTAAGTTATATTTACCTAATAGCAAATCATAAAATACACATTGCCCCATGTAAGAACTTAAATTACTAGCAAAAATAGAATTGCTGATTTTTACATTTTGCATAGTTCTTAAAAGCTCAACACCAAATAACATTCCATGTTGTTGATATTTTAAATCATCAGGCAAAGAAAAATTTTGCTCCATTATTCTGGTTATACTATCACCTATTTGACTTGAGATACTAGCAAAAAAAGCTAAGCCAAAAGGAACATTAGAAATTGTTGCGGCTTGAACTGAAGGGTTTAATCTATCAGTGATATGAATAGTAGTTTTAGGAAGAAATAAGCTGTTATAAATTAAAATAAAAGCGATAAACCATTTAGCGCCATAAGCATATTTCATTTCAAAACTAGCAATTAGTAAGACCCAAATTAAACCAATATATAATGAAATTTTAATCAAACTCAAATAGTTGGCGCCATTTGTTAAAGCTGCAACCGCATTAAATATTTCGACTAAAAATTCACCACCACCATAAGTAAAAACCTCCCACATATGCTAACATTACCTATATATTTTATTTTGCCCTAAATACTTTGGTTTTACTTTATTGAGGACAAAAGAATATAGTGCGCAGAAAATATTTTCAAGCGGGATTTTAAAAAAAGATGGAAAATCTTTCTATGTTTTGATGTTTCTATTTGTTAAACTTGCGCTCTAAAAAATAATCTATAGATGCTTTGCCCGCTCCAGATATTGCTAGCCAGGTAAATACTCCAAAATAAGTTGCTTCCTCAAAACCTAATAAAGTTTCTAATGAATCTACATCACCTAATTTGGCAGATATAATGGCAACAATCATAGTAATGGCTAGTGCTCCACCACTAATGCGTGTTAAAAGACCAATAATTATAAACAAACCACCAAAACATTCCCAACCAGAAACAAATGGTGCTAAAAATTCAGGATATGGAATGTTTAAATCACGAAAAACTTCAATAATATTCGGCATGTTTTGGAGTTTGGTCCATCCAGTTAGCATAAAAGTATAGCCAACAATAATCCTGGCTATAAGTGGACCAGCCCATTCAAAATAACTAGCAATACGCTTAGGGCAAAAAATTAACAAGTTGAGTAAATACATAAAAAATACGGTAAATTTTTATATTTAGAAAAAACATATTATAAAAAATACCGGATCATAAGTATAGTAGATTAATAGTAAATCATTACTTTATCTACTATTAATTAGATTAGCCAAAAATATTTCAATAAGAATTTTGTAAAATATATAAATTTAATTTAAAAGGGTGTACATAATATTTTATTTTAAAATTATCCTTCATAAAATTAGCTAATGTTTAATACCAAAGTTAAAAAACGGTTATTTACGCGCAGAGCCTTTATGTTTATGGGGCTTAAGGCTACGCTATTTTTTACCCTTATTAGCAGATTATATTATTTGCAAATTATCAAAGAAAAAGAATTTAAAAGTTCTTCAGATAGTAATCGGATAAGATTAAGTCTAATTCCACCATTGCGGGGTAAGATTATTGATAAAAATGGTAAGGATTTAGCCTTAAATAAAGATTATTATCGTATAATGTTTGATCCGTCAGTTGATGCGAATATTAAACAATCTTTAGCTAATTTACAAAAAATATTAAATTTAAGTGATAATGATTATCAAATTATGCTTAAAAAAATTAAAGCTTATTCTTCGCATCGGCCACTAATTTTATATGAACGTTTAACTTGGGAGCAATTATCTACAATTGAAGTAAATATTGCTGAGCTTCCTGGTTTATCAGTTGATGTTGGACAAATGCGTTATTTTCCAATGATAGATCATACCCCCCATGTTATTGGTTATGTTGGAGCTGCTTCTGAAGAAGAAGTGAAAGAAAATCCCTTACTTAATCATCCTGATTTTAAGGTTGGCTTAGGAGGGATTGAACAAACTTTTGAGGAAGATTTACGTGGAACTGTAGGAATTAAAAAAGTTGAAGTAAATGCTTTTGGTGTACCAGTTCGAGAAATTTCAAGGCAAGAACCAATAGCAGGAAACAATGTAAAACTAACAATTAATAAAGATTTGCAAGAATATATCTCTGAAAGACTGGATGGTGATAGTGCAAGTTCAACAGTAATTAATATAAAAACTGGAGAGATTTTAGCTATTTCTTCCATTCCAGCCTTTGATCCTAATTTATTTACTTATGGGATATCACATAAAGGCTGGAAAGAATTAATAGTAGATGAGAATCGGCCGCTAATTAATAAGGCTTTGACCAATCAATATCCCCCTGGATCTACTTTTAAATTAGTGGTAGCAATTGCGGGTTTGTCACAAGGAATTGACCATAGCCAAACAGTTTTTTGTCCAGGCTATGTTGTTTTAGGCGGCAGATCATTCCATTGCTGGAAAAAAGAAGGGCATGGTCATATGAATATGGAAGATGCTATAAAAAATTCTTGTAATTGTTATTTTTTTACTATTGCAAAAAAAATTGGCATAGATGTTATTTATGATACTGCGCATAACTTTGGTCTTGGCCAAACTTGTGATATTGGCATTACTAACCAACAAGCTGGAAGAATTCCTAGTAAAGAATGGAAACAAAAAAGATTTGGTGTAAGCTGGCAGATGGGAGATACTTTAAATGCCGGAATCGGGCAGGGTTTTGTCCTAACTACTCCTTTCCAATTAGCAATTATGGTTTCCAGAATTGCCTCTGGTAAAAAAATTATACCTTATTTAAGTTATAATGCTTTAGATGGTGGGACTCCTGAATTTAAAGATCTTAAATTTAAACCTGAACATCTTAATATTGTGCGCGAAGGAATGCACCGCGTGATTAATGCTCAAGGGGGTACAGCTTATGCTAGTAGACTTAAAACTGTTGATTTTACTATGGCGGGAAAAACTGGTTCTTCGCAAGTAGTATCACGCCGAATAGATGCTAAAGAATTTGCCAAAATGTCGGAGAAAGATTTAAAGAAATTACAAAATCATGCATCCTTTGTTGGTTTTGCTCCATTTGAAAATCCTAAATATGCTATTTCGGTAGTAATTGAACATGGAGGAGCCGGCTCACAAGCAGCAGCTCCTGTGGCTAAAGATATAATGACAAAAGTCATTGAGTTGGAAGAGCAAGCTCAGAATATAAATAAAGCTGTAATTAATGAAGAAACTAAAGGTTAGCAATACGGAGTAAAATTAGAAATGTTTTTTAGTTCAAAAAAAGGAATTATAAATCAAATATTGTCACTTAATTGGTTATTGGTTGGACTAGTTACGGTAGTTTCTTTAATTGGTTTTGCGGTTTTATATTCAGCAGCTGAAGCTAGTTTTGAACCTTGGGCATTAAAACAGATTATTAGATTTTTAGTTCTTTTGCCTTTAGCAATTGCTATTGCTTTGATTGATCTTAAAGTACTCTTAAAATATTCTTATTTTATATATGGCGTAGTAATAGTTCTGCTACTCATGATTACTTTAAATGTTTTTAGTGTAACGGCGATGGGAGCAACTAGATGGATAAAATTTGGTCCAGTAACTTTACAACCCTCAGAATTAATGAAAATATGTTTAGTTTTTGCTTTGGCAAAATTTTTTCATCAAGCAAGTATTGTTAATATTCATCGGATTATCCATTTAATTATTCCAGGGCTTTTAATTTTAGTTCCAGTTGCCATGATTATTGAGCAGCCAGATTTAGGAACAGCCTTAATTTTATTGATGGTAGGCACTTCCGTTTTATTTGCTGCTGGAGTTAGAATCTGGAAATTTTTAGTTGCCGGAGGATTTGGAGCTGCAATTATTCCAATTGCCTGGCATTTTATGCATGATTACCAGAAAAAAAGAGTAAATATATTCCTGGACCCAGATAGCGATCCTTTAGGTGCTGGTTATAATATTATGCAGTCAAAAATTGCTATAGGTTCTGGTGGTTTTTTGGGTAAAGGTTTTTTACATGGTAGTCAAAGTCAGTTAAGTTTTTTACCGGAAAAACAAACAGATTTTATTTTTACTATGTTTTCTGAAGAATTTGGCTTTATCGGGGGATTAGTATTAATTTTATTATATTTAATTATTTTTATTTTTGGTTTAGTAATAGCTATTCGCTCAAATAATCATTTTGGACGGCTACTTGCTTTTGGTATGGTAAGTATTTTTTCATTCCATGTATTTGTGAATATTGGTATGGTTATGGGGATTTTACCGGTAGTTGGTGCTCCTTTGCCATTACTTTCATATGGAGGAACAATAATGGCTACGATGATGGTAATATTAGGTATATTACTTAATATTGATTTACATAGTAATGAGGAATTAAATTAGTTAAAGCATCAAGCAGTCTATGGCGGTAAATAATCCATAGACCGCTTGATAAAATTATTTATAATTTATTGCAAGGGCAGGTTTTATTTAAACTTTTATAATATTCGGTTACTTCCTCTTTAGTAACTTTATTATCTTTGTTCAAATCCATTGCTGCGAAACGTTTTTGGGCATCATCAAGCATTTCTAACTTACTAACAACCCCATCTTTATTTATATCTTGTTTATCAAATACATAAAAAGAACGTTTGTTTTTGTCAGTTTGCGAATAATCTTGCTGATTATCATTAGCGTAGCCAAGATGTACACTACTTATTTCTGCTAAAATTATTGCAAATAATACTATCTGAACTTTTTTCTTCATTTTAAACTCCTGGAAAAAATAATTAAATTTAAATGTTTTATAATTATAAATTCCGGCTATAATGTGATATGTAACACACATGAAAAATACTTTCAAGTATATATTTTGTTTTTAGAGTATAAAAAACATTATTAATTATTTAATTTGTATTAGCGAAAGAAAACAGGTTTTAAAAATAAGATATTTATATTATATTTTCTAAAGCTATATTAGGTTAATATACTTGGATTATTTGTTATTAGTGATTATTATGTTTTTCTTCATATAAGATTATTTAAAAGAAAAGGTCTGTTTTTATGTATTTGGATAATGATGTAGTTATTGTTGCTGCAAAACGTACTCCTATTGGAAATTTTTGTGGCGGATTATCATCAGTGCCAGCTCATATGCTGACCGCAGATCTAATAAAAAATTTATTGCTTGATACAAAAATAAAGCAAGATGAAATAAAAGAAGTTATTTTAGGTCAGGTATTAAGCGCAGGTTGTGGCCAAAATCCAGCGCGGCAGGCAGTTATTCATGCTGGCTTAAATAAAACTATCCCGGCTTATGGAGTTAATCAAGTTTGTGGTTCTGGTTTAAAAGCTATTATGCTTGGAGCAATGTCAATTAAAGAAAATGATGGGATAGTAATTGCTGGTGGCCACGAAAATATGAGCCTGTCTCCGCATTTTATTAATTTGCGTAATGGTACTAAAATGGGCAATGCTTCTATGGCCGATAGTATGATTATAGATGGCTTATGGGATGCTTTTAATGATTACCATATGGGGATTACGGCTGAGAATATTGCTAAAAAATATTCTATTACTCGTAAAATGCAGGATGAGTTTGCTTATAATTCACAATTAAAAGCGATGATGACGCATAAAGAAGGTTTATTTAAAAATGAATTATTATTTATTAATGTTAAAGACCGAAAAAAAGATATTGTAGTTCTGAAAGATGAGTTTATTAAACCAGAAACTAACCTTGAAACTCTTTCGGCTTTAAGGCCAGCATTCCAAGCAGATGGTACAGTCACAGCTGGTAATTCTTCGGGAATTAATGATGGCGCGGCTGTAGTTCTACTTATGTCGTATAAGCGAGCTAAAGGTTTAAAATTAACGCCTATGGCGAGAATTAAATCTTTCGCGCAAGAAGGAGTAGATCCTGCCTATATGGGAATAGGGCCAGTTTATGCTTCCCGCGAAGCTTTGAAAAAAGCTGATTGGGTAATTAAAGATCTAGATGTGGTTGAAGCCAATGAAGCCTTTGCCGCGCAAGCTATAGTAGTAAATAATGAACTTGGTCTTGATCCTAAAAAAGTAAATATGAAAGGCGGAGCGATTGCTCTTGGTCATCCAATAGGAGCAAGTGGCGCGCGGATTTTAGTTACTTTAACTCATTTAATGAATGAACGTAATTACAAAAAAGGTCTAGCTACTTTATGTGTTGGTGGTGGAATGGGTGTTGCTATGTGCTTGGAGCGGGTTTAAGGATATTAAGAATCTATATAGCAGTTAAAGTTTTCGCTTCCTAATTTTTTTATGGATCCCGGAATAAATCCGGGACAGGTTATCCTGAAAAAACATATACTTATTATGCTATTTTATGTTTTACTGAAGGATCCAAAAATACATTCATTTCAATTAAGAAATACTATACTATGAAATATTCTAGTTAGATATTTCATAAAATATCATTTTTTGTACATTGATCTGCCAAAAATACTTCCTTTTTGCGCTATATACTACTCAAAAATACTAAAAATAGCAAGGAAAAGTTCCAACTTCATCTATTATTTGAATTGTTATGCTAATTTTACGATATCTGAGAGTTGACAAATTTTTAGCTATTTGTTAATTTATTAACTCGTGGCTTGTAAAAATAATTTTGGAGTTATAAAATGCCTAAAAAACTAGATGATTTGCTTTTAGTAGTTATAGGAGATAAAAATTATGTTACCGGAGATCTTGATAATAATAATAAAGATACTCCTACCAAATTACCCCCAGGAAGAATAATTGGCCTAGATAATATAGGAATGTTAGTTAAGTTAAGTTTGTTTCGGCAAAAATATTTGGTGCCTGCTGCTCTTCAAATGGCTGATTGGCTATGCCAAGGAGTAGAAAGAGCTGCTAATAATATGCTTGTCAATATGTGGGACTTTAATGATCGTCTAAATGAAGTATTAGATAATCCTCATGCTTCTTGTGTTGATTTAAGTAGAAAATTATAAAATTAAAATCTTTACCACTTAACTTCTGGCGGTAACGACATAAGTATAGCCTCAGTGTTGCCGCCGGTTTTTAGGCCAAATTTTGTACCTCGGTCATATAGTAGGTTAAACTCAACATAACGGCCACGTTTTATAAGCTGAGTTTCACGTTCTTCTTTAGTCCATTTTTTATTGAGTGATCTTCTAACAATTTTAGGAAATATATCTAAAAAAGCTAAGCCAACATCTTTGGTAAAGGCAAAATCTTCTGCAAAATTACCACTATTTAAATTATCATAAAAAATACCACCAATACCCCTTGCTTCATTTCTATGGGGAAGAAAAAAATATTCATCACACCATTTTTTATATTTAGGGTAATATTCAGGATTAAATTTATCACAGGCTTTTTTAAAGCTGGCATGAAAATCGTGAGTATCTTCTTCTTTAGGGAAAGTGGGTGTTAAGTCGGCTCCGCCGCCAAACCATTCTTTGCTGGTAGTTATAAATCTAGTATTCATATGGACGGCCGGAACCAGTGGTGAGCACATATGGGCGACAAGTGAAATTCCTGTGGCGAAAAACTCTGGATTTTCTAAAGCTCCGGGCATTTCTTTAGCAAATTCTGGTTCAAATTTTCCATAGACAGTAGAAATATTTACTCCAACTTTTTCAAAAACCCTGCCATGCATTATTGACATGGTTCCACCACCACCGCCAGGTCGCTCCCAAGTTTTCCGCTTAAATTTTCCCGTCTCGAGATTACTGCCTACTAATTCGCTCTCTAATTTTTCAAATTCTGTGCAAATTAAGTCACGTAAATTAACAAACCATTCTTCGGTTGTTTGTTTTTTGTTTATAATTGTGTCTGTCATGTTATTATCTCGCAGTTGATGGCTTTCTGGCTTGAAGTTTTTATATAATATATGAGTTAATTATGCAACGAAATAAGGGTTTTACCTTAGTTGAAATGGCTATTGTTTTAAGTATTATTGGGGCAATTATTTCGGTAGTGGTAGCAGGTGATGCTATTATAAAAAATGCTAAACTTAGAAGTGTTATCAGTGATTTAGATAAATATAAAATGGCAGTTAGCCAATTTAAGGAAAAATTTCATTTTTATCCCGGTGATTTTAAATTTGCTACCAACTATTTTGGCACAAAAAATAGAGGAAATGGCGATGGTAATTGGCGAATAACAGGTGACGATACTGAAATTTTATATACTTGGCAGCATTTATATTTAGCAGGTTTTATTGACAGTAATCTAAGTGGATTTAGCGATGGATCTCCTATATTTAAGCCTGGAATTAATGTTCCTTCAAGTAAAATCCAAAATAATTATTTTTTAATCCGTTCAGATGTTATTTTGAGCAAAGATGGAACTTTTATTGAATATACTAAAAATTCTACAAATAATCAGCCTTATGCAGGTTCTTTTACTCCTGAAGATGCTAGTTATATCGATGAAAAGCTAGATGATAAAATAGCAAGTAGTGGAAATATTTATGCTATAGAAGGTAAAGATAGTGCTTTAAATTCTTGTACTACTAGCGAAAATTTAAGCGATCTAAATAAGGTTAAAGAATATAATTTGATAAATAAAGCTACAGATTGCCGTCTCGTAATGTGGCTAAATTGATTCTTTTTGGTAATTTTGTCGTTGAAGGTTAGTAAAGCTGTCCTCATGTATTAGTATACACTGCGGTATCTTTACTAACCTTCGCCTGAAAATTCCTCAAAAATAATTCAATTTATTATCATTTTTTTATTCATATTAGAGTAATTAGGGTAAGGGGTGGCAATTTTATATCCCACAAACAGTAATTTTTGGTGTGGTTTTATATTTTATACTAGCGTATTAGGCATTTTTTTGTTAAGTTTTCCATTTATATGCAGGGTTGAAATACAATAAAATAAAATAGCTATTAATTACATGGAGCTTAAGTTATTCTTAATATAAAAAAGTAGAAAATTATTCTTAAGGTTTTAGATAAAATTAAAAAGAAGGTATCAAATGTTATATTTAATGCGAAAACAGGATGAATCTATCATTATTAACAATAATATAGAGCTTACGGTGGTTGAGATTAAAGGAAAAACAGTAAAACTAGGATTTACTTTCCCACAAGGCGCTTCAGTCTTACGTAAAGAGCTTTATGATAAAATTAAAGCTGAAAATTTAGCTGCAAGTTCTGGGGATATTTCTGTTGATGATTTATTGAAATCTATGTCTAAACTGACATTTAAAAAAGATGGCAATAATAATGGCGGCGATGATCATCACAATAGTTAATGCTTGTCATAATATTACTCTATCTTAGCAGCTTTTGATAACCGACTTATTGATATAAATATCAAAACGGTTGGCTTTGCCATTTAATTTTAAATCTACTTTTCTATTATTTTTTATTTCTTCAGCTTCAATTGGTCTTTTAACTACTACACGATATGTAGCTTTTTTAAGGGCTATATCTAATAATTGCTCAGCATCATTATCTTCGCCTACTATTTCTTTTATTAAACGCATGTTTTTTTTATTTAAGGCGCTATTATTTTTAGGTGGGAACATTGGATCTAAATAAATTATATCTGCTGTATAGTTATTAAGTAGAGAAATTGCATCTCCATAGATTAAAGATATATTCGTAATAATTTTCATAACATCTTTATGCTCTTTAGCCGCAAGTAAAGCCTTTTCTAGTAAACTATGGATATGTTGATTCCGTTCAATCATTGTTACTTTTGCGCCTAAAGCTGCAAGAATAAAACTATCTACACCAAAACCAGCACAGCTATCAATTATTAAAGGATTTTTTAAATATTGTAGGCCGCAAGCTTTAGCAATTAATTGTTTTTTTCCACCGCCATTTTTTAAACGATAAAGTAGTTTAGGGTTGGTAAAGCTTATGTCGAGATTGGAGTTGATATTATTTTCTATCATGGTCTATGAAATTCTTTAATATTTAAATATTTATCTTCAAGATGATGGATTTTATCTCTAACTTTTGTTGCGGCTTCAAATTCTAAATTATCGGCAAATTTTACCATTTGTTTTTTTAGTTTTTCGAGATATTTATTTAAATCTTTCTCATTAAAGTTTTTATCTAACTCTTCTTCAGAAGTTACTATATTTGCAGGTTTTTTATTATTCTTTTTATCGGAAGAATCTTTTAAAAATTCTGAGATTGCCTTATTTATAGTGGTTGGAGTTATATTATGCTTTTCGTTGTATTCTTGCTGAATTTTACGCCGACGATTAGTTTCAGAAATTGCTTTTTCGATCGAATTAGTAATTTTATCGGCATATAATATTGCTCTGCCATCAATATGTCTTGCAGCTCTTCCTATAGTTTGAATTAGCGAGGTTTCAGAACGTAAAAATCCTTCTTTGTCAGCATCTAAAATAGCGACTAATCCACATTCTGGAATATCTAATCCTTCGCGTAATAGATTAACCCCAACTACCACATCAAATTTACCTTTACGTAAATCATTTAAAATTTCTACCCGTTCTAAAGTTTGAATGTCAGAATGTAAGTAAGCAACTTTAATATCTAATCCCAAAAGATAATCAGTAAGATTTTCGGCCATTTTCTTGGTTAAAGTTGTAGCTAAAACCCTAAGGCCTTTTTTTACCATATCTTTACATTCTTTTAGCAAATCATCAACTTGGGTATCAACAGGTCTTATAATACAAATAGGATCAATAAGCCCAGTTGGGCGAATTACTTGTTCAACTACCACGCCATGAGTTGCTGCTATTTCGAATTTTCCTGGGGTTGCTGATACAAAGATTGTTTGCGGGCGCATATTGTCCCATTCGGCAAATTTAAGTGGTCTATTATCTTTAGCTGAAGGTAATCTAAAACCATAATCAACTAAATTATTTTTCCGCGAACTATCGCCCATATACATAGCCCCAATTTGTGGAACTGTAACATGGCTCTCATCAATAAATAACAAGGAATCTTTAGGAAAATATTCAAAAAGAGTAGGGGGTGGTTCTCCTTCTTTTCGTCCAGATAAATATCTTGAGTAATTTTCAATACCTTTACATGTGCCAGTCTGATGCAGCATTTCGAGATCAAATTCAGTTCTCTGGCCAAGCCTTTGAGCTTCAACGAGTTTTTTTTGCTGGTCTAATTCTTTTAATCTAATTTTTAAATCTCGTTTAATAAGTTCAACGGATTTAATTAATGTGGGTCTTGGAGTTACATAATGGTTGTTGGGGAAAATGGTAGTTTCTTCAAGTTCACCAGTGATTTTTCCAGTTAATGGATCAAACTCTTTGATAGTTTCAAGATCATCACCAAAAAAATCTAAACGCCAGGCTAAATCTTGATAATGCGAAGGAAATATATCAATATTATCACCGCGGACCCTGAAACTACCACGAGTAAAATTAATGTCATTGCGAGTATAAGATAATTCTACCAATTTACGTAAAAGCTCACTTTGTTTAATAGTAGTGTTTCTTTTTAGAGGAATAACCATATTTGAATATGATTCTGGAGAACCAATACCGTAAATGCAAGAAACTGAAGAAATTACTATAACATCCTCACGTTCCATAAGACTGCGGGTAGCACTATGCCTTAATAAATCTATTTGTTCATTAATTGCTGAATCTTTTTCAATAAAAGTATCAGTTCTGGCAATATAGGCTTCTGGCTGATAATAATCATAATAGGAAACAAAATATTCAACGGCATTATTAGGAAAAAATGATTTCATCTCATTATAAAGCTGAGCTGCTAAAGTTTTGTTATGAGCCATTATTAAGGCTGGTTTTTGCATAGCCTCTATAACATGAGCCATAGTAAAAGTTTTACCAGATCCGGTAACTCCTAATAAAACTTGATCTTTCTCATTTCTTTTAACTCCAGCTATTAGTTCTTTTATGGCTTTTGGTTGATCGCCAGCTGGAGTATACTCAGAAACTATTTTAAAAGGGTTTTTCATTTTTTATAATTATCTTCTAGGAATTAGATTAATATAATTCTATTATAGGGTATACAAGAAACAAGGTTATATTTTATATGGGGTGCTTATTATGGTTCAAGTCGTAATTTATACAACAAAAATCTGCCCTTATTGCGTAAAAGCTAAAAGATTATTTGCAAGTAAAAATATTAGCTATACCGAAATAGATGTTGAGAATGCTGTAGAACGTGAAAAAATGCTCGCTAAATCTCATGGCAAAAGAACAGTACCGCAGATTTTTATCAATGATAAACATATAGGCGGTTGTGACGATCTTTATAAATTAGAGCAAGAAAAAAAGCTTGATGCGATGTTAGAATAGTCTTCTGTGAAAAAACATCTTACGAATAACAAGAAATAATAACCAATAAATAACAACTGCTTTATTAGAACAGTACATTTATAAGTTTAAATCTAAATTAGACCTTTAGAATTAACCTTGACGTGCTTTGTAACGAGGATTCTTTTTGTTGATTACGTAAATACGACCTTTACGACGAACTAGGCGGCAATCTTTGTGACGTTTTCTTGCTGATTTTAATGAACTTAGAACTTTCATTTTCTCTTCCTAATATAATATATAAATATAAAAATATGCCACAAACCTTGAATTTTAATCTAGTTAAGCTTCAAGCTTGGAGGTCTTAAATACAATTATAGACTCTACCTGTCAACAGTAAAATTACCAAAAAGAATCAATTTAAGATAATTCTTCTAAGCTCCATCTGGCTTTAGGGACTACGTCTAAGCCGTCAACAAGCCCGAGTTTGAAGCGTTCTACTCCTGCCCAGGCAATCATTGCTCCATTATCCGTACATAGTTTTAACGGCGGAGTATTTAAGTTAAAGCCCCGACTGTTACATAGATTACGAATATTGTAACGGAGATATTTATTGGCCGCAACTCCACCTGCAACTACTAAGGTTTTAGCCTTAGGATAGGTTTTTTCATAAATAGTCATGGCATTTTTTAAGCGGTCTACTAAACATTCGGACACTGCATATTGAAATGAGGCGCAAAGATCGTTAATATCTTGTTTATCGATATATGCTCCCAGTAGCTCAATTTCTCTAGCTACTGCGGTTTTAAGTCCAGAAAACGAAAAATTACAATCTTTCCGGCCTTTTAAAGGTACAGGAAAGTCAAATCTTCGGGAGTTACCTTCTTTTGCGTATTTTTCAACTATTGGACCGCCGGGATAACGTAATTTTAAAATTTTGGCAATTTTATCAAAGGCTTCTCCAGGGGAGTCATCAATAGTTCCCCCTAATTTTCTATATTTTCCAACGCCTTCGACCACTAAAATTTGGCAATGACCGCCAGATACCAGTAATAATAAATAAGGAAATTTAACCTCGTCAGTGAGTCTTACAGTTAAAGCATGGCCTTCTAGGTGATTTACCGCAATAAGGGGTAATTTATGAACCGAAGCTATCGATTTAGCGGTCATTAGTCCAACTATAACTCCGCCAATAAGTCCAGGACCTGCAGTTACCGCTATTGCATCTATATGTTTAAAGCTTGGTATATGAGCCGCAAAGAGCGATTTTTTTATTAAATTATCTAAAATTTCGGTATGCGAACGTGCAGCAATTTCAGGAACAACTCCGCCATAAGGCTCATGTTCTTTTATTTGCGAATATATATTATTTACTAAAATTTCTTTTTTGTCGGTGACAATAGCAACTGCTGTTTCGTCACAACTTGATTCTATGCCTAAAATTTTCACAAAAATACTTGTTATTAAGGATTAAAATGTTACATTTGCAATATAATATTAAGATAACATAAAAGCATATTTAAGATATGCAACATTTATTTTAGTAAATTTTTATCTATATTTTATATTAAAATTTCAATTTTGAGATTTCTTATGTCTATCCATAGAACCGAAATAATATCTCAACAGCTTGATTATGTTGAAAAAATTTTTACCAAATCAGATCCTATTTTGGATAAAATTGTAGACGAGCTAACTCCTAATGAAAGAAGAATGCAAATTTCTGCAATTGAAGCTAGATTGTTGCAGGTGATAATTGCTTTAAATAAACCAAAAAAAATAGTCGAACTTGGTGTGCTTGCGGGCTATTCGGCTTTAAATATGGCGAAAGTTTTAGAAAAAAACAGTAAAATTTATGCTATAGATATTGATTCTAGGGCTATAATCCGAGCAGAGAAATATGCAAAGCTTGCAAAATTAGAGCATCTGGTTAATTTTTATCAAGGACCAGCACTTGAAGTTTTGGAGAAAATAAAATCAGAAGGTCCCTTTGACATGATTTTTATTGATGCTGATAAAGCCAATTATGCTAATTATTTAACTTGGGCGGAAGAAAATTTAAAATCAGGTGGAGTAATAGTCGGGGATAATACATTTTTATTTGGCGATGTTTATCAAGAAAAATGCCCAGAAAATCAGTCGGTAAAAGCATATAATTCGATGCGAGAATTTAATCAGCGGTTAAGTGATCCTAATAAATATATAAGTATTTTAATTCCAACTGTTGAAGGTATGACGGTGGCAGTGAAGAAATAACATTCTGATTAACTAGAGAAATAGATATTTTATCATTTTTTTCCTTTAGCTCTTGAAGATCGAAAAGGGCCTACCTATATGGAGCAATAAGATATTTTGTTATGCTGAAATTAGCGTAAAATAATTAGAAAAATAAATAAATATTGTATTTTTATATAAATTTAAGAGGTGAAAAATGGCTAAAGTAATAGGAATAGATTTAGGTACTACAAATTCTTGCGTGGCAATTATGGACGGCAAGGAAGCTAAAGTACTAGAAAATGCCGAAGGTGGAAGAACTACACCTTCAATTTTGGCTTTTTTAGATGGTGGTGAAAAAATAGTAGGTCCTGCTGCAAAACGTCAGGCTATCACTAATTCTAAAAGAACCATTTATGAAGTTAAGCGTCTAATTGGTCGTAAATTTGACGATCCAGTAACTAAAGAAGACATGAAACATGTACCTTATCAAATAGTTAAGGCTAAAGGTGGTGATGCTTGGGTTGAAGTTGATGGTGAGAAATATTCACCAAGTCAAATTAGTGCGTTTATTTTACAAAAAATGAAAGAAACTGCTGAAAATTATCTCGGTGAAAAAGTTGATAAAGCCGTAATTACGGTACCGGCATATTTTAACGACGCGCAAAGACAAGCAACTAAAGATGCTGGTAAAATTGCAGGGCTTGAAGTTTTAAGGATTATCAATGAACCAACAGCAGCCGCTCTTGCTTATGGTCTGGATAAAAAAGAAGGCAAAACTATTGCTGTATATGACTTAGGTGGTGGTACATTTGACGTATCTATCTTAGAAATTGGCGATGGAGTTTTTGAAGTTAAAGCAACTAATGGTGATACTTTCTTAGGTGGTGCTGACTTTGATAATAAAGTATTAGATTATCTAATTGCTGAATTTAAAAAAGACACGGGTATTGATTTAACTAAAGATCCTCTTGCTATGCAAAGACTAAAAGAAGCTGCAGAGAAAGCTAAAATTGAGCTTTCAAGTGCATCTTCTACTGAAATTAATCAGCCTTATATAACGGCAGATGCATCTGGTCCTAAACATTTAAATATCAAACTAACTAGAGCAAAATTAGAAGAGCTTGTTGATGATTTAATTAGCAAAACTGTAGAGCCATGCAAAAAAGCTTTAAAAGATGCTGGTTTAAAAGCCTCTGATATAGAAGAAGTAGTACTAGTAGGCGGTATGACACGTATGCCTAAAGTACAAAAAATCGTTGCTGATTTCTTTGGTCGTGAACCACATAAAGGAGTGAATCCCGATGAAGTGGTAGCGATGGGAGCGGCAATACAAGGTGGAGTATTACAAGGTGATGTTCACGATGTGTTATTGCTTGATGTAACCCCGCTTTCTTTAGGTATTGAAACTTTAGGTGGGGTATTTACTAGATTAATTGATAGAAATACGACTATTCCTACTAAAAAATCCCAAGTATTTTCAACGGCTGATGATCATCAATCTGCGGTAACTATTAGAGTTTATCAAGGTGAAAGAGAAATGGCTGCTGATAATAAACTACTTGGCCAATTTAACTTAGATAATATACCGCCAGCACCAAGAGGAATGCCGCAAATTGAAGTGACATTTGATATTGATGCCAATGGTATAGTAAATGTTTCGGCTAAAGATAAAGCCACTAACAAAGAGCAAAAAATTATCATCCAAGCATCAGGTGGTTTATCGGATGCTGATATTGAAAAAATGGTACAAGATGCAAAAGCTAATGCTGATGCGGATAAAAAGCGTCGGGAATTAGTTGATGCTAAAAACCATGCCGATAGTTTAATTTTTAGTACTGAAAAATCACTAAAAGAATATGGTGATAAAGTTTCAAGTGCTGAAAAAGAAGCTATAGAAAAAGCTATAACTGATCTTAAATCAAGCTTAGAATCAGAAAATGCTGAAGAGATAAAAGAAAAAACTAATAATTTATCTCAAGCGTCAATGAAACTTGGCGAAGCAATGTATAAAACAGCTCAAGATGGCGCTAATGCAGCAGGTGCTGAACCTAATGCTGAATCTGCAGCTCATGCTGACGAAAATAAAGACGGTAAAGTTGTTGATGCTGATTTTGAAGATCTTGATAATAAAAAAAGCGGAACCTAATATTAATCTTTTCTTTTAGTGAAAAGATGTTAATAGGTAAGACTTAAAAAATTTAAAAGGAGCGGGTTTCTAAAAAGATCTGCTCCTTTAGTTTAAACTAGACAGCTAACAAATATATAATAATAAAAATTAAGAAGATCTCGTAACCATATGTCAAAAAAAGATTTTTACGAATTATTAGGAATAAATAAATCAAGCACCCCTGATGAAATTAAAAAAGCCTATCGTAAACTTGCGATGCAATATCATCCCGATAAAAATCCAGGAAATAAAGAAGCCGAACAAAAATTTAAAGAGATTTCTGAAGCCTATGATGTTCTAAAAGATGAACAAAAAAAAGCAGCTTATGATCGTTATGGTCATTCAGCTTTTGGCAATGGTGGCGGTGGAGCAGGTGGTGGCTCTTATGGTTTTGGCAATATGAATAGTGGTGACTTTACCGATATATTTAGTGATCTTTTTGGTGACTTTATGGGAGGTGGTAAAGGCAAAGCTTCTGGATCTAATCGTTCTGCTAAAGTAAAAGGAGCTGATTTACGTTATAATATGGAAATAAGTTTGGAGGATGCTTTTAAAGGCAAACAAGAAACTATTCAGTTTAATACTGCAGTTAAATGCGATACTTGTAATAGTACCGGCAGTAAAGATAAATCAGAACCAGTAAATTGTACTACTTGTAAAGGTGCTGGCCGCGTACATATGCAGCAAGGATTTTTTACTATTGAGAGAACTTGCCCTAATTGTAATGGTGTTGGTAAAATTATTAAAAATCCGTGCTCTTCTTGTCACGGTGAAGGTAGAGTTCGTAAACAAAAAACTTTATCGGTAAATATCCCTGAAGGTGTTGAAGATGAAATGCGAATTAGACTAGCTGGTGAAGGTGAGCTTGGTTTAAGAGGCGGAGATGCTGGAGATTTATATATATTTATCTCAATTAAAGAGCATGAATTCTTTACTCGCGAAACCAGTAATATTCATTGTAAAGTTCCAATTAAAATGACTAAAGCTATTTTAGGTGGTGATCTAGAAGTTCCAACCATTGACGGAACTAGGTCTAAAGTTACTATTCCTGAAGGTACGCAAAATAATGACATATTAAGGCTAAAAGGCAAAGGTATGAAAGTTATGAAGTCTGGTGGCAGACGTGGCGATATGTATATTCATGTTTCAATTGAAACTCCGGTTAAACTCAGCAAAAAACAAAAAGAATTATTGGAAGAATTTAATAAGATCGATGAGAGTAGCACCTCACCAAAAGTGAATAAATTTTTTGATAAGGTTAAAGATTTGTGGTCTTAAGTTTTTTAAAAATTTAAGTCTTTAAAAAATAATAAAAGATCTTTAGTGAAATTTATGGTATGAATAATTCCCATTACTTTTAAAAACAGTAAAAGGGGGTTGTTACATGAGTAATGGAAAAAGCGGTCTTGCTTATAGTGGTAAATTAGGTAGCTATTTAAGTGTTAATAATTTAAATGAATTAGGATTGGACGATACTGGTTATGGGGGAAGTCAAAATTTATCTTCTTTAGATTCTACTTTAAGACAATCTTCTTCTGAATATGGTAGTGCTGGTAGTTTAAATGAGTTTTCTGATTTGCCAGAAAAGAAAGTAAATAATGATCTAGATTTTGGTAGAAATTCTGCCGGTATTTTATTTTCGGGACAGGAAAAAATAAAATCTACAAATCCTACATTACATTTTAATCCTTTAAATACTTATAAAGAAGATAGTGTTTCTTCACCTGATTTATTGCTAACTAGTAATCTAGAAGCAGATTCTTCTAAAACTACAGAAATAAAAGAATTATCTCCGGAAGAAATATTAAAAGAATTTGAGAAAATATTCTATTCACAAATAAGAAGGCCTGGACAAAATTTAGAAATAACTCAAGATACTAAAAAGTTTTGTACTCTTTATGCTAGTCAATGCCAAATATCTCTTGGTTACAGAGGTATAGAAATAAGATTTAATTATCCAAAATTAGATTATAAACAGCAAGATCATATAAAAGAGAAAACAGAAAATATTTATTATATTAATGGATTAGTAGATACCTTAACTATTTCATTAGTTGATGCAACTATTTTACTTAATAAAAATAAAAGAAATCCTGAAGAGATTAAAAGTTGTTTTTTAGGAATGCTAGAAGTTGGGCCTACAAATCAGGCAAAATTAGCAGTTGAAAAAGCTAGCAGAGAAATTCCTAACTATAAAAATCTAGCTAAAGCAATCTGTGCGGAACTAACAGAAAAAATTATTATGGCTAAAACTAGCGAAAGGGAAGAATGGACTAGAGCAGTTAAAGAAAAAGTAGAGCAGAGAGCTAGAGGAGAAAGAAATAGGCAAAGAGTAGAAAAGTTAAATGCCAGAGGTCATAGAAATACTGATTCAGAACTTAAAAGAATTATTGATAAATATTATCCTTCTGGGAACAATAATATTTATATAAATAAGGTTAAATGTAGTATAGATGCGCTAACTCAAGAAGGTTTGACGGTTAGATATATGGGTTCAAAAGGGCCAGTCAAATTAGGAGTTAACACGAAAACACCTATGTTATTTAAAAGGTCTATACAGCAGTTAGCTGATTTAAATTATAAAGATAATGTAACTAAAAAAGATGTTGATAAAATTCTTACTGATATAGTTGAGTTTTTTATTAATCCTGAAGATTTAGAAAAAATTAAAATAGATCGTAATATTCAAGCGGTAGCAGCTCAGAGATCAACTATAGTAACAAATAATATTGTGAGAAATGCTGAGAATAGTGCGAGATCAGATACTCCTGGACCTGCTACATACTCAGGACATCCTTTAAGAGTTTTAAATTCTGTTGATCAAAAAAGATCTGGTTGCATCTCGAGACTGTTCATTAAACTGTGTCATCTAGCATTACTGTACCTCAATTCTAC